>NZ_JACRGA010000025.1 GCF_016217785.1 Methanobacterium sp.
ACAGCACCCACAGTCCAAGCAAACCCAACCGGCGGTAACTACAACACTGCACAAACCGTTATCCTAACACCCAATGAAACAGCCACTATCTACTACACCACCGACGGAACAACACCAACCACCACCAGCACACAATACACCGGACCAATCAACATCAACACCACAACCACCCTAAAATTCATGGCCATAGATGCAGCCGGAAACCAGGGAACCGTACAAACCGAAACCTACAACATCAAATCCGATGTCTACGTACAAATCACTCCATCCATCACCAACCCCACAGTCGGTGACAAAGTAACCTACACCTTCAAACTAGGAAACAACGGACCCGGAAACGCACATAACATAGTATTCACCTACGTACTACCCGAAGGAGTAGAATACGCAGGCGCAAACGTAGACCAAGGAACAGTAAACTACGACCCAACAACAAGAACACTAACCTGGACAGTAGGAGACGTAGCAGCCGGAGTTGACCCATACCTATGGCTCAACCTCAACATACAAAGCGCTGGAACATACAACATACTACCAACCGTAACCGTAGCCGGATACAACCCCGGACTAATCAACAACATCGGATCACTACTAATAAATGCAGCAACCACCAACAACACCATAACACCAACCACCAACACCGTCAACGCAGCAACCACCACCAACATCCAAGCAGGAACCATACCTATGCAAACCACCGGAATGCCAATAGCAGGATTAATTCTCGGTATTCTCTGTATTGGAAGTGGTATAGCCCTGAACAGGAAAAAATAAATCATCCCTCCCCTTTTCTTTTTTTAGTTCCTTAAATACATTAAAGATTAATTCTAATTAAATTAATATTCAAATAGACCTTTATTGGTATTTATCAAGCTTATCAGGAAAATGATAACTTAATAAGATAATTGAAGGGAATAATTTGAAGAAAAATAGTATTTGAAGAATAAATAGTAAATTATTAAGGGGATTGTTATTCATTTTTGTTGTGAAAATAAAAGAAAATGGAAATAATTGAGATCATGTTTTTTTCTTTATTCCCAGTAGATATCCAACAACCACCAGAATTCCAATTCCAACCAGGGCCACAATAGCATAGGTGCTCATGGGGATTTGGGTATTGGAATCCTCAGTAGAATTATACACATCATAAGCTTTGGCTGGGGTTTCCTGTGGCAAATTTAGTGGATTACTAGAATTATTGGTGCTATTATCGTTAAGTTTAGCTGCAACTAAACTGGTTTTTGAGACTGAAACTGCAGTTACTGGATTTGAACTGCTGGAAGTCACTGTGGATCCTGCATTTCCAGTTTTTTCCGTATTATCCCCTTTATTGGTATTATTTGATTCAATGGTTAGTTGACTTTGAGCAGATTTTAAAGGTAAGTCTCCGGAACTGTTTCGAACACTTAAAAATACTGCAGTGGCTGTTAATGTCTTTCCTGAAGCTTCTGGGAGTACCTCCGCAGTTAGAGTTAGTGTTTTCTTTCCTTTATCCTTGGAAGTCAATTTCAAGTTATCCACTTGCCAAAGGCCCGTATCCTTAGTATATTGATTTTTGGTGGTTCCTGTGCCACTGGTTAAAAATTCCAACCCCACAGGTAGCGGTGCTGAAACATTTACATCAGTCAGATCACCAGGTCCAGTATTGGTAATGACAACGGTCATGGTAACTTCTTCACCAACCTTTGCCGAGGTGGTGTTGAATAAAACAGCAATGTTTGCACCTGCAAATGCAGATCCTACAGTTGAAAATACCAAAAAAACACTTATCAAGACTGTTAACATTAATTTAACGATTTTCATAGGCATCCCTCATTATTTTAATTTGTAACAACATAATACTTCATCAGTATCACTTCAAAAGAGAATTGACATATTAATAAAGTTATTACTGTTATTTTAGGATATTATCTTATATTCACGATTTAAATGCTAAATTATTGGATTTTAGTACTTCAGAGTTTATTTTAATCCATTATTAGATTTATTGGAGGTTTTATCATGTCATAATTAATTCCTAAAAAAAGGAAATATGAATGTCTATTTCCTTTTCATCATGTACCATCCCGCACCAAGGATTATTACAATGGCAACTATCACCAGTGCATATATACCCCAGGGTGTATCAGTTGCAGCGGCAGAGGTGGTGTTGGCACTGGCATTTCCATTGTTACCAATTACTAGAGGTTGACTCTGGGCTGATTTTAATGGAACTGATCCTGAACTATCAGTCACACTTTGATAACTGGCATTCGCAGTTATTGTTTTCCCAGCTAGTTCTGGCAGCACTTCCATGGTGATATTAAGGGTTTTTTTCCCTCCTTCTTTGGAAGATAATTTCAGGTTGTCGACTTGCCATATACCAGTACTGGAGTTGTAAAGATTTTTAGTGGTTCCAGTGGTACTGGTCATGTATTTCAAACCGGTAGGTATCGGTGCTAAAACCTTTATATCACTTAAATCACCAGGACCTGTGTTGGTTATGGTGACTATCATCACCACCGGTTCACCCACATTTGCGGTACTTTTATCAAAAGAAACTGCTATATCTGCACCGGCAAAGGCTGAACCTGCCGTTGCAAAAACCAATAAAAAAGTTGTTACCATAGCTACAATTATTTTTATTTTATCCGTTTTTAATACCCCCTTTAATTTTTTCCAATATTAGAGATTTTTTTAGGAAAATTTTTATTTACTATAATGATATGTGTATATATACATATCCACTGATATTATGAACAATTAGCCTAAATTTAATCATAACATAAGCCAATAATTTTCAGGAACTAAAAAAAGGTATTTATCTAATAATTTCAGAGCATAAAAGGAAATATGACCTTTTATATCTCAATTGAGAGGTTTTTATGAATAAAAAAATCATTATAATCGTAGTGATGTTATTAATCATCATCAGTAGTTTGGCATTATATACCAGTACTTTGAAGACTAATTCAGGGAACCAGACCCAGATCACCGATATGCTGGGCAGGGATGTGCAAGTTCCAATTAATGTTAGTCGAGTGGCATCATTTTCTAATTCAGTTACGGTGATGTTGTATATGCTGGCACCAAACAAGTTAATTGGGTGGGATTCCAATCGAAGTGCAGCGCAAAACAAGTACATGGACACCCAATATCAGACCCTTCCCGTGCTGGGAGGGGGTAAGAAAGACGCTAACTATGAAACATTTATATCTATGAACCCTGATGTGGTTTTTGTGGGCCACGGAACAACAGTTAATGATGTAAATGACATGCAAGAAAAATTGGGAGTGATTCCTCTTCTGGATGTAGAAGGAGATAACAATCTCACCAACATTGATGATTCCATAACTTTCATTGGCAAAATAGTGGGGGAGGAGAAAAAAGCCAGTAATTTGGTGTCCTTCCATCAGAAAATGCTCAGTGAAGTCACCAGTAAAACCGCTTCCATACCTGAAAGTGAGAAAAAACGGGTTTACTACGCCCGGGATAGTACTGGTTTAATGACCAACCCATCTGGATCTTCTCATACCCAGCTTATAGATATATGTGGCGGCATAAACGTGGCTGATGTTCCTGTAACCAAGGGAACGGTAGGGGTATCCATTGAACAGGTTCTTAAATGGAATCCAGATATTATGATAGTCAGTGACCTGACTTTCTACCAGAATGTCTACTCTGATCCACTATGGCAAAATGTGAAGGCAGTTCAGGATAAACAGGTTTATTTAGTTCCAAATTCGCCTTTTAACTGGTTTGAAAACCCTCCCGGAGCTAACACCATTCTGGGAATACCCTGGACAGCCAAAGTACTCTACCCTGATAAATTTAGTGACATGGACCTGAAAAACCTAACCCAAGAATTTTACTCCAGTTTCTATTATTACAACCTGACTGATGATGAATTAAACTCCATAATCACATCATCTGGGTTGAAATTATAGTCCAATGAAACTATGTGCCAATTTCGAATATTGAATCCATTTCTATACATCAACCCATAATGGGCCAACAAATACCATACCAAAGCCAACAACAACCATACAAATATACAAATAATTAGCAAGAGTGATACCACATGCTCAAGAGAAAAATCAGGGATATAATCACAACCCATAACATATCCATAACATTATTGCTATGTATCCCTCTTATCATCCTCTTTTTCCTTTCATTTTTAGTTGGAAGGTATCCTATCCCCCCCTACGATGTTATGATTACCATGGTTTCCAAAATACTGCCCATTAACTCTACAGTTTCATCATCAATGGAGACTGTTATCTTCCAAGTGAGGTTACCTCGTATACTGGCTGCCATGTTAGTGGGGGCTGCTTTATCCATTGCCGGGGCATCTTTCCAGGGATTATTTAGAAATCCACTAGTTTCACCTGATAAACTAGGGGTTTCGTCCGGTGCCGGTTTTGCTGCATCATTAGCCATATTATTATCAGTAGGGACTATTTTGATCCAGGTTTCCGCTTTTTTCGGTGGTTTGATTGCTGTGGGACTTACCTACTTTATCAGCCGAACTTTTAAGGGAACTTCCATACTCACCCTTATTTTATGTGGTATTGCCATTGAATCATTCTTCGGAGCCCTGATCGCCCTTTCCAAATACGTTGCTGACCCTTACCAACAACTCCCCACCATAGTTTTCTGGCTTTTGGGGAGTTTTTCAGCGGTGACCATGGAAAAACTGGTTATGATGGGAATACCTGTTATAATAGGAATAGTAATCCTTCTTCTTATCCGCTGGCGGATTAATGTTATTTCAATGGGTGAGGATGAAGCCCAGACCCTGGGCGTGGATACTAAAAAACTGCAGGCCATTATAATTTTGTGCTGTACTGTGGTAACCGCATCATCAGTTAGTATTTGTGGTATTATTGGTTGGGTAGGTTTGGTTATACCCCATGTTACCAGGATGATCGTGGGGCCCGATCATAAAATTCTCTTGCCTGCCAGTGTGGTTACTGGTGCTTTCTTCCTTCTATTGATCGATGATATTACCAGAACACTTACCACAGTTGAAATCCCAATAGGGATACTTACCGCACTTATAGGAGTTCCATTCTTCTTATATCTTCTTAGAAAAAGTAAAGAGGTGTGGGTATGAACCATCTTATGGAGATAAAAGGTTGTTCATTTGCTTATGATGATAATGACAATATTTTTGAGGATATAAATTTTAGTGTTTCCAGTGGAGACATTTTCTGTATTTTAGGTGCCAACGGTACCGGTAAAACTACCTTAATCAAATGTTTAACTGGTCTTATGAATCCTCATTCTGGAGAGATATTGGTTGATGGCAGGAATATGAATTTATTTTCCAGGGCAGATCTTTCCAAAAAGATCGGTTATATTCCCCAGATTCATAATTCAACCTTCCCATTCACCGTTCTGGACGTAGTGCTAATGGGCAGATCACCCCACCTGGACATGTTTGAATCTCCTTCGGATAAAGACTATAAGATTGCCCTAGAGTCCCTTGAATCTCTTAACATTGAGTACATGAAGGATAAACCTTATACTGAGATAAGTGGTGGTGAACAGCAGCTGGTTTTCATTGCCCGAGTTTTGACTCAGGAACCCAGTATTCTTATTCTAGATGAACCTACTTCCCACTTGGATTTTGGTAATCAAATTAGGACTCTCAATATCATTAAAAAACTGGCCAGTGATGGCCTATCAGTGATAATGTCCTCTCACTTTCCTGATCATGCCTTTATTTCCGCCAATCAAGTGGCCCTTATGGATGGAAAACGATTCTTTGCCATTGGAAAACCAGAAGATGTGATTACCACCGAAAACATGAAACAAATTTACGGCATAAATGTGAAAGTTTTAGATATTGGGGGGAGAAAGGCCTGCATTCCTTAAAAATTCTGCAAACAACCATTTAAATATCATTAAAATAATTAATCATGAGATAAAATAGATATAGATGAGGGTTATAGATTTATTGTCAGATATTGTAATGGTTTGTTTAAATATTTAACTATTTTTTGTTATTATAAATAGATTTTTTTTAGAAAATTTGTTCTGAACCAGAACATTTATATAAGATGGTTTCCAAGTGTAAGTTGTCGGAAGTATGTTTCCTTCTTCCGGTTAAATTTATTAGAAAACCAAACAAGAGAGGTCAAAATGGTAAGAAAAATAGCAATATATGGTAAAGGTGGAATTGGAAAGTCTACAACTCAGCAAAACACAGCATCAGCCATGGCACACTTCCATGATAAGAAAGTGATGATACACGGCTGTGACCCCAAAGCGGACAGTACTAGAATGATCCTTGGGGGGAAAATGCAGACAACCATGATGGACACCCTCCGGGAAGAGGGAGAAGAAGCCTGTATGGACCTGGACAAAATTATGTCCACCGGTTACAAAGGAATAAAGTGTGTTGAATCCGGAGGACCTGAACCTGGTGTCGGATGTGCAGGAAGGGGAGTTATAACCGCCATAACAATCATGGAACAATTGAAAGTCTATGAAGACAATGACTTCGTATTCTTCGATGTTCTCGGTGACGTTGTGTGCGGAGGATTCGCAATGCCCATCAGGGATGGTAAAGCAGAAGAAATCTACGTGGTAGCCTCCGGAGAAATGATGGCACTTTACGCCGCCAACAACTTGTGTAAAGGTATGGTAAAATACGCAGAACAAAGTGGAGTCCGGCTGGGAGGAATTATCTGTAACAGCCGAAACGTAGACGGAGAAAAAGAACTCCTGGAAGAGTTTTGTGAAAAGATAGGAACCCAGATGATCCATTTTGTCCCCCGAGACAACATTGTGCAAAAAGCAGAATTCAACAAAAAATCAGTGATCGAGTTTGATGAGGAATGTAACCAGGCTAATGAATACAATGAACTGGCCACTAAAATAATTAACAACGAGAATTTTGTAATTCCAACACCAATGACCATGGATGAACTGGAAGAACTTGTTGTAAAATACGGTTTAGTCGATTAGATGAATAAACCAGTCTCAGTTCACTTCATCAATTGATTTTAAAATTTAACTTGGAATGGTGATTTAGAAAATGAAAATGATTAGAGCAATTGTACGCCCGGATAAAACCGAAGAGGTAGTTGATTCACTAGCATCAGCTGGTTATGTGGCTTTAACCAAAATGGATGTCATTGGACGTGGGAAACAGAAAGGTATTCAGGTGGATAAGATCTACTACGATGAACTACCCAAAACAATGATTCTACTGGTTGCAGAAGACGATGCCACTCCACAAATTGTGGATTTAATTAATGAATCTGCATTCACCGGGAGTTTTGGTGACGGAAAAATATTCATAAGCCCAGTTGATGAAGCATACACCGTAAGAACACGCAGTAGTGAACTTTAACTTAATTTATAGGAAGATATGAGATTAAAACTGGTAAATTATATAAATTGATCGAATAGCTCTGAATATCTGAGAATAGATGTTAAAATAACCAGTTGTAAAAATCGGTGCATTTAATGAAAGAAATAATCGCAATTATCCGCCCCAACAAAATGACCCAAACTAAGGATGTTCTAAACGCCCTTGGATTTCCTGCAATGACTGCACAAAGAGTAATGGGGCGAGGAAAACAAAAAGCAATAATTGGAGAGGTATCCTTCGACATACAAAACGAAGCCCTTCTAAAAGAAGAAGGAAGTATGAGATACATACCTAAAAGACTCATATCACTAATCGTGCCTGATGAAGACGTTTCTTTAATTGTTGAAGCCATAATGAGAGTTAACCAGACCGGGCAAAATGGTGATGGTAAATTATTTGTATGCCCTGTGGATGAGGCAGTGAGGGTAAGAACCAATGAACGAGGTACAAAAGCCCTGATTTAGGTTTATATTAAGATTAATGCTTAACAGGAGATAATAAGATAAAATTATTCAATAAAAAAAAATAACGGAGAATTTAGCATTTTAGGAGAGTAAAAATGCCCCATAAACTTTTTGAAGTGGATAAAGACATTCCAAATAGAAAAAAACATACTTATGTGAAAGATTTAGCTGATCCAACCGAAGAAATCCCAAAATGTAATACAACCACCATTCCAGGATGTATGACCGAGAGAGGATGTGCATTTGCAGGAGTTAAAGGTGTTATAACTGGAGCCGTAAAAGACGTGATCCACGTAGTGCATTCCCCAGTAGGATGTACCACATACGGTTGCGGAAGTAAAAGATATCCCACTTCACCAGATCTTCCCAATGGAGATAAAGTCCCCATAGACCAGTTCAACCTGAAATACATTATGGGTACCGACCTTAAAGAATCCGATGTGGTTTTCGGAGGAATGAAGAAACTCAGACAATCCATCCTGGAAGCTGCTAAGGAATTTCCATTCGTCAACGCTATTTATACCTACGCCACTTGTACCACCGGACTTATAGGGGATGATATGGATGCAGTGGCCAAAGAACTATCCGAAGAAATTGGAAAAGATGTGATAGCATTCAATGCTCCTGGGTTTTCAGGCCCTACCCAGTCTAAAGGGCACCATGTGGGTAATTTAACCCTCTTCAACAAATTAGTGGGCACTAAAGAACCTCCAGAGACAACACCTTATGATATTAACCTTATCGGGGAATACAACATAGATGGAGACTTGTGGGTCTTAAAAAAGTACTTTGACGAAATTGGAATTAACTTACTCTCCAAATTCACTGGAGATTGTAGTCATGACGAGATATGCTGGATGCATCGGGCTAAATTAAGTCTGGTAAGGTGCCAGAGATCAGCCACCTACATTGCCGACTTAATCGAAGAAAAATATGGTATCCCCTACATTAAAGTGGACTTTTTCGGACCTAAATACTGTGCAGAAAACTTGATGACAGTAGCCAAACATTTTGGGCTTGAAGAAAACGCTGAAAAACTCATAAAACGTGAAATGGCAGAAATACAGCCAAAATTAGATTTCTATAAAGAGAAACTTCAAGGTAAAACTGTGTGGGTATTTTCAGGAGGACCTAAAAACTGGCATCTTCCTGAACCATTAAAAGAACACCTTGGAATGGAAACTGTTGCCGTTTCAACCATGTTTGAACACGAAGATGGATATGAAAAGATTAAAGAACGTGTAGGCGAAGGAACCGTAATAATAGACGATCCTAACTCACTGGAACTTGAGGAGATCATTGAAGTCTACAAACCAGACATAATCCTCTCAGGCATAAAAGAGAAGTACATAGCCCATAAATTGGGAGTTCCCTGCGTTTTAATCCATTCCTATGAAAATGGACCTTACATGGGCTTTGAAGGATTCTTGAACCTGGCTCAAGACATATATGCATCTATTTACAGCCCAGTGTGGAATATGCTGGAATTTGAAGAAACAATAGAGGATAAAGAAGAATTAAAGGTAGAAATAGAAGAAATAAAGCAGGAAACGGAGATAAATGCTCCCAAAACAGAACCACAAGAGGAGGTCCTATAATGAGCTGTGCTAATGTAATGAAAAGGGATCGAACAGCGGTGATTAATCCTCTGGTTACCTGCCAGCCCATGGGTGCCATGTACGCAGTTGCAGGGATAAGAAGAGGACTCCCATTAGTCCACGGTTCTCAAGGATGCTCCACCTTTGTCAGGTACTCTTTCTCCCGTCACTTCCGTGAACCATCTGAAATTGCGGTGACATCACTTCACGAAGATGCTGCAGTGTTTGGTGGGAGAAAAAACCTGATATCCGGTATTGGAAATCTAGCAGTTCGGTTTAAACCAAGTGTGATCGGTGCCATAAGCACCTGTTCCAGTGAAATTATTGGAGATGACATGGAAGGTTTCATTAAAATAGCCCGGGAAGATCTGAAGAAAAAAATGGGAGAAAAAGAAGCGGGAAAAATAAAAATTGTGCCAATAAGCACTCCCAGTTTTGTGGAAAACCATTTTCGAGGCTATGATAATGCCATTAAAGCCCTGGTCACCAACCTGGCACAGGATCCGGGAGATGCTAATGAAAAAATTAACATGATTCCGGGAATGGTTAATCCGGGTGATGTCAGAGAAATAAAGCATATTATGAGTTTAATGGGAGTTGAGGGTATTGTACTTACCGATATATCCGATCCTTTCGACTCTCCACTACGACCATCGGCAACAGAAACCAGACCATTCTATCCTAAAGGAGGGACAACTGTTGAAGAAATAGCTGATTCTTCAAACAGCCTTGGAACCATATCTTTATGTGGATATGCTGGTTCTGGTGCCCTTTCACTGGAGAAAAAATATGATGTCCCGGCTGCAGTGGGTCCCATACCCATAGGGGTTCAAAATACTGATCAGTTCCTCAGGAACTTAAAGAAATTCACAGATCTGGAAATTCCAGACTCCATACTAGATGAAAGAGGATTATTAATCGATTCAATGGCTGATCTAGCCTCAAGATATCTTTTCGGACGAAAAGTAGCCATATTCGGAGACCCCGCCATAAGCGCAGGGATAGCCCGTTTTGTATGTGAACTGGGAATGATTCCATCTGTGGTTTGTACTGGTGTTGAAAATCCTGAATTCGTTAGTGAAATGGAAAAAGTAGCCAAAGAATCTGATGAACCTGTAGATGTTATGATAGGAAGCGATCTAAGAGCTTTAGAGGTTCGGTTAGAAGAAGATCCTGTGGAACTGATGATCGGTCACTCTGATGGTAGGTTATTTGCCAAACACCTGAATATCCCACTGGTAAGAGTTGGATATCCAGTTTATGACCGAGCAGGATACCATAGGGTTCCTATTGTTGGATATAACGGTTCTGTTAACCTAATAGACAGAATAACCAATACCGTGTTTGAAAAATATTATGACAAAGAACACTGGAAGTTACAGCAGTGACCCCAATAAGTCAATATTTTTTTTTAAATTTTTGTAAAAAAAGATATGAACGTAGCTAAAAAAATGAAATAAATATAAATTAACGGTTATCTAATGCAAAAGAATAATAAATCTCACCATAACCCTGAAAAAGGGGATGAAGATGTGATTTCTTCCCTGGATTTGCCAGATATTAAGATTCCTGAAATACCAAAAGAGGTGATAAGTACCCTGAAATCTCGAAAGAAGCACATGTGCATCAAAAAAGAGGGTAATGAATCTACTCCTGCGTGTAACCAGGCCAGTGTCCCGGGAATGGTAACTCAGCGATCCTGTGTCTATGGTGGGGCCCGGGTGGTTCTAATGCCTATAACCGATGCCATCCACCTGGTACACGGTCCCCTGGGTTGTGCATCCTGCACTTGGGATATTCGGGGAAGTAGATCCTCAGGATCTGAACTCTATCGTAATGGATTCTCCACGGATCTCCAGGAGAAGGACATTGTCTTCGGAGGCGAGAAAAAACTCCTGGAAACCATCATCGAATTAAACCAGTTATTCAAGCCTTCTGCCATTTTCGTCTACGCCACTTGTGTGGTGGGATTAATTGGGGATGATCTTAAAAGTGTTTGCCGTGAAGCAACTGAAATCACCGGATCAAGGGTTATACCCGTTCAATCAGAAGGTTTCAGGAGCGTGAATAAATCACTAGGACACCAGCTTGCCTGTGATGCACTACTAGAGTATCTCATTGGTACCGAAACTCCTCAAAAGAAGGTTAACCCTCCCCAAAAGGAGGGGAAGAAACCTCTCCAAAAGAAAAGGGAAACTTTTGAAAAAGATCCTGCCTCAGAAGATGATGTACTAGAATCTCAGGTAACTTCTCAGGTAACTAATGATACTTGTGTTAACATTTTAGGAGAGTTCAATGTGGCTGGAGATCTCTGGGCTATAAAACCACTTCTGGAAAAAATTGGAGTTTCCATCCAGGCTGTGATTACTGGAGACTCGCGGGTTGAAGAAATAGCCAATGCCCATCTGGCTCATCTGAACCTGGTACAGTGCCAGAAATCATCCCGTTACCTGGCCGATTCCATGGAAGAACGTTACAGTATTCCCCAAGTCAGAGTAAACTTCTTCGGAGTTGAAGAAACATCAAAATCCCTCAAATCCATAGCTGAATTTTTCAATGACCCTTTAATGATGGATGCAGCGGAAAATCTCATTGAATTTGAAACCAATCGAATTAAAGATGCCATCATCCCCTACCGTCAACGTTTAACTGGTAAGAAAGTTGCGGTGTATGTAGGGGGGAATAAAGCCTGGTCTCTCATCAGAGCATTCGAGGAGCTGGGAATGGAAGTACTCATGACCGGAACTCAGAATGGGTTGCCTGAAGACTATCAGCGAATAAAAGAGACTGTGAGAGATGGAACCCTCATTGTGGATGATGCCAATGCCATGGAACTGGCCAGACTTCTGGAGAAATATCAACCAGATCTACTGGTTTCAGGAGCAAAAGAGAAATACATGTCACTGAAAATGGGAGTGGCTTTCTGCGACTTTAACCATGACCGTATCAGCTCTTTTGCTGGTTTCCAAGGATTCCTTAACTTTGCCAGGGAAGTGGATCGGGCAGTTTCAAGTCCAGTTTGGAAATACACCCCCAGCATAAACGGCTCGGTTTTTAAAAATCCATTAAAATATCCATTTAAATCAAAGACAATGTTTAATGCCAAAAGTCAAAGGGAATCTAACTGCAAAGTAAAGTCTGAAAACCCAATGAAAGGCAAAAAATCCGTGAAAGGATGTTCAACAAAACCAAAAATTTCCCCAGAGGTGATGTAGTTGCACAGTACTACTAAGAATGTTCCCCCAGAGAATGTTACATCAGCGGGAAAATCACCGGAGAATAATAAAAAAAAATTCGCAGTGATCAATCCCTGCAGAATGTGTCAACCTATGGGTGCTGTTCAGGCTCTTCTGGGTATTGAAGGTGCCATGCCCCTTATACATGGTTCACAGGGATGCAGTACCTACATGCGCTTCCAGTTATGTCGTCATTTCCGGGAACCAATTAACGTGTCATCCACATCCATGAGTGAGAGTACAGTGGTGTATGGAGGCGAAAAAAACCTCCTAAAGGCCCTGGAAACCATGAAGTTACAGTATAATCCCACCCTGATTGGGGTGACCTCCAGTTGTCTCACTGAGACCATTGGGGATGATGTGAAGGGCATAATAAGGAAATTCCATGAATCTTATAAAGATCATAGCGAAGAGCTTCCTCCCATACTATCAATATCAACGCCCAGTTACAGTGGTTCTCATATTGAAGGTTATGATAAAACCATTAAATCCCTCTTAGAAAGCCTGGCCTTATCCCCTGAATCAAGTGATAAGAATAATGTGATCAATGTCATCCCTGGAAACCTGGCCCCCGCAGATGTGGAGGAAGTTAAAGATATACTACATCTTATGGAACTGGATAACATTATCCTCACGGATACCTCAGAATCACTCCATGCTCCTCTAAATGGATCTATAGAATTTTTACCATCAAGTGGAACAACTTTAGATGAAATTAGACAGACCGCCAATTCAAAAATTACTTTAACCCTATCAAAACATGCAGATTCTGGTGGGATCTTCCTGAAGAAAAGATTTGGTGTTCCCCATGTCACACTACCCCTCCCGGTGGGACTGGAGAACACTGATCTATTCATTAGCACCCTCTCCTCTCTGGAAGATGTTGAAAACATTCCCCCAGTATTGGAACGCGACCGTGGTAGATTACTGGATGCTTTGGTTGATTCTCAGGCATATAACTACGGGCGTAAAGTGGCAATCTACGGAGACCCGGATTTAGTGTCAGGTATGGTGAGTTTCCTGACTGAAATGGGTATGGAACCGGCTATTATAGCCACAGGAACCAAAAGCAACAAATTCAGTACAGACATTCAACAGATCATGTCCCGAACCGGACATGACCCATTGATAATCAATGGTGGAGATCTCTACGACTTACAGCAGCAAGTTAAAAAAACAGGAGTTGATCTCCTGATAGGAAACTCTTACGGGGCCCGAATAGCCCTCGATGAGAACATTCCACTGTTCCGAGTAGGATTTCCAATATTTGACAGGGTTGGTGCCCAGAGAATCCGTATTTTAGGTTACAAGGGAAGTTTAAATCTTTTGGACCAGCTCACCAACACCATCATCCAGCACTACTATGATGAAGCAGGTTATGAGTTAATGGATGGTGCTGAGAATTAAATGAATTAATTAAAAATTATGTGAATTAATAGATATTAAGGGAGAATGAGGGTATGATCAACATCATATTAGACCAAAACCGTTGCCAAGGTTCAAAATGCGCCAAATGTGCATATGTCTGCCCTAATAATGTTTTCACAATCAACGATGTTGTAACCGTTACCTCCCCAGTGTACTGTAAAATGTGTCAGGAATGTATAGAGATATGTCCTAAAGCCGCAATTATCCTAAATATTCCAGATCAATGATGAAAAAGATGATGAAAAAAGATAATCAAATCCATGAATCAAAAGGGGAAATCAGAATATTAAAGACTTATTTACAAAATGATCCCCCCTGGAGGACTAAATGAAGATCGCAGTTGCCTCTAGCGATGGTGAGACAGTAGACCAACACTTCGGACAGGCACACCACTTCCTCATCTTCCAGATGGGAAAAGGAGGCCTAAAATTTGTAGAATTGAGGGAAAAAAGTAAAAAACCAATTTACGATCATGAATATCGTTGGAAAAGAGGTTTGGAAATTCTAAAAGATTGCCGAGTAGTATTTTGTCGAAGAATAGGTGATGAACCCCGTCAAAAATTACAGGAAATTGGAATTGAAGTAGTAGAATCAAAAAAAGAGACTATAACTAATGCTATAACCGGTTACCTTACTTCGGTTATCCGGGAGATAAAATCAAATAAGAAAATGGAGGTAGAAGATGCCCAGAATAGAAATTGATCATGATAAATGTGATGCTAGTGACTGTGCAGAATGTGTGGATTCATGTCCCATGTCAATTTTTCAGTTGGAAAATAATAAAATAATCACCAAATCAGGGGAAGACTGTAATTTATGCGAAATGTGCCAGGATCTATGTCCCAGCTCAGCCATAAACATAACAGAATAAAGTACACGAAAAAGAGAATTAAATTATATCCCTTCAAAGGGATTCTTTATTTTTTTCAATAAATATCTCTTAATATCATGTTTTGGATATGAAAATTAATTAACTACAATTAAAATGAGTAGATCTATTAAATAAGTAGATTCTATTTACTACAGCATATCAATATTCCAGTTAGAAACTTTTCAAACATTATTATTCGTATTGGAATATATTGAAATATTGGAGTCCTATCGGAGAATTGTTATGAGGGAAGTTTTAACAGCATGTACAGCCGACTGCCCAGGAACATGCAGTATCATCGCCCAAGTAGAAGATGAAAGAATTGTTAAACTACGTGGGAACCCTGAACATGAGATAACCAGCGGTTTTATCTGCAAAAATACCAAAAACTATTTAAAAGAGCGATTTTACAGTGATAGAAGAATTTTGCATCCATTGAAGAAGGAAGATGGTGAATGGGTGCAGGTAAGCTGGGATGAAGCCCTGGATATGGCTGCCAGTAAAATAAGGAATGCTTGTGAAAACTACGGGAGCCAATCCATCCTTTACTATCAGGGCTACGGAGCCCGTACTGCCCTTAGAATTATTAATCGTCGTTTTTTTAATCTATTAGGTGGTGTTTCCACCCTTTACGGATCAATATGTGGAGGAACAGGGCAGGCGGGTCAGGAAATGGATATGGGAATACGAATATCTCATGATCCAATTGATCATCTTAATAGTAATGTTATATTGGTTTGGGGTCGAAATCCTGCAGTTACCGATATTCATCTGTGGAAGATCATTATCCAGGCTCGCCGGAAAGGTGCTAAACTGGTGGTTATTGATCCAGTGAACACCGAAACCGCACGCAGGGCTGATATTCACCTACAGCCGGTTCCAGGCTCTGATAGTTTTTTGGCCATTGCCATTGCCAAAATAATATTAAAAGAAGGTTTCTTTGATGAAGAATTCATAAACAAGAATACCGAATACTTCAAGGATTACCAGGAGTTACTGAATGATTACAGCCTGAATGAGCTTTCCCAAATAATCGATATCCCCCTAGAAGAACTGTATGAACTGGTAAGATTATTCGCAGTAAATCATCCCAGTAGTATCATCTTAGGTTGGGGTTTGCAACGTTACAGTCAGGGTCATTTGACTTTCCGTCTTATTGATGCATTGGCGGCCATCACCGGAAATATTGGGAAAAGTGGTGGGGGTGTTAGTCATGGTTTTGATGAATACGGATACTTCAGCCATGAGTATGCCCTTGATGATCAATCACATAATCAGAGGAAACTATCCATACCAGTTGTTGGTGAAGAAATTCTCCAGGTGCAAGATCCTCCCATTAAACTCGTATTTGTCACTGCTGGAAATCCACTGGCCATGTTGGCCAACTCATCCAAAGTTAAAAAGGCATTTGAAAGTGTTGATGATGTTATAATGGTTGATCATTTCTTAAATGATACTGCTGATGTGGCTAACCTATTTTTACCTGCAACCAGTTTTCTGGAAGATGAAGATCTAGTGGGAAGCTATGGTCATAACTGGATATCACCCATTAACCCAGTTACCAAACCATGTGGTGAGGCTAGATCCGAATTACAGATATTCCAGGAATTAGCAGTGCAACTTGGATTTGGCGAGGAAATGGCAGGATCACCACGTGAATGGCTGGGCAAACTAGCAGAACCCATAATACATGAGGGAATATCTCTGGAAGAACTTCTAAAAAAACCTTACAGATTCCCATCCGCCCCAGTAACTCCTTTTATTGATGGAAAATTCGAAACTGAATCTGGGAAATTTGAATTCCCAACTGAACTTGATTTTGAAAATCTCAGAAAATTAAACGAAAAATTGGGATTAAATAATGAATTTAACCTTCGATTACTATCAGTTAGCCCCCGAGACTGGATAGGTTCAGAAATACCTGATAAGGAACATGGAATGGGTGTTCTTGAGGTACAGGTCCATCCTAAGGTTCTTAAAGAAAAAGATATTGAAGATTGTGAAGAAGTCTGGCTTGAGTCCCGGCAGGGCAAACTGTTAGTTAAAGTTAAGGAGAATGATGGCCTTAGAACTGATTACGTTCTCACTCATAGGGGTGGATGGCGAAAATATAACAAGTGTGTAAACATTCTGACACCTGATCTGGTAAGTGACCAGGGAAATGGAGCTCCTTACTATGAAACTTTTGTTAGATTGAAAAGAATTATTTAGAGAATTAGGAATTAATTTAAGATATTTTAGAAGATAAGGATTTGAATAGATTATTTGGGTAATAATCAATATTATATTATTTTCATTTTCAAGAATATTTTTATACTAAAAAAAATCAGGACCACTAAGAAAAAATAAGAAAAAAATAAGCCTAGTTAGGCTTATTTGGATGCTGTTTTGAGTTCAACTACCCTTTTCAGGAGTTTTTCCAGTATTTCCTGGTCAGAAAGTAGATCTGAGTTCACAACTTTCCTCATCCTGATGGGCACACCTTCCATACGATAGGCAGTTCCATCGGTTTCCATTCCCACGATAGCAGGAGGTAGGATGATGTCCGCCAGTTCGGTGGTTGGGGTTCGGTGTGGCTCAATGGCTATAACTGGAATCTCAGCCATACGTCGTAGGGACTTCTGTGGGAAGTGGGCACCAGGGTCGGATGCAATGACCATCATGGCATCTGCTTCCTTGCTCTGGAGTAAATCGTTAGATCCCGTTTCTCCAGGATTGTACCTTGGTATTCCAGTGGCGAAGTCTATACAGTAAGGGTATCCACTTTCCCAGGTAGCAACCTGGTTGAATCCAGTCACGTTGTAGTGTCCCCTCATGGGTATGAGGGTGAATTTACCAAAGTTGTTCAGATCCTGGGTCAGCATAATAGCTGTGTCGATGTTCCTGTGTTTTCCCCGGGTGTGGGTGATTCCCATTCCGAAGAAGAGGATACCGAACTGGGCGTTTTTAAGGATTTCTACTACTGCTTGAATGTCTTCTTTGGGGACTCCAGCTACTTCGTCGTAGAGGATTTCATGGCCCATCATGGCTGCTCTTATTGCGTCCAGGAGTTCGTAATCCTGGTTATATCCTACCTGAATGTGTATGTCAGCCAGTTTTGATGAGTCACTTTCTCGGGGGTCCACCACTATTAATGTTCGGTCGGATCGGCCCCTTTCCCTGAAGAATCCCCGGGAGAATACATGCCTGGAGAGGTGGCGTGGGTGGGCGTGCATGGGGTTGCATCCCCAGTATACTACCACATCGGCACGGTTTTTAACTTCTCCAAAGGTACAAATAGGGTATCCTACGTCCTGCAGAGCCAGTACTGATGGTCCGTGACATACAGATGCAGTGTTGTCAATAACAGCCTTGGTATTTTCAGCTAAGTCCATACCTACAGCTTGAGAATCACAGTCAGTACAGCTCCATCCGTACATTAATGGTCGTTTTGATTTAGCCAGGACTTGAGCAGCCCTTTCAATAGCATCTTCATAGGTTGTTTCCACAAGTTCGCCGTTTTCATCCCTTACTTGGGGTTTTTTCCAGCGCATTGCACCTTCGGCATGGACAAATTTACTGTGTCCTATCCGGCAGGCGTTTATGGTTCCGACGATTTCGTCGTCTTCCACTTTACAGATGATGTCATCACATAGTGTTCCACAGAAGGGGCACACCACGTTTTTTACAAGTTCCATGATTATCCCTCCATTCTAGGGAGCTATGTGGGCGTTACCCGCTACTGCAGCGTAAACAGTTCCCTTAGCTCCTTTTATTGCGTAATCTCCTCTAAATTTGTAGAATGCTCCGGGTATGACTTCTCCTTCGACTTCTATGTCTTTTTCAACACCAAGGTATTCGAAGCCAGCCAGGAATTCGTCGATGATACCTTTGACCACAATGGTTCCGCCAGCCATTTCTCCCCCAGTCCTGGCTATGACGTTACCTTCTATGATCAGGACTCCGTTGTTCATGTGGATTCCAGGCATGATGGCCACGTCTCCTTTGATGACCATTTTACCACCGTTCATGTATTCGGCGATTTCGTTTTTGACATCTCCATGGACAGTGATTTTACCGCCACTCATACCTCTCCAGTCTCCTCGGTAGGCTGATCCAACGTAGTCACCGGCGTTTCCCAATATCTCCAGTTCTCCGCCTCTCATGTTTTGTCCAGCCCATCCTTTGGCATTGCCTTCCACGGTTATTAATCCACCTTCCATTTCAGCACCAACGTAGTTATTGACGCTGCCTTTGACTGTGATTTCACCGGCGGTCATTCCCTGCCCTATGCGTTTGGTCTGGGAAACATCACCATCAATGAGGATTTTGGTTTCAGCAGCTGTGGCACCTGCGTCTCCTTCAACTTCGAAGAATTCAGCTAATGGTACCTGACCATTACCATGCAAGATGGGCATGTTTTTTATTTCATCAAGGGATTTACCAGCTAATGAATCAGGGGTTATGGTGTCGATCTCTATAGGTACTTCTGGTTGTTCTTTTGGTGTTAAGGTAATCATTGCATCACCCCTTTAACTGGAGCGGAGTGTGGAAGATATTCGTCTTGCACCGGGTAGTTTGCAAAGTTTACAGAGTAGTACTGTTTGAATGTTTTTTCCACATTAGCCAGTACTTCGTT
Organism: Methanobacterium sp.; assembly: GCF_016217785.1. Taxonomy (NCBI): domain Archaea; kingdom Methanobacteriati; phylum Methanobacteriota; class Methanobacteria; order Methanobacteriales; family Methanobacteriaceae; genus Methanobacterium; species Methanobacterium sp. Next base: position 19,582 of record NZ_JACRGA010000025.1, read on the forward strand.
GTAGATGGTCTCATCCACACTGGTGTCCACCCAGTAGCTACGTCCACGTAATGTTGGGTTGGTCACTGTACCATCTTTGACCACAATTTGACCGTCTTTTAATACGTATGCTGCATGTTGCATGGCGGATTCAAGTGCACGGTAATCTACGGATTGATCCTGTGTTTCTGGGTTGAAGTTGTAGATAGCCACGTCAGCATCAGCTCCTACTCCCAGGTGTCCTTTGGTGTCTGATAGACCCAGGACTTTGGCTGGTGTGGATCTGGTTATCTGGGCGATTTCCAGGAAGCTGTATTCACGGTCAAGGGTGGCTACGCTACTTTTCCTCTGGGCCCATTTGTGGAGTTCACCATCAATGAGGTCTTTTCTGGCTTTGTTACTCATTAACCAGCTGATTACTCTTGGGTATCTGGTGAAGGGTCCTGCGTTTGGACTGTCAGTGGTTAGACATACTTTTCCTGCATCTTTGGTTAGCAGGAAGAGTTCTATTCCCACAGCCCATTGTAAAGCAGGTACTGGTGCTCGTGCTGCGTAGATGAACGGAACAAGTCCTGAACCAGTTTCAAGCTCTACATCACAGTTAGCCCATTTTAACCCGTTTAAGCTGTGCAGATCGAATTCCATTGGTCCGTCAGCAGTCATGGTGGTGGTTTCATCCAGGGTGACCTGTCCCACGTCAAATACTATGTGGTCGTTCTTGTTGATGTAATCAGCCACAGTTGGTGCTTCAGAGACAACATCTCTCCAGCTTGTTCCACCGTAACTGTGGAACTGCACGTGGGTTGCGTATAGTACTGCATCACGGCTTCCGGTTTGGGGGTTGGCTTTGATTCCTTTTGGCACATCAAATGATGCCAGGGTGGTTTCGAAGTTTCCTGGGTGTCCCAGGTCGTTGCAGTGGAGGTGTATGGCGTGGGGTAGTCCCAGCATTTCGTTAACTTCTGCCAATCCCCTGATTATATCGAAAGATTCTATGTCAAAATAGGGTGTTGGGTCGTGTATTCCGTGTACGTTTCCTCCCCAGGCCCATGCTTCAGTTCCTCCGGGGTTCACGATTTTTATGGTGTAACCTTTGGTGGCTTTTAAGAGCCATGAGGTATAGGCCGCACATCCATCGATGTCTCCATCTTTAAGGTACTGCATTACGAACCAGTTGTTACCGAATAATGGGTAAGCAGCGTGGTCGATTATGGGTGTGTCATGGAATTCTTCGTGTGTGTGTCGGGCCAGTAATGGAGGCATTGCTGCTTCCATTGCTGTGGTGTAACCCATTTGGGCGTATCTTTGGCCGGTCATGAAGGTTGATGGAACTGAAAATCCACTTCCTGCTCTTCCTCCGGATTGTCCGGCTTCAACATCTCTTTTACTATCCTCAGGACGGTACATTCGGCCCACGTTGACCTTTGCACCGGCAATGTGAGTGTGAGGATCGACTCCACCTGGCATTACTATTTTGCCATCGGCGTCTATCACATTTGCATCTGAACTTACCTGTTCCACAATTTTCCCGTCTTTGATGCAGATGTCCATTTTTTCTCCATCAACGCCGTTTTGTGGACAGTAAACAAATCCATTTTTGATTATGTGTTCCAAGGAAAATCCTCCTTATTATTGGTTTATGATGGTTTAGCTATATTTCTTGTAAACTTTCATCAAAGTTGGCATATCCAGTACTTCTTCTGCGGTTGGAGCGATTTCTACTGGTATGTTTTTGAATCGGGGTGTGGCTGTAGAGTCTGTATCTGGGTCGATTACCCGGTTAGCCCAGGGCCCCATGGGAATGTATATCATTCCTGGAGGTAGGGTTTCATGGGTTTCTACTACTTTAACCACTACATCGCCGAAATCTGATAGTACTTCGATGTTGTCTCCTGCTTCTATTCCCATCTGATCCATCATTTCACGGTTCATGTGACAGATGGCAGCGGCATCTACATACATCTGAAGGTCTTTACCGGACTCGATGGCTTGTCCCTGCCATACGGTTCTTCCAGTGTTTAATATAACATTCATTATAAATCCTCCAGTGTTATTGCATTGACTGGGCAGCTTTCCACGCAGGTTCCACATCTACCGCACAGATTGGAATTTTTGATTTGTATTTCGCCGTCTTCCACGATCATGATGATTTCCACATCATCGGTTGGTCCTTTTCCACCGGCTATCTCAGGACTCCTGGAAGCGTTCACTGGACAGGCGATAACACAGTTGCCACATCCGTGGCAAAGTTCAGGGTATACTTTAAGTCCTATTGCCATGTTTTTACCTCGTAATTAGTTTTTCACGGAATCAAAGGCTTTTTGCCATGATTTGGATTTTATTGGTGTGCTGTTGATATTGGTTCTGGTAACCTTAATTGCATCAACTGGGCAGGATTTTTCACAAGCTCCGCAGTATATGCAGTATTTTTCGTCCTTATGTAATTTTTCAGGTTTTGAACCACTTTCAGATGACTCGGGGAATGATAGAACATTGCAGGGGCAAACCATTACACATGTTTCACAGCCCTGACAGAGATCCTGATTAAGTTCCAGGGTTCCTTCGAATGGTTTGGTTACGGTTGCTGCATCTACTGGACAAATATCCTGGCACCATCCACAGTTCACACAAAGTTCTTCATCAACATAAGAACTTCCTTTGGTTTCAGCATCTTCTGGTTTTAGATCGTAGTCCCCGTATGAACATGATCTGCACACTGCCTTTATAGCATCCACTGGGCAGGATTTTTTACAAATCAAACAGTAGACACATTTATCTTTGTCAACGTTTATGTCTGAAGATACTGTTGGGTCATCGGATGTTGGTAATTTGTGTTCCATTGTGATGGCATCTGCTGGACACATTTCTTCACATATACCACAGTCTATACAGGTTTCTTTGTCTATTTCGATTTCACCGGTAACCAGTTTTGCCCGGTCAGGGAGTTCCCGGTCAATGGTGATAGCATCTGCGGGGCATGCTGTTTCACATGCTTTACAGTATATGCATGTGTCGTCCTGGATTTCTGCAGATTTAATTAACTGAGGATAAGCGTCCATGGTTTTTATGGATTCTCCACCTATTTCCATGTCCAATGCGTTGAATGGGCAAATGCAACTACACATTCCACACAGAACACACTTATTCTCATCAATGTCAATAGAGCTTACATCTTGCTCTGTTCTTACCATAGCACCAGTAGGTTGTACCTCTATGGCGTTCACAGGACATATCTTTTCACAGAGACCACAGGCTGCACAAAGGTCATCCTTAAAGAGTAATTTTCGATCCTCTTCGCCTGTTCTCTCTACAGAAATATCTTTACCTTCAATAATTTCTGTTGTATCCATTACATCAACCTCCTTTATTCTATAAATTGATTATACACACCTTAAAACACAACAGACATCCACAGTACAATTATAATCATTATTGTACCCTATTATCAACCCAAACACGTTAAATATCATTATATTGATGGTTAACTTAGTCATACGTTTAGGGGCACGATATCATGTGTGTTGATAACACATTCGGTAGCTTTAATATATATAATTTCCCCAAAAAATTATATAGAAAATGATATATAAGGATGTGTAGTTAACACATCAATAACCTTGGGAAAAATTTGACTACACCCCCCAATTAAATGAAATAAAACATTGAATGACATGTTAAATAGGAATAAAAATTGTATAAGATTTTGAAAGGATCAAATCCATTAAATTAAAGTATTCATTAAATATTTGTCTTGGAAATTAAATCCAGATAATATAAATGTAAACCCAATTTTCAGATCTGATAAAGATTAAAATGTTTGCAAGATTAATAAAATGGAATATTCCAATTAATGTTCCATGAATTTTCTGGATTTTAACCAGGCTTTACATTTAAAATAAACACCGGAATGTTCTTCAAAATCTATACTAGACATCTATTAAAGATATTATTAATACTAATACTACCAATAGTATTATGTAACCCATTTACCTAAATGTTTTTAAATAATATGTTAAGAGGTTAGTGTATAAGATAAATTGGTAACATGGTCAGTATTACCAGTATATGAATGTTTATGACAATGAGTAAAACTGAGTCAGATATAATAAGTTTACAGTTTAGAGGTGTAATCATGAAGATAGTATCCGTGGCAGGAACCAAAAACACCGGTAAAACCACTTTGGTCACCCTGCTAGTGAATGAACTGGTTAAAAGAGGGTTTAAGGTAGGTACTGTAAAACATACTCATGTTAAGTTAGATGTAGAAGGGAAGGACACTTGGAAACACCGCGAATCTGGAGCGGAAATAGTGGTGGGTGCCGGTGGAGAAGAAACATTTTTCATTATAAATAAAGATATGAGTCTTGAAAAAATAATAACCGGAGCCGAACAGCTGGATGAGCTAGATTTTCTTGTATTAGAAGGATATAAACCTGCTAATTATGCTAAAATTTCCACCTCTCCTTTAGATGATCCTTTCAGTCTGGCCCAAGTGGATGTGCGCGAACTGGATGAAAAATCCATTGGAAAACTAGTAGATCTGGTTGAAGAGAGGAGTTTTGGTAAGCTGGCCAACTTGGACTGTGGTGAATGTGGCTATGAAAACTGTCAGGAGATGGCACTGGCCATAGTACAGGGAGATGCTAAAGAAAACCTATGTGTCATGAAGCAAATATCAGATGTCATTCTTAAAGTTAATGGGAACCGCGTTCCCATGAATCCATTTGTTAATAAATTCATTGAAAACACATTCCTAGGCATGATCAGCGCCCTTAAAATCAAAGAACATGGCGAACCCCAAAAAATCGAACTCCTCATACAACACGACATAAACCAATAGAATAGGTAACAATAATGACAGTAACTGATACCTACCAGCGTCCCATAATATCCTTACGGATATCAATAACAAATCGCTGCAATGTAAACTGTTTTTACTGCCATCACGATGGCATACTACCTCAAAAATACGAAATGACACCGGAAGAGATACATCGCATCGCTCAGGTTGCCCGTGACATTGGAGTGCAGAAAATCAGACTTTCAGGTGGAGAACCACTGATTCGCGACGATATAGTAAAAATTGTGTCCAAAATATCATCAATAGGATTTAAAGACGTTTCCATAACCACCAACGGAACTTTTTTAGATAAATACGCCGATAGTTTAGTGGAAGCTGGACTCAACCGGGTTAATGTTAGCCTTGACACCCTCAAACCCAAAACCTATCGATTCATAACCAAAAAAGACTACCTACAACAGGCCAAACAGGGCATAATCAGTGCTGCTGAATCAGGTCTTTATCCAGTTAAAGTGAACATGGTGGTGATGAAAGGACTCAACCATAATGAAATCTGGGACATGTTTGACTTTTGTCAGGAAAACGGAGCAGTACTACAACTTATTGAACTTTTGAAAACTGATAATTGTCCGGATAACGGTTTTATTGATGATTACCATTATAAAATGGATGATTTAGAAGAAAAATTGGCAAATATGGCAGATAAAGTTAAAACCAGGCGTTTCATGCAGGACCGGAAGAAATACTTTGTGGATGGAGGGGAGATTGAGGTTGTTAAACCCATGGACAACACCCAATTCTGCAAAAACTGCACCAGGATACGCATAACCCCCGAAGGTAGGTTAAAACCATGTTTACTCAGGAATGATAATTTGGTTGATTTTATAGAACCCATGCGACAGGGTAAATCCAATGAAGAACTCAAAATGTTATTCTTAAAAGCCATAGAAAATAGAGAACCATTTTATGATAAATGCTAATGACTGGCAGCAGAAATATGGAAGTATTAATTATATGATCATATAAATTATCATTAATCTACTACAAAAAATAACATATTATTACTATTACACTACAAAATCAGAATTAATGGGGGTTTTCAATGACTAAATCTAAAGATGAACCAGAATATAGGTTAGAAATTGGTGAAAAACTCATACTACTAGATAAGAAAAAGTTCAATCTTTTAAAATTCATTGATGAGTGCGGATCCATTACCAAAGCTTCCCAGAAATCAGACATACCCTATAGAAGTGCCCTTAAATACATTGAAAACCTTGAACATGACTTGAATGATCTATTAGTTTTAACTAAAAGGGGAGGTAAAGGTGGAGGAGGGGGAAGTGAGCTAACCACTAAAGGAAGACTCCTTTTAAGAGAATACAGAAAGGTAGAAAGTGTAATAAAAATGCACACTGATGTAAATGAAATAGAATCTAAAATTGCGGAAATAGATGAAGAAAAAAAAATTATTAACATCTATTTTGGCGATAAAAGAGTTATTTTACCCCTTAGAGGCGATTTTAACGTTGGAGAAAAAGTTTTAGTTTTAATTAGCCCTGAAGATATTTTCCTGACACTTGAACCACAAAAATCCAGTGTGAGAAACGTTTTCAAAGGAACTATAACCCGAATGGAACTTAAAAATCAGGTTGTGCGATTAAATATAGACCTTGGCAATGTAAATCTATTTGCAGACATCACCCAGTATGCAAGGGATGAATTAAAATTAGATCTTGGAAAAGAAGTTTTTGTAGGATTTAAAGCCGCTGCAATTGCAGTAGTTAAATTATAGAATTTAAATTACAACTTGTAATTGATTTATTTTAAACCCCATTGCTGCAACTATGTGCGATTTAAAAGATAATGAACGTCCTTTGGAAGATTCATTAATTTATCGGATTAATAAATATCCTACTTTACTTTTACCCAACTTAGTCTATGTCCAGTACATATAGTCGTGTCAGGTATTTTTAAAGTGTTGGAAAGGTGGTGCATATGAACAAAATGTTCCAGAAAACCAATATAATTAAGGTAAAAGAGGAAGCCCATCATACTGAAGACCTGGTAGCCATTGATACCAAGGTGGAACTGGTGGTTAACGGAGAACTACTGGGTAAATTTTATTTAAGTCCAGAGAACCTGGAAGACTTTACCATCGGTTATCTGCTGGATGAAAGGTACATACATTCTATGGATGATTTGGATGAAATCACAGTGAAACCCAATACAATAAACGTTCGTTTAAATGAACAGACACGTTTGAAAACTGATGATCTTTCCTGCTACGATGGATGGGTGCATCAAGACCAGACCATACCCCATGTTAGCTCTGATTTGAAGGTTGGAAAGGATAAAATTATTGATTCTTACCAGTTACTTATTGAAAAAGCAGAAGTCTGGTCCAAAACAGGGGGCACACATGTGGCTGCACTTGTAGGTGATGGTCATTTCATTGTCCGGGAGGATGTCAGTCGTCATGTGGCCGTGGATAAAGTTATCGGAGCTGGGTTAAAAAATGGAATTGATTTTTCAAATAGTTTCATTGTTTGCAGTGGCAGGATCCCCCCTGACAGGGTGGTTAAGCTGGCCAATGTGGGCATATCTATTATGGTTACCAAAGCTGCCCCCACAGTGGAAGGTTTACGAATAGGTGAAGAAGCAGGCATTACCCTGATCGGTTTTTTAAGAGATGGTAGATTCAATATTTACACCCACCCCCATCGTATAATACTCTAATTAGTTTATGCAGAGTAATTAAAATGTGTAGGCCAAAATGCAATGCAAAAATTAAATAGAATAATAAAAGAGAGTAAAACTAAAAAATAGAGGATAATATGGGATAATAGTTGGTAAAAATATAGGATAACGGTTATTCAATAACCGTGTGCCTGGCCTTCATATCCTCTTCTGTTTTTCCCATTTCAACCATTAACTGGGCAATAAGACTGTCCAGGAATATCAGACTGGTCACCTCAAAAAGAGTTCCCATGGGTGATAAAGACTGGTGTTTTCCGTTCATCTGCCGAGTTATATAATTTTTCTCTGAATCAATCTTGGTACGTCCTTTTATATGCACCACCAGATCGGCCATCTCTCCCAGGGTGGAATCCACATATGAGGTTACAGCGATGATTTGGGTTCCCCTTTTATGAGCAATATTCGCTGCACTGATGATGCTGAAGGTTTCACCTGAACCTGAAATAGATAAAAGGCAATCTTCAGCTGTTAAAGCAGGGGTTGTGGTTTCTCCCACCACATATACACTGATTCCAAGGTGCATGAGACGCATGGCGAATGCCCGGGCTACCAGACCCGAACGCCCCAGTCCCATTACAAAAACGTTTTTAGATGTTTTTAAGAGACGGGTCATGTCTTCAATGTTTTCAGGGTCAAGTTCTGCAGAAACAGAGTGCACATTATCCACTATTTCTTCTATAGCATCGTTGAGAATCATTTGTTTCAATATTAGCACCATTGTTATATTTTTTAAAATTATTGTAAATTTTGAATTAATGTAATCAATATGATTTTTTATGGTGGCCTGATATATATAAGTCCTATTTCATACAATTCTTATACAAATCCTTACACTACCCACATCAGAATATTTTTATCATATATAAATTTTAAAAGGAGAAATTATGAAGTTTCATCCCAGTTTAAACCTACGTATAAAGGGTGAAACATTTAACTACCGACTTTTTGAGGCTTTAACTGAGATCACCAATACTTGGTCACAACGAGAAGCTGCCAAAAGATTGAAAATATCACATGCAGTTTTAAATCGACGAATTCGTGACGCTGAAGAAAAGCTTGGATTTAAATTAGTGGAAACCACCGGAGCCGGTTCCGGGCTCAGCCCCCAGGGAATGATGATCCTGGAAAAATATCAACGATATTTAAGACGATTAGCAGAACCAGACGTGCCAGTTATAGGTGGAGGTCCCATTGCCACTGGTTTGATGGATGTTTTAGCACGTCAATACGGCCTGGAAGTGACAATTTACACTACCGATGATTTAAACGCCCTTAAAATGGCAGAGATGGATCTGGTGGATATTCTGGTTTTAGACGATCCAGTACATGCTCTTATGCATGATCTGGACTTCATACCCATAGCCAGAGATGATCTGGTATTGGTATCTGGATCTGATGAATACTTGGAGAATGTTGACCAACTCCATGGTAGAAAGTTCGTGGAAGTTATTCATTCAGCCCAGCGACTGGCATGGAACACCTTAGATCAGTTACGTGTTGATTACGAAATCACTGAACTGTGCAGTTCACCCCAAAATGCCCTTAAACTGATTAAAACCCGAGAAGGTCTTCTGACCTTTCAGAGCAGAAGTTTCATGTCACCTCTGCCTGATTCTTTTACCGTGTCTGACATCATGGCTGATGATACCAGCCATATAATCAGCATGGTCCTCCTCAATAATGAACTGGAAGATTTTTCCAATTTTATCCAGGGAAGGGGCCAGAGATTGGTCCAGGAGTGGGGTTTTGGGAGAATTGACTAATTAATCATTAAATAATATCTAAAACCTTGTGGAATACATTCATTATCTTTAAAAATAGATTTATTTGAAAGTGAGACCAAGATAGTTAAGGGTGGATTTTTAATTGCAGATAGTAGTTAATTATGGAATTATAACCATTGGTTAATTTTAAATAAACTTAAAATAGAAATAAGGCAGGTGATTGATTGAGGGAAAAAAGAGATTTGCTGGCCATTGGGCATACTGCATTTGATTATATAATTCAGGTTAATGAATTCCCCCTACCGAACTCTGCCACTACCATTAATAATATGCGCACTTTTCATGGGGGTGCTGCTGCCAATGTTGCTGTGGTTGCATCCTCACTGGGTCTCGAATCTTCCCTGGTATCCGCAGTGGGAGGAGACTTTTCAGGATCTGAATATCAAAACCATTTAGAAAATCTTAAAATCGGCATTGAAGACATGATAATTGTTGATGAAGATAAAACACCCACTGCATTCGTGTTAACTGATAAAAATGATGATCAGATATTTTACTTTTACTGGGGAGCTGCCACCAAATTTAAAGAAGCACCTGTCCCCATTAATGCCATTGGTAATGTTCAGGCGGTGCACCTAGCAACAGGAGATCCCACCTTCAACTGTAAATGTGGTGAATTCGCCCGTGAAAATGGTAAAACCATATCATTCGATCCAGGGCAGGACCTGCACATGTACTCATCCCATGATCTTTTGAATGTTCTAAAAATATGTGATATTCTCTTTGGAAATCATCATGAAATTGGACGCATCCTGAAAAGCATCAACATGAGCATTGACCAGTTGAGGGACTATGGACCATCAATTGTGGTGGAAACCAGAGGTAGAAATGGAAGTGTTATTTACTCTGATGAGAAGATTATGATAGATGCTGTTGAGCGTGACCCCACTGACCCCACTGGTGCTGGTGATTCTTACCGGGCAGGGTTTCTGAAATCATACCTGGAAGGTAAATCCCTGGAATATTGTGGTAAACTAGCTTCCGCTGTATCTTCATTCATTGTGGAAGCAGAAGGCTGCCAGACAAATGTTCCCACCCTTGAAATGGCCAAAAAAAGAATGGATAACTCTTTAAAATGATCATGATTATTTGTATCCAGTCAATAATACAACAAAACTTAAAATCAAATATCAATCCAGGGATAACAGGAATATAATAATTTGGGGAATAATAATTCGGAAATATAATAAATTTCAATGAATCAGATAATGCTCATATTCTGGGATTTAAGTATTAACTTGGAGCTTAACTTTCTGAATAGATCCCAGATTATGAGACTAAAAAACCATATCTATTTTTAGGGGTAATGTAGAAATCAAATTAAGATTAGTATATATCAGTTGCTAGGGGCATCTTGCAATTCACGAGAACCCGCAGCTAATGCACTTTTACAAGTTGAATCTAACACGGTGATTCTATGACACAAATGGATGACGCAAGAAAAGGGATAATAACCGAAGAAATGAAATCCGTCGCAGAAAATGAAAATGTCGACGTTGAATTCATCAGAAAATCTGTAGCCAAAGGTACCATTGCCATTCCCAGTAACAAAGGAAGGGAAGTAAAAGCAGTTGGTATTGGAGCGGGACTACGAACCAAAGTCAACGCCACCATTGGGACTTCCACTGACATCTGTGACTTTGACATGGAAGAAGAAAAGGCCAAAATTGCCATGGCCAATAACGCTGATACTCTAATGGAACTTTCTGTGGGCGGAGACCTGGATGAAATCAGGAGAAGAATACTGAAAGTATCCGACATACCAGTGGGAAGTGTGCCTGTATACCAGGCAGCATTTGAAACCATCCGCAAAAAGGGTGCCGCCATTTACATGGATGAAGATGTCATGTTCAAGGCCATAGAAAAACAGGCCAAAGATGGTATCGATTTCATGGCCATTCACTGCAGTGTGAACATGGAAACACTCAAGCGTCTTAAACGTCAGGGCAGAGAAGGTGGACTGGTGAGTCGTGGTGGAGCTTTAGTATCTGCCTGGATGGTGGAAAACGAAGTTGAAAACCCACTCTACAAGAACTTTGATTACATCCTGGAAATCGCCAAGGAACATGACTTTGTAATGTCCATGGCCAACGCCATGAGAGCTGGAGCCATTGCCGACTCCACTGACCGTGCAGGAGTACAGGAACTCATCATCCTGGGCGAATTAATAGACCGGGCTCGGGAAGCAGGTGTACAGACCATTGTTGAAGGACCGGGCCATATACCCTTAAACGAAATTAAAGCTAACGTGGTTATCCAGAAAAAACTGTGCCGCGAAGCCCCATTCTACATGCTAGGACCAATTGTAACTGACATAGCACCAGCATACGATCATATAGTTTCATCCATTGGTGCATCCCAATCTGCAGCTGCTGGAGCCGATTTCATCTGTTACGTCACCCCTGCCGAGCACCTGGCACTCCCTGGACCTGAAGACGTTAAAATGGGAGTTATAGCCAGCCGTATCGGTGCCTACGTTGGTGACATGGCCAAGGGAATACACAACGGTGAAAAGGACTTAGAAATGGCTAACGCCCGGAAAAAACTTAACTGGGAAGCCCAGTACAATGCCGCCATCTGTCCTTCCGATGCTAGGGCAATAAGGGATGCTAGGCCACCAGAAGACCCTGACACTTGTACTATGTGCGGAAGTTACTGTGCTATCAAAATCGTGAATGAATGGCTGGATGAAGCCCCAACTGAAGTATTCGAATAAATAAAATTTTTCGAATAAAAGAGATTTATCCCCCATTTTTTATTCATTTTAAATATTACCATATTTTTTATTTTTATAAGAAGGTGAATTACTTGAAACACTGGACTGAACGAATTGCATCTGATTTGACTAACTGGGACGTTGAAAAACACGTTGTAGCCAGTGGAACATCCATATCTGGCTCCATACATATTGGAAATTCCTGTGACGTTTTCATAGCCAATGCAGTGGGTAAGTCTCTGCAAAAACTGGGCCAGGACTCTAAGACCATCTGGATTGCCGATGACCACGACCCCCTGAGAAAAGTGCCATACCCTCTCCCAGAATCCTACGAGAAGTACTTGGGAATTCCTTACTCCCAGATCCCTTGTCCGGAGGGTTGCTGCGAAAACTTCGTGGAACACTTCCAGAAACCATTCCTGGAAACTCTACCCATCTTCGGAATAGAACTGGAAACTTATTCCGGGTTTAAAATGTACCAGGACGGAGTTTACAACGATTATATTAAAAAATCACTGGAAAGAGCGCCCCGAATCAGGGAAATATTCAACCAGTACCGGGAACATCCCCTGGCTAGTGACTGGTTACCTTACAATCCCATCTGCACTGAGTGTGGCCGGGTGAACACCACCACTGCCTATGATTATCAGGGGGACACCGTTTACTACCGGTGTCAGTGTGGTCAGGAGGGTGAAATGAACATCAAATCAGGTGAGGGGAAACTTACCTGGCGTGTGGAATGGGCTGCCCGGTGGAAAATCTTCGGTGTCACTTGTGAACCATTTGGAAAGGATCATGCAGCCAGTGGAGGGTCATATGACGTGAGTAAAGTCATATCCAAAGAGATATTCAACTATAGAGCACCTTATCCTGTTCCTTATGAGTGGATCACCCTTAAAGGCGATGCCATGAGTAAATCCAAGGGAGTTTTCTTCACTCCCGGACAATGGCTGGAAATAGGATCCCCTGAAACCCTGAATTACTTCTTATTCCGCAGTAAACCATTGAAACATAAGGACTTCGATCCAGGAATGTCCTTTTTAGACTTCATTGACCAGTATGATCGGGTGGAGAGGATCTACTACGATACTGAGGAAGCCGCATCTGAGAAAGAAATGGAAAAACTTAAGAAAATCTATGAGGTGTCCCAGATCAACACTGCCGAATCCATGCCATTCCAGACATCCTATCGTTTCCTCACTGTAGCCCGCCAGATAACTGATGAGCCCGAAAATATCTTCGCAATACTCAAACGGAATTCACAGCTAAGTACAGATATGGAAGGTAAAGAATATGGTGATTTAGATCAGGATACTCATTCACGACTGGAATCCCGTTTGAAAAATGTGGAAAATTGGCTTATTAACTATGCACCAGAATTCGTTAAATTCAATGTCCAGGAAACATCACCTGATGTGCAGTTAAACGAAGAGCAGAATGCATTCTTGCTTCAGGTGGCAGATCTGCTGGAGGAAAATAATTACAACTCCCAGGAACTCCACGACCAGATGTACCTCATACTAAAGGAACTGGGATTGAAACCGCAGACGGCATTCCAGGCCATCTACAAGGTTATTATTGGTAAAAAACAGGGCCCTAGAGCTGCTTCTTTCGTGTTATCCCTTGATAAAGACTTTGTTATCAAAAGGTTCCGTAAGGAGGCCTAATAATTGAAAGTGCGGCTGGTTGAACGAGAGGTCCTGGATCCACTGGGAGAGGTTCAAGCAGATAAATTAAAGGTTAACCCCCTACCAGAGGACTTTGAAAAAGTCACCATATTTGACAACACCAAGCCCGGTGCTGGAGCGATATTGGATATTTTAGCAGAATCTCTGGGGAACAGGACATTCATAAAGGTTAAAAAACCTGCTGGCGCCCCTGCTACACCAGAACAGATTGATAAAGCTTCTTCTGGAGAAATTGCCATCCTTGCTTTGGGGGACTGTGGTTCCTGCACCAGCTGGGTTATACTGGATGCCATTTGCCTGGAAAAAAGGGGAATACCCACCATTTCCATTTGCTCAGACCATTTCGCATCTTTTGCCCATAAACTGGCCAGATCCCATGGAATGGATGAATTACGAATTTTAGAAATTAAACACCCCGTAGCCGGGCTTTCAACTGATGAAGTGAAGGAAAAAACCATAAAACTTATTCCATCATTCCTTTATTTACTGCAAATACCTTAATATACCTAAAAATAACCTAATATCCTAAAATATCTTAACATCCTAAAATACCTACCCCAATAAATACCCAACAATACCATACCCCCCGGGAAATACCTTAAACCATTAAATGTGTTAGAGAACCATGGTAAAAAAATATAAAAAAATAGTTAATAACCAGGCCTGTGGCTGCCTTATTGATGAAATCCTGGAAAAAAAAGAAAATAAGGATGAAAAAAATAAAAACGATAGTCGTCTTTGCAGTGCCAGTCAATCAGATATGGAGTTCTTTGTTGACCCTGACCCTCTGAAGACCAGTATCGATTTTTACCAACGCCACCTGACCGACGGCCTACCTATCATTCCCCCGACCCGAGAACGGGCGAATCGTTTCCTGGATTACAGTAAACATGACCCGAGTGAGCTTCTGGCTCTTTTACCCCCTAAAATGGGCCAGGCTACTCCTGAAAAAATTGCCATTAACTCGATTATGGCCGGGTGCCTGCCTCAGTTTCAACCAGTAATGGAACATGTCATCCAGGCTATTTCTCAGGATAAATTCAACCTTGCAGGAGTTAACGCCACCACCCACCCAGTATCCATCTGCACCATAATTAACGGCCCATTACCCCATGAATTAGGAATGAATTCTGGTGCAGGGTGCCTGGGACCGGGTAATATGGCTAATGCTACTATTGGTCGTGCCCTACGTTTGTGTCTTATTAACATTGCCGGGGCAATTCCTGGAGTGGGTGACCATGCTACCCATGGATCACCAGCCAAGTACAGTTACTGTTTCACAGAAAATGAGGATGAAACTCCCTGGGATCTTTTCCATGTAGAAAACGGTTATTTGAAGGATGATAGTACAGTTACGGTGATGGCTGCTGAAGCTCCGCATAATGTCAATGATCACCGCAGCCAGACAGCGGAAGACTTGCTGGAGACTATCATTCATACTGCAGCCACTGCTGGTTGTAACAACAGCCATGTACCAGGTGAACTCCTAGTTATCATGAGCCCGGAGCACGCAGCAACTATCAGCAGGGATGGGTGGGAAAAGGAAGATGTGAAGGATCATATCCACGAAAATGCGCTGTTACCTGCCAGTTTAGGTGATCGTGGTGGTCAAAAACTAGATGATGAATGGATTATCAGTGATGATGTTCGCATAACCCGCTCCCCATCTGATGTGCTTTTACTGGTGGCTGGAGGTCCTGGCAGGCATACCATGATCAGTCACGGTTTTGGAAATGGATCTTTGTCAGTTACCCTGCCCATCACCCTGAAAGATGGATCAATGGTACATTCCGTGGAAGAATTTAAAATAAAGTAAAAGGTAAATAAAGTAAACGGGCAGAATTTCAGTCTTTTTCTACCCCTACTTATCAATAAAAGTGAGTATTAATCCGTGCAATAACCTACTCGTTCTAATTCTGCTTCCCATATTTTAGGATTTTCTTCAATGTACTTTTCTAAAAGTTCACGGCATTCATCAATACCCATGACTTTAACTTCCACCCCACTTTCCCTTAACAATTCTTCAGGACCAATTAATGTGGTGTTTTCCCCAATCACCACTCGATGAATATTGTATAACATTATTGCCCCTGAACACATGGTACATGGGGATAAAGTAGTGTAAAGAGTGGATTTTTGATAATCAGCTCCCCGAAGACGTCCCGCATTTTCAATGCAATCCATTTCCCCGTGGAGAATAACAGAATCATTTTGAAGCAGTCGGTTATGACCATGTCCCACCACTTCCCCATCGACAACCAGCACTGCCCCTATGGGAATTCCTCCTTCTTTAAGGCTTTTTTTGGCTTCAGCAATTGCCTGGGCCATGAAACGATGATCATCTGCTTCCATGAATGTCCCCCCCATAGATTTTAAAAAAAGAATGAAAAAAAGAAAATAGTATTTGAGTGTTCTAAGTTGTTTTCAGGCTACCAAGTATCCGTTCCATGTTTTGGGTGCTGTTACTACTGGATACGTAAGCAGCATAGTAGAGACTATTATTTTTCACCCAGAAAGCAATGGTAGTGTAGTAACCAGAAGAGTCTTTGCTTGTTGTTGTGATCACGGTTGCAGTGGATCCATCCACTGTAATAGATTTACTTGAACCATATCCCTGTGTCTGATATTCCTGTACCAACTGATTTAGTACACTCTGAATACTTGCTGTGTCAAGTCCAGAAGCAGATATACTTCCAATAGCAAAACCTTCATCACTGCTTCCAACTGCTGCAATATTGTTTGAGCCAGCTGGAGTAGTCACGGTTTTTGTTGCATTTTCACTCCAGGTCCCGGGATAAGTGAAAGTTATCCCATTACCAGAATATGTTTTGTTCGATGACCATTCGTCACTGGTACAACCAGAGGCCATTACTACTAATAAAACAACTGCCAAGATGTAGATCAATCTTTTCATTCAAACCACCTACAAATATAATTATCATTATTAATTATGCTATTAATCTGATTTAAATTAATCGCCATGGAAACATTTCCCCTGAATTAAACATTGGAGGAATTATAAGATTGGGTGCAAATCGTAAAATATGGGAAATAATTGAATTCACGCGTTTGAATAAACTCCCTAGCAGTTGAAATAATCCATTGAGACTAAATATAAAAAAAATTTTTTAAAGTATTCTAAGACTATCATAAATTAAATTACACTCCAGGCGGGTGGCAAAATTCAGGGATTTCTCATCCACCCTGAATTCAGGATGATGGTTAGGTTTTACTTCAGAGAGCGGCCGGTCACTTGGAGCAGCACCATAATACATATAGAGGCCAGGAATTTCACGAGAAAAATAGGAAAAATCTTCTGATTTTGTTGATGCTAGGTAATAAAGAACGTTTTTCGCCTGGGCAACTCTTTCCACCGTGGGGAGCATTGCATCATACAAGGCAAGGTTGTTGACATTCAACGGGTAGTGCTGGCCAAATATCACTTCAGCCTGGCAGCCGTGCATTTCTGCTTTCATCTCAGCTAATTCTTTAATGCGGGTGATAAGAATTTCACGATTATCTTTATCAAGTGAGCGTGCAGTTAGGCCCATTTCAGCTCCTTCAGGGATGATGTTCACCTTTATTCCTCCCCAGAAGTAGCCCACAGTGATGACTGCTGCTCCTTTCTGCAGGTCCACCTCCCGGCTGATGAGTGTCTGCAGGGAATTTATCAGGGATGCTCCGGCAACAATAGGGTCTTTACCACTCCATGGCTGGGATCCGTGGGCCTGCTCACCCCATATACGTATGAATATACTGTCCTGACTGGCATGGGTGGGTCCTTCCCGGATCATGACTTGCCCGGGGTAACAGGTGCTGTTGGCATGGAAGCCGAATATAGCTTGCACTTCCGGATCCTTAAGGGCTCCTTCTTCTACCATCCGCAGAGCCCCACCATCAGTGCCTGTGGGAGCACCTTCTTCAGCTGGTTGGAACAAGAAAACAACTTTTCCAGGTAATTCTGACCTAAGCTGGCTTAGAATTGTGGCAGTCCCTATGGCCGCTGCAGTGCTGGCATCATGACCACAGGCATGGGCCACGTATGTTTCCAGACCATTATAATCTGTTTTCACATTAGAAGCATATTCCAGACCAGTTTCTTCCCTTACTGGGAGAGCATCAATATCCGCCCGGATGGCCACGGTAGGGCCTGGTTTTTCCCCTTGAAGAACCGCTTTTATACCGGTTTTGGCAATGGGCGAAATGACTTCCACACCCGGGAGTGCCTCCAAGTGTTCCAGGATATACCGGCTGGTTTCAAACTCTTGATAGGCAAGTTCAGGGTGCTGGTGGAGCCAGCGGAAAATTTGGATTTGTGATGATGCAAAATCACTAACCAGTTCATCTATGCACTTGTAGAAAGCCTCAAGAGTCATTAAAATCACCTTAAATATCAAAGGCAGAACTTAAATTCAATCATGATTATATTTTTAGAATTACATATTAATTATACCTTATCCAACAGTTATTAGGATAAACTAGACAATAAATGGACCCCAAGAAATTCATCATGCCTCCAATTTGTAAGAATAAAAAAAATATTTAACCAAGTGAATCTACCCATAATCCTTATCTTAAAACTTTATACTCACCTTAATGATTAATTAACGGTTTTAACTAGTATAAATGAAACGTAAGTAGGATTACAGCACCCACTATCACTATTATTAGGTAGTACAGAATTACTTTATATCCAATTTTCTTCATACTTGCCGATTCATTCTGGGGAGAGTAATATTTAAAGAGAACGTATAAAAATAACATTATGGCAAATCCAGATACTAGCATTGCGTAGTCATAAACTATGTATAAAAATATAACATTACTTATAACAAATAAAAGAATTCCAACCAGGATAATTTTAAGATCAAACCTAGATTCCGGGTTAAAACTCAAAAAATTCTTTTTATCAGATTTTTTATCGGGTTTTAAAGAGTTTTTGCAGTTGTAACAGATTTCGGCTTTTTTACTGTTTTTAGTTTTGCACCGTGGGCAGATAATTGTAGATACCAAGATATCACCTAATCTCAATTTAACCATTTGATTATGAGTTAACCACTCTATTCAAGTCAATGAAATAAATAATAAAACATCCCTGATCAAGATTAATCTGTTAACATAATTTAATTAAATTTATTTTAGTAATTAAATTATATTTTAGGGATTTTCAGTCATTGCAACGAACTTTTTTTATTCCAGTTAATTTATTATTATGCAGTTATAAAATGAGGGCTTAATAAAACTTACGAAGTTGAAAAAAGATTGAAGATCTATTATCAATTCATGACGACTCCGAGTACCATTTTTTAATTATGCTCCCTATTAGGCCAATAAATGCCCTAACATGTTAAAATTTCATTAATCTATTTATAAAAATCATATCATGGCAAAATACGTAAAATATAAATTATTTTTAATTTATAAGGGCGTTATAATCCACCGAGAAAAAATAGAAACCTACATAATTCTACATACATTTTCCGTTATGAAAAATGATTTTTCATAATTTGTAGAATGGGTTTATAGCGTGTTATTTTTTTATTAAATGAAGATATGGGCAGCTTATGGGAAAAAAAAGAAATAAAAATCTTTATATATTTTTAATGTAATTTTATTATTAATTAAGGTTAATAATAAAAAAATCCCCTAAAGGGTCAGGTGGTCAAATGTCTAAAGAACTTGAAAAAGAACTACAAGAACAGATAAGAGGGAAAGTTCAGGCTGAAATCGAAAAAGAAATAGAAGAACAAATAAAAGGAAAAGAGGATATAGAAATTAAAAAAGAGATAGAAGAGCAAATAAGGGGAAAAGTAGAATCAGAGATTAAAAAAGAGATAGAAGAGCAAATAAGGGGAAAAGTAAAAGCAGAGATTCAAAAAGAGATAGAAGAGCAAATTAGAGGGAAAAAATAATTACGTTATCTCTTCTAAATAATTTTTATTTTTTTAACTCTTCTAAATTTCAATTTTAATACTTAAATTATATTTTTTAGATTCATTATCGTTAATTTCTTTTTAAATCCCTTTTAAAACTTTCTTTTTTTATTAATGATATGCAAAAATCTGCATAACGGATATAAGTCTTTCGAAATTGTTCCGTTAACAAAAGTTTATATTAGATATAATAAGACCAATCTTATGAATACATCATGAATATTCATGTAGGATTTTGAGTCTGAGACTCAAAAAGTAGTAGTAAAGACATTTTGATGTAAAAAAATGAAGAAAACTACTAAAAAATCATGATAGATTTGTCAACTCTGCATGATAATTCATGAATATATTCAAGTAGAAAATAATATTCGATTAAATAGGAGGTTAATATATGGCATCGTCGTTTAAATCACCTGCAGATACCGCAAAAGCATGCGTTGGTATTGCAGCGTTGAAAGAAAAAGCCCCTTTAAGTAATTTGCTTCTTTTAAGCTTTTTAGCTGGGGCCTACATTGCATTTGGAGGACTTCTGGCAGAAGTTGCTACTGGAGGAATGGCTGCTGCTGGTTACCCTACAGGATTAATAAAATTCGTCTTTGGTGGCGTGTTCCCAGTCGGGCTAATGCTAGTCGTTATAGCCGGTTCTGAGCTGTTTACTGGTAATTGTATGTACATGCCCATGGGAATGCTTCAGGGAGAAGCCAGCCTAATGGGTACCATTCGAAACTGGGTAGGAAGCTGGGTTTTCAACCTGGTAGGAGCATTATTTGTTGCATATGTCCTTGCATACCTAACCGGTATTCTAACCGCAGATCCTTGGGCAGGAACCGCAGTCACCATCGCCAAAACCAAAGCACTCGGTGGAGCACAGTTTGTAGCAGCAGGAAAAACTGTAACATCCCTAAACTGGATGCAAGTGTTCTGGAGAGCCATTGGATGTAACTGGTTAGTATGTCTCGCAGTTTACCTGGCAATTGCCTCAGATGATATTGTTGGTAAAGTATTCGGAATATGGTTCCCGATAATGGCTTTCGTGACCATTGGATTTGAGCACGTAGTCGCAAATATGTTCTTTATACCTGTCGGAATATTCATAGGCGGAGTAACCTGGTCCCAGTTCTTCATCAACAACATGATACCAGCTACTCTCGGTAACATCGTTGGTGGAGCAATATTTGTGGGCTGTATCTACTGGTTCACCTACCTGCGTGGTACCAAAAAAGCAGAAGCTTAATCTGAGGAAAGTAGTTTACATTGCCAAATTGAACGGTATTTGTAGATCCTTTCCATTTTTCTTTTTTATTTCTTGAAAAAAGGAAGGGTGTCCAAATCTTAAATTCTATCATGAATGATCATATAGGAAACAATCATTCACCCGTGATTTATCACTGGAAATAGTCGGAAATAAGTTATGTCAAAGAAATTATCATGAATATTCATGGATTTTAGAGGAAGAATTATTACATATAAATTTTATATTGAGAGGAGGAAGAAAATGAATATCCAATACACACCAACCACATGCCCCTACTGTGGATGTGGATGTGGATTTAACCTAGTAAGTGTTGATGGCAAACTGAAAGGTGTGGAACCATGGAAAAGAAACCCGGTAAATGAAGGAAAACTTTGTCCAAAGGGTAACTTTTCATACGAGTTTGTCCACCGAGAAGACAGGTTAACCACCCCTTTAATTAAAAAAGGCGGCGAATTTGTAGAAGCAACTTGGGATGAAGCACTTGATTTGGTTGCATCCAAATTAGGTGAAATAAAAGACGCAAATCCAGAAGCTCTAGCATTCCTATCATCCGCAAGATGTACAAATGAAGAAAATTACTTAATGCAGAAACTTGTGCGTACCGTAATAGGAACACACAACATAGACCACTGCGCAAGGCTCTGTCACGGCCCTACAGTTGCCGGACTTGCACAGACCTTTGGATCAGGAGCTATGACTAACTCCCTAGAAAGTGTAGCACATGCAGATTGCATATTTATCATAGGATCCAACACCCTAGAACAGCACCCCCTAATGTGGAGAAGGGTCTTACAAGCAAAAGCTAACGGAGCCAAACTAATAGTTGCAGATCCAAGGTTCACCCCTTCTGCAAAGAAAGCTGACCTTTACCTGCCATTCAAATCCGGAACAGACGTGGCTTTAATGAACGCCATGATGAATGTAATTATTTCTGAAGGACTGGAAGATAAAGAGTTCATAGAAAACCGGACCAAAAACTTTGAAGAATTAAAAGCAGTGGTCATGAAATACCCACCGGAAAAAGTGGCAGATATAACAGAAGCTTCAGCTGATTTAATTAAAGAAGCAGCAATGATGTATGCAAAAGCAGATAATGCTGCTATTATCTATTCTATGGGTATAACTCAACACACCACTGGTACAGATAACGTTATGTCCACATCCAACCTGGCCATGATCACCGGTAACCTTGGAAGGCCTGGTACTGGAGTTAACCCTCTGCGAGGTCAGAACAACGTTCAAGGCGCATGTGACATGGGAGCACTCCCAGTTGTATACCCTGGATACCAAAAGGTCATAGAAGGAGAAATGGCTGAAAAAATGATGACTGCATGGGGATGTGGTGATCTAACCTGCAGACCCGGCCTTACCGTAATTGAAATGATGAACGCAGCGGATGCAGGTGATATCAAGGGTATGTACATAATGGGTGAAAACCCGATGGTCTCAGACCCAGACATACAACACGTTAAAGAAGGTCTTGAAAGCCTGGACTTCTTAGTTGTACAAGATATCTTCTTAACAGAAACAGCTGAACTAGCAGATGTAGTACTCCCTGCAACCTCATGGGCTGAAAAAGACGGAACATTCACCAGTACAGAAAGACGTGTGCAATACATACGAAAAGCAGTAGACGCACCAGGTGAAGCTAGATCTGATTGGTCTATAATCTGTGACATTGCAAAGAAAATGGGCTCTGATCTCTTCAACTACGACTCACCACAAGATATATTTGAAGAAGTAAGGACAGTCACCCCTCAATATGCAGGTATGAATAAAGAAAGACTGGAAAAACCAGAAGCACTGCACTGGCCGTGCCCTGATGAAGAACATCCTGGTACTCCCATACTCTGGGGAGAAAAATGTGCAACTCCAGATGGTCTGGGTGTACTTATGCCAATCGAATTTATACCCCCAGCTGAACTTACAGATGAAGAGTATCCATTTACACTCACCACTGGGCGGATGCTGTTCCACTGGCACACAGGTAGTATGACCCGAAGATCAAAGACCTTAGACCGTGAAGTTCCAACCGGTTTCGTTGAAATTAACACCGAAGATGCTGCTGAACTTGGTATAAAAAATAAGGAACTTGTTCGTGTCAAAACACGACGTGGAGAAATTGAAATCGGTGCCAAAGTTACTCCTGACATCATGAAGGGAATAATATTCATACCATTCCACTTCGTAGAATGTGCTGCCAATACCCTAACCCAGAGTTTTGCATTGGATCCTGCAGCCAAAATGCCGGAATTTAAAGTTTCCGCAGCAAGCATTGAAAAAATGGAGTGATCCCAATGGTTCAAGTAGGCGATATGTATTATGCATGGGGTTCAGACGAGGAAATTGCCAGCAGCGGAGAATGTGGAGGTGCAGTAACCACCATATTAAAGTTCCTTTTAGAAGATGACATAGTGGACGCAGTTCTAGCCGTTAAAAAAGGTTCAGATCTATATGATGCAGTGCCCACACTAATAACCGACCCCGACGAAATCATAGAAACAGCAGGATCCCTCCACTGCGGAACACTGAACATGGCCAAAATAGTGGGGAAATATCTGGACGGTGCCAAAGACATGAAAATCGCCGTCACCACCAAACCCTGCGACGCCATGACCCTGGTAGAACTAATTAAACGGGAAGAAGTGGATGGGGACAACATTCTCATGGTAGGAGTTAACTGTGGAGGTACTATGCCCCCGGTTAAGGCCCGACAGATGATCGAAAAATTCTACGAAACTGACCCAGATGAAGTGGTTAAAGAAGAAATCGCCAAAGGAAAGCTGATCATCGAAACCAAAGACCATGAAGAGCAGGAAATTAGCATCGACGAACTGGAAGACGCTGGATACGGTCGAAGAACCAACTGCCGAAGATGTGAAATCAACATACCACGTATGGCTGATCTTGCATTAGGTAACTGGGGAGTTATCGGACCACTAGCTGGTAAAGCCACCTTTGTAGAAGTATTCTCCGAAAAAGGTGCCGATGTTCTTGGCAAAGCCATAGAATCCGGAGCTCTCAACACCCAGGAACCAATACCTAAAGGTGTTGAAATACGGGCTAACATTGACAAGATCATGGCAAAATTAGCCGGTAAATGGCAAGCCAAAGATTTCGACGAAAGTCGAGGCGAAATACTGACCACAATAGCTCAGTACATGGACGAATTCGACAAATGTATCAAGTGCTATGGTTGCAGGGAATCCTGTCCAATCTGTTACTGTGAAAACTGCTGTCTAGAATCAAATAATGGTCCAGACTGGCTGAGCAAAGAACTTCCACCATCACCACTATTCCATATGGAAAGATTAGTCCACATGGTAGAATCCTGTACCAATTGTGGACAGTGTGAGGAAGTCTGTCCTGCTGAAATACCACTGGCAAAAATTTGGCATGAAATCAACCTCAAACTGCAGGAAACCTATGGTTTCACCAGAGGAATGGATGAAAAAATGCCACCATTGTCTTATTTCCCAGCACCTGGAAAATAAACCGTGAAAAACTTGAAGGTGGGGATTATCCCCCCTTTTTTATATATTTTAATAGCAACACCCATTTAACATTCACAAAGTTATCATGTAAAGAATAAGTCACAGGTGATCACAGATAGGTCACATATCACGATCTTGAAGCTTTGCTACAAGATATAACAAACCACATTTGTAATCTTTAATTCTGACCTAATAACAGTCGCTCAATAAATCACCGGAAAATAAAATAAATTAGAGTCAGTGTAAGAACATCATCCCCCATATTATTTAATAAAAAAAAGAGAAGCAAAATGTGGTTTGTTATTAATTATATCAATATGAGTTAAGAATTATGAAAAATAATTACCAATAAAAAAAAAGGAGATAATCATATGGAATGGACCCCCAAAATAATAGTTTTCTGTTGTAACTGGTGTTCCTATGGTGGAGCAGACACTGCAGGTACAGCAAGGATGCAATATCCCCCAAACGTGCGCATAATCAGAGTAATGTGTTCAGGTAGAATAAATCCTCTTTTCGTCTTAAAAGCATTTGACGAAGGGGCAGATGGAGTAATGGTTGCCGGATGTCACTTTGGAGACTGTCACTACGACAGAGGAAACTTCGCATGTGACCGACGAATAAAGGCTTTGAAAACAGTGATGAAGACCTTGGGTCTTGAAGAAGGAAGATTCTACCTTGACTGGATATCTGCTTCCGAAGGTGAAAAATTCGCCAATACAATGAAAATGGTAAGTGATCAGGTTAAAGAACTTGGTCCCTTCTCATGGAGAAAGAATAAAGCAGAAATAGGGTGATTTAAATGGTTCAAATAAACGATATGTATTATGCTTTATCCCCTGATGAAGAAATCGCAGCCAGCGGGGAATGCGGAGGAGCAGTAACAGCCATCCTTAAATTTTTGCTTGAAGAAGGCATAGTGGATGCAGTTCTAGCCGTTGAAAAAGGTGCTGATCTTTATGATGCAGTGCCCACACTAATAACCGACCCCGAAAAAGTCATAGAATCGGCAGGATCCCTCCATTGTGGAACACTGAACATGGCTAAAGTCATTCATAAATACCTTGATGGTGCAAACGACATGAAAATCGCCGTCACCACCAAACCCTGCGACGCCATGACCATTGTGGAACTTATGAAAAGGAAACAGATCAACCAAGACAATGTGGTGATGATTGGAATTAACTGTGGAGGAACCTTACCCCCAGTCCAAGCTCGTGAAATGATCGAAAAATTCTACGAAATAGACCCTGACACTGTTGTAAAAGAAGAAATCGCCAAAGGAAACCTGGTAATTGAAACTGCAGACGACACTGAAAAAGAGATCAGCATCGATGAACTGGAAGATGAGGGATACGGTCGAAGAACCAACTGTCGAAGATGTGAAACCAACATACCAAAAATGGCAGACCTAGCCATGGGTAACTGGGGAGTAATAGGACCACAGGCAGGTAAAGCCACTTTCGTAGAAGTATTCACCGAAAAAGGTGCCGAAATTCTGGATAAAGCCATTAAAGCAAACGTCTTAAAAGTAAAGGACCCAGTTCCAAAGGGTATTGAAATAAGGGCTAACATTGACAAAGCAATGGTTAATCTGGCTAATAAATGGCAGACCCGGAATTTTGAAGAAAGTGACGAGTTAATGAACCTGGACCAGTACCTGGATGAATTCGACAAGTGTATAAAATGTTACGGTTGCAGAGAAGCATGCCCTATCTGTTTCTGCAGAGAATGTTCCATTGAGTCAGAATCAGTTAACTGGGTACCTAAAGGAGAACTTCCACCATCACCAATGTTCCACTTTGTGAGAATGTTACATATGGTGGATTCCTGTACCAACTGCGGACAGTGCGAAGAAGTATGCCCTGCTGATATCCCACTGGCCAGGATCTTCCATAAGATAAACGTGGAACTACAGGATGTCTTTGACTATCACCCAGGATATGATCTGGAACAAAAACCACCACTTTCCGTGATAGACAAAGAACCTAGTGAGGAATAAAATAACCTCACCCCTTACTATTTTTTTATTTAATTACTTGTAGACCTTTAGGATACTTGAAGTGATAATCTTCTAACTTTGATAGCTTACTCAAAATGTTATGGTGATAAAAATGATGCTTGATGAAGTATTAAAAGCTAATGAAGAGTTTGTTAAAGATTTCGAACCCAAAAAAATGAGTCACATGCCCCAAAAGAAATTGGCCATTGTAACTTGTATGGACACCCGACTTACCGGGTTTTTAGAACCTGCCATTGGAATTGGAAGGGGAGACGCCAAAATAATCAAAAATGCAGGTAATGCTGCAGTTGATAGGGATGTTATCCGATCTGTGGCCGCAGCCATCCACGCTCTGGGTGTGGAAGAAGTAATGGTAATCGGTCATTACGATTGTGGGATGGCCAACGTTGACCCGGAAAAACTGGAAGCCAACATGAAAGCCAGGGGTGTGGATGAAAAAGCACTTTCTGAGGTAAATCTTAAGGATTGGATAGGGGCAATTGATGGTGAAGAAGATAATGTGATGGTAGTGGTGGAAAAAATAAAGGAATCACCATTTATTCCAGATGATGTGCCAATCCATGGTCTTATAATTGACCTCTATGATGGTAAATTGAAAGTTTTAGTTGAAGGGTAAAACTGATTATCTCTAATTTTCTTATTTTTTTTAATTTTTCTATTTCAATTAGGTTTAATTTAAGAGTAAATCATTTATCAAAATTGAATATCCCTATACAAAATAGGCAGCGCATCACCAGTCCTTACTCCTTTCCATACCTAACTTGATTCTGGAATTCAATTAAATCAAATCTTTTCTGCGATTATTCATTATAGAGCATAATTGAATGTTCTACTACCTTCAATGCTTCTTTGTAATCTTCCCAACCCAATACTTCCGTGGATTTTCCTTCAAGTCGTTTGTATTCCTGGAAGAAGTGAACAATCTCGTTAAGGAGTGATTCTGGAAGGTCGTCGATGTTTTTTATGTGATTGGATCTGGGGTCATCCACTGGAACTGCCAGGATCTTGTCATCCTGTTCCCCACCATCTATCATCTTTAA
Organism: Methanobacterium sp.; assembly: GCF_016217785.1. Lineage (NCBI taxonomy): Archaea > Methanobacteriati > Methanobacteriota > Methanobacteria > Methanobacteriales > Methanobacteriaceae > Methanobacterium > Methanobacterium sp. The sequence continues at coordinate 47,055 of NZ_JACRGA010000025.1, forward strand.
GAGACCAATTGGCCGGCTTTCGATTACACATCCCGGAAATGTTGGTTGTTCCATAATTACCAGTATGTCCATGGGATCTCCATCATCGTAGAGAGTTTGGGGGATTATACCGTATTCTCCAGGATAAAAGAATGGTGATGACAGAACTCTGTCTAGGATAAAAGACTCTTTATCCTTGTCATATTCATATTTATTCCGTGAGCCCTTTGGTATTTCAATCACTGCGTACACCACTTCCGGTGCATTTGGTCCTGGCTTAATATCTTTCCACAAATTCATTATATCCTCTCCTTTCTAATTTTCTATTGAAATTTAAATAAATTTAAAAAGTTTAAATGAGATTTAATCAATAAATTACCATTATTTTTATCTCAATCAAGTTTAAGAATTTTACAGCCCAAAGTCAGGATAATTTAAGCTTTTTAGAACGTGCAAAGCTCGATAAACATATTCGAGCTCTGATATTCCGATAAAGTAAGATCTTCTAAATCCTCCATCTGCATTTTGAAGTTTTAATACAAAATTAATGACTTCATCCCGGTTTAACCAGCAAACCAAAGGATAATTAAGGATTTCATAGATTCTAATCCCCGCATATATACTTTCAATGTAGGGAGGGTAACTTAGAGGAGTGTAAGCAAAAATTCCTTCATCAGTCTGGCAACTCTGGGTGAAATCTATTATTTTATCCCGGGAGTTTATGGAATCAGGGTTAATAAGGTTCAATGTTTCTAGAGCATAATAGGTTGACATTATATCAGACCTATATTTCCCAAATCCCCCATCCTCATTTTGGAAGTGCAAAACACGTTCATTAATATATTCTGGCAACTCAATCCCAACTATTCTCATGACATTAGTCATCAAATAAATTATTTCAAGATTAGAAGTCCTGTATCGCCCTAAAAATCTATTAACATATTTTTGAGGAAAAGTTGGACTTCTTTTAAAAGAATCCAGAATGTTTACCCTGTAAAAAATTCCCCGGGTACCGTATTGCCTTCCTCCTTGTAAGTTTTCAATCCACTTAATTGTGTTTTCCTTATTGTGGGGTTCTTCATCCAACATTTTAAGAATTTTAACACCGTAGTACGTATTTTTAGTGTCAGGAATCCCTTCATAAAGAGTGAATCCACCTTCAAGATGTTCTCTTTCGTGGACAAACTTTAAAGCTTGGTCTAGAATTTGAATCGCCTCAACATGAATTTAGCAAATGGATTCATGGAATAGAGAACTTGAAAATAAAATTCTAGGAATAGGTCCTGGAATGAATTTTATTGATTTTGACTGCTTTAAAATCGAAATACATCCAGAATGATTTACATTGCATGAAAAAATAGTTTTCATAACTGATGAGTTTGATTTCGCTTGCACTATGATTCCTCCATAAATTTTTTGTTTATAGGGATCATCAGCACTTTGCGGTTATAAGGTGGAACCCATCACCTACATAAATCACTATTAACACAGGGAATATAAAAACATTTCTGATCCACATTAAAAATTGGACCCAACAACTAAAATCATTAATACTCAAATAGCACATATGTAGGAACTAAATTAAATCCCTAAAACCAATTCAGTGGTTTAATTTAACTTATTTTAGTTTTTCAGAATTTTATACAGCGTTTAATGTTACCAGTATTACTTGAATAAATCCATCCTCACACCAAAAACCAAGACGAAAAAGATAACTATCAGAAACTAACCATGTTAATTTAACCAGATATTTATTAACATGCGGAGGGATTTAGCAAATGAGTAAAATAAACCGGCAGGAAATTCTGGATGTTTTAGATGGGTATGATAAGGAAGACATAACTATTGCGACTTTAGGAAGTCATTCATCCCTGCATATGTTTCAGGGAGCGAAAGCAGAGGGGTTCAGGACGGCAGTAGTTTGTGAAAAAGGACGGGAGATACCTTACAAAAGATTTAACGTTGCTGATGAATTCATAATGGTTGATAAATTTAGTGACATAGTTAATGATGATGTCCAGCAGGAATTAAGAGATATGAACAGTATAGTGTTCCCACACGGATCTTTTGTGGCCTATGCTGGACTGGATAATATTGAAACTATTTTTAACGTCCCCATGTTTGGAAATAGGGACATTTTACGATGGGAAGCAGAAAGAGACCTCGAAAGAAAGTTGATGGTTGAATCCGGAATCAGGATTCCGAAAAAGATAACAAATCCTGGGAAAATTGACGGCACAGTTATGGTAAAGTTCCCTGGAGCCCGGGGAGGAAGAGGATACTTCGTTGCCAACTCAACTGAAGAATTCGACCAGAAGATCGAGGCAATGATGGCGAGAAAATGGATCGAAGAAGAAGATATAAAAGAGGCTCACATTGAAGAATACGTATTGGGATGTAACTACTGTATTCATTACTTCTTCTCAGGATTAAAGAACGAAGTAGAACTTTTAGGAATTGATAGCAGATATGAATCCACTATTGACGGTTTAGTCCGAGTACCTGCGAGAGACCAGCTAGACATCGGGGCAAATGCATCATATGTTGTAACAGGTAATCACCCTGTAGTTTTAAGAGAATCACTACTTCCACAGGCATTTGACATAGGAGACAAAATCACAGAGGGTGCTAAAGAACTGGTACCACCAGGATTTAATGGTCCGTTCTGTATGCAGACTCTAGTTAACGATGACTTGGAAATAGTAGTATTTGAAATGAGTGCACGGTCAGACGGTGGAACAAACACATTCATGAACGGATCCGCATACAGCTACCTCTATTATGGAGAACCATTGAGCATGGGCCGTAGAATGGCACTCGAAATAAAAAATGGAATTAGCGAAAATCGCTTAGAAGAGATCATAACCTGATCAATTCATTATTCCATCTTTTTATTTAACCATCTCAAACCCTGTTAAAACATTAAAAGAATTATCAAACCCATTTAACAAATATTATAAAAATAGGACTTCCATCCCCACATATTGGATTCGGTTTATATACCATAGATTGCAAAGGTTATAATCCTAAACAAAAATCGGTATTATTATTCCTGACAACAATAATAACCAATCAGAAGGTGTTTTATTGCTCACAACCGTCCAAAAAGAAATATTGCAGGTTTTAATTGATCTGTATAGTAAATCAAATTACAGGCCCATTAAAGGAGAAAATATTGCAGCGATTATGAACCGGAATCCCGGAACCATAAGAAATCAAATGCAATCCTTAAGAAGTATGGGGATCGTGAAGGGTGTTCCGGGCCCCAGAGGAGGGTATAAACCAACAATAGAAGCATACCATGCTTTAAATCTCAGTGCTGCAGATGAAGAAGAAACCGTGCCTTTGTTTAAAAAAGATAAACTGGTAGAAAATATAACTGTTACCAGAATAGAATTCACCAGCCTACCCCAACCTGGAGAGTGTGAAGCAACCATAAAGGTCATGGGAGATATCAAACAACTTGATCTGGGGGATAAAATAAGAGTTGGCCCCAGTCCTGTGAATAAACTTGTGGTGAATGGGATAATTGTAGGAAGGGATGATATGGATGGTGTATTACTCCTGGATGTTAGGGATATACGAAGCATACCCCATAAATCAGTGATGGAAATAGCTAGCCAGGATCTCATTACTCTGGAACCTCACATGGATATAAAGGAAGCAGCATGGATCCTATCTAATAATGGAATCGACGGTGCCCCGGTAATTGAAAATGATTGTGTTATAGGAATATTAACCCTTATTGACATTACTAAGGCTATTGCCAATGAAGAAAAGGATCTTAAAATAACCAACTTGATGTCCAAATACATAATTACCGTTAAACAGGATGTTATGATATCAGAAGCCATTCAGATTATGAATAAAAATAAAATTGGACGTCTTATTATCACCGATGAGCAGGACAAACCCATTGGAATTTTAACCAAAACCGATATTTTAAACCAGATAGCTGGTTTAAAATATTTAACTGGTTAAATTAATGCGTAATTCCTTTAAATACGCTTCTTTTTTATTAATTGTGAGATCTCCCTGAAAATATTCACTTTACTCCCTAATTATCATCCTTTTTTTGATTTAATTTTACGAACTTAAAAAAGAATTAAAAAAATTTGTAAATATTATATATTAATATATAATTAAAGAAAAAAGATACGGATAAGGTTAATATCTTCTCCTATCCATCAATTCTTTCATTTTACCCGGATTCCATCCTCCGCTGGCGGATTTAGAACGACCTACTTGCTGGACGTATCCAGTTATACGGTCATACCATTCTACTTCTTTCTGTTCTCCGCAGGAGGCGCAGTTATCCTGTAATCCTTTCATCAGGGTTTTGCATTTTATGCAGAAACTCAGAGCGCTACTGTAGGCCCAGAAACCAATATCAGATTTCCTGGCTATCTTGTTAGTGAGGCTCATGAGTGCTTCAGGGTCACTGTGTGATTCACCCATAAATGCATGGAAAATATGTCCACCCAGAGTACGGCTGTGGAATTGTTCCTCGATACGGATCTTCTCAGCCAGGTTCAGACTGGTGTCCACTGGTAAATGGGAAGAGTTGGTGTAATAATATGCCTCAGAATCCCCCTGAGTTATGGCATTATTACCGAATTTCTCCCGATCGAGCGTTGCGAATCGGTAGGCAGTGGACTCGGCAGGTGTTTGAAGGATGGTCCAACGCAACCCTGTGTCTTTTTTAAGCTCCTGAGCCCGTCCATTCATATAGTCAATAACTTTAAGACCTAGTTTAAGTGAATCGGGATCATCAATTCCACTTCCACAGAATGATTGTAGCATTTCATTTAATCCCACGAATCCAAAGGACATGGTGGAGTTTTCCACTCGGTAGTAGCGTTCATCATTTAATTCTTGGGTTAAAAAGGGTAACAGGTTGTAGTCATCCAGGCAGGCCACTGCCTGCTTTCGACGTAACATCAGAACCTCTTCAGACAGACGCAAATAGGAATCCAGGTATTCGAAGATTTCATCTTCATCCTTGGATTGGTATGCTATTCTGGGCAGGTTCAATGTTATGTAGGCCAGGTTCCCTGTTCGGAAACAGTCTTTATCCCAGTCTCCGGTCCAGTTATCTGATAGGGATGTTCGGCATCCCATGTAGTTGGCCATCTGCCCCCGGTAGCTGGGTAGCATGTTGGTGAAGTAGGCAGTTCCATATTTGGAGGATAATTCATGAACTAATTCCAAGTCCTCGGTAAATTCATCCTTTAAGACTTCTTTCCGGAGGGCGTAGATGGTGTTTGGGAATAGATGTGGCTTACCATCCGAATCTCCTTCCAGGAGAACTTCGGTGAATGCCCGTTGTAACATGCGGGTTTCATCTTCAAAATCACCGTAGGTTCCCACCAGGCGACCTTTAGGCCCATAAGCTGGTTCTTCTTTTAAAAAGTCCGGTACGGTGAATTCTAGGTTAATGGATGTGAATGGTACCTGGCTTCCCCGAGCAGCGTAGGCCATGTTCAAATTGTAGATGAACATTTGCACTGCCTGTTTAACCTTCTCGTAGGGAAGTCCATGGGCAAATGGGGCAACAAATACGTTCCAGAGACTCATGGATTGTCCACCACTCATATTCTGCTGGGCTGCCAGCATGATCTCTCCAGAATGGTTCATCAGGGTTTCAATGTGGTTAGGTGGCCCTGCTACTGAAGTATGATCTCCAGTACCATCCACTTTAAGCCCGTTTTTTATGAAAAACCTTAAATCATGTTGCAGGCAGTTTACTGGTCTACCAGCAAAGAATTCCAGATCATGTATGTGTATATCCCCACCCAGATGGGCGTCGGCCAGTTCATTGGGGAGTATGTGCAGGAGTGCGTATTGTTTAAGGGCCTCATCAGCCACATATTTGTGCACTGTTTCTGGGTTGTGTATCATGTTGGCATTGTCCCGGCTGCCGTTTTCAATGAGGTTGGTGATGTTGTAGACCGGTATTCCCAGCCTGGTGTACCTTCGCCTAAGGGTTTCCAGTCCATTTTCAACCAGTTTGGTGTTTACCATCTCCCTGAGCATGGGAGCTGTTAGATATTCCACGTCCAGTTTCCTAACCTCTTTCCAAACACTGGTAGCAATTTTATCCGCGATTTCTGGGCTGGCACCTGTTTCTACAATCAGGGTTTTCTCTATTTTGGATTTGTCGAAGGATTCAATGGTGTCCCGTGCTGTTCGAACCCGTAACTGGTTACTTCTGAGGTACTTGTCAGCCACCGCAGGTTCAACCCGCTTCAGAGAGTCATAAACCCACATCTTGATCTCTTTGGTGGTGACTCCATCATAAGAAGCTCCCGCAGCCTGAGATGCTATTTTTTCCGCCGCCCAAAGGGGAGCACCTGCCATAAGACAGGATTTCAATATCTTCTCATGACTGAACTTCTCAAATATCCCATTATTCTTCAAAACACAATTTTCCGCCTTAGTTGGTATGGCAGCAATAATACGGGCGTCCTTCATCATCTATCCTCCGACTTAATTTTTAATCCGAATAATTTAAAATTAATATCAAATAGGCTTTACTGTAATAATTTCCCCCTAACCCCCGGAAATAGTTTTTAAATCTACTTAATAATTTCTATCTGTATCATTATAAAATTGTTTCGATTGACCAAACTGTTCTGATAAGCAAAACTGTATAGAGTGGTAACTATTTCCCTGATAACATCACCACCCCATATTATAACCGAACACATGATGTGAACAGATTTAACCCGAAATTCTGATGATAGTGCAAAATAACACATCGTGTGCACTTTAGTTTAGGAGATTTGAATCATGTTGATTAATGGATATAAATCAAGTTCACAGGAATACATCCAGTGAACTCTGCTTGGACCGGTCACTTTCAAAGAGGGAGTTGATACCCGATTCTAAAAGTTCAATCCTTTGCACCAGGTAAGGATCTATAGGGTAACGACTAGCCAGTTCCTTGGATATTTCCAGGTATTTAGTGACAGAACCTTTGGATATGCTCAGTATTAGGTTTCCACCACAGGTACATTCCCCTGTGAGAGGTATGCGCCTATATTTCTTGTTACATTTGGTGCATCGCACCTTCTGCCGGGCAAAGGCTCTTGAATTCCCTGCGATATCGGGTAAGAAATGGGAGTTCAGGACTCCTTCCACCACTCCCTTTTGATCCACGGCACGTATCTTCTCTGCCAGGCGGATCTGTCCATCCACTTTATCCTTCATGGTGGGTAGTATTTTATAGAGGCATATTTTAGGCCCCTGATGGATGCTGGAAGTTTCATGAGAATAGATCAATCCATGGTACTGCTCATCCTTGCCCAACCTCTTCTTGACATTATCCACCATGTCCACCACGTCAGCGGGTTTGGCATTCTCCATGGTTTTCTGGTAGAGTTCCAGAGGCAGTGTTTCCATGGTGTCCAGGTTATGGGATTCATCATCTATTTCCTCAGGATCTATACGGGATGAGAGAACCAGTGGAGCATCCATACGCCCTCCACGGCTGCTGGGAAGGTAAACCTTGGAAAAGTTGAGTAATGCATCCATTAGAAGCATCACTGAGTCTTCATCACTGTCACAGTTTCGGCGTTTGGCTGAGTGGAAGTAGGGATGAGCATAGCATGCTGCGGCTTTGGTGAATCCTATTATCCGCCCTAGAACCCCAGCTGAGGTGTGAGGTGCCAGTCCCACTGCCAGGTGCCCCACCAAGTCTTCTTTGACCTTAACCCGGTAGAATGGTTCCATCTCATAGAAATTTTTCAGAAGATCATCGATAAAGTGTGAAACCCTCATCAGGTACTCTCCACAGGCTTCTGATATTACCAGATCCTGTATGCGGAGTTCAACCACCTGATTATCATTCTCAAGCGCATTTCCCCTGATGTCATGAGTGTATCCCAATTCACGAAGTTTCTGGGAGCTTACACCTATCTCATGAGGTATGAAATGAGTGAGTGGAAGGTCTGTTGAATCATGACGGATAGTAGCATCTTTAAATGTGTAAACACCATTTTTAGCCCGGAGTATTCCCTTCTCCAGAGGTTCTGGGAATTTATCTTCAGATATCATTCCCTGCACTCCCTTTATCTCATCCAGTTTCCGTACGCCTGAATTTTTATATGCCTTTCGGAGAAGGTTAGCCACGTTGATTCGTTTTTTTCCTGAGCTAGTGGGGACTGTTCGGGCTCCGCAAACTGGGCAGATAGCCTGCATGGATCCTACGCCACATTCAGGGTTGGTACATTTGCATCTGGCTATGTCAACTGTGATACTTCCTTTTTTAGCTGCTTCCACAATGTTCCTCCTGCTCCCACCATTAGTCCCAATAGGGAACAGAGCGTGTGGTGCAGGTTTCATCATTCTTTCCTTGGTCTTCTCAGGCCTTCCCACCCTCCCACCAAGGTAAGTAGGCGCCTTAGCCATAATTTCAACTGGTGAAACCTTATTTAAGGCTTCTAAAGTTGATATATCATTTTCATTGTCAAGGGGTTCAGCCAGAGTACGCAAAAGAGCATAGGCATCATCCCCCGGTAAGATAATTTTATCATCCCTAACACGGTGATGGACTCCCACCGACTCCAATATCCTTTTCTCAGGACCCATTTCCAGTGTTAAATCATTTTCGATGTTAATATCTTCAGCAGCGTCGTATAACCATGTTCTGAGGGTGTTGAGATCCCTCCGGGTTACATCATGATAGAAATAGGTGTATTCCGGGTGAAGTGGGATTTGGTACTGTTTTGAAAGGTCGAAAGCTGCCCTGGCACTGATTTTATCCTCCTGAAGGAACTGATTCAACTCTTCTTCCTGTCCATCATCATAGCTGGCTGATTTTTCTAAAAGCTGTATCCACCATTCTTCACACCAACCAGCAGGGAGCAGTTGATGGTTGTTTCGGAGGAACTCTCCAAAGGCCACTAACATGTCCCCAAGATAAATTATTTCCACTACATCTACCCTGATTTTACGAGCTTCCTCCACTGAATCTACTTTTACCACATCCCCATTTCTGAGTTTCACAATTGGCCCGTCAATACTGTCGCAGGGAACTACACAGTTCCCCTTACCCGGTCTTTCTATCTTCATCTGGGTCCCGACAGCTAGAAATTCCAGGATCTCCATGGTAGCAGGGTGAACCCCCATGGCAGCCAGTCCGGTGTTTCTGGATCGACCATATCTTAGACGAAAGCCCCCTTTAGTTTGAGGATATGCTAAAACCGGCCTACCCCCAATGATATCCCGCATATACTTGTCATCTACTTTAGGTGCCCCGTCCTTGGCATCTTCATCAGTTTCATCATCTTCGTCTGATTTTTTGGTCTTTGAAAGGTCACCCAGCCAGTCCCAGCCTTCTATTTTGAGCATTTTAGCGTACTTCAGTACCTTGGGTGCTTTTTGAATAACACCCTCCACCAGGGCCAGTAAAGCACCTCCACGGAGGTGGTTGGTTTCCACACGTTCTAAGTCCCTGTGGGATACTTCCACCTGATCAGTGGGTTCACCAGTGACTTCTACAGGTATGTGTTGTGCTGCGGCACGGACTTCATCTGGAGAGGGGGAGTACTGCAGGTTGGTTACCTCTGACTCGTAAAGCTCTGCTTCCTCAACATAACGCTCTATTTCCCCATCTGTAGGTTTATAAACATCTAAAGCCATATTAAGTCTAATATAGTCTGAAATTAATACTGCAAGTGCTGATGCAGTCCCCCCTGCACTTCGTATAGGTCCTGTGAAGTACACGGCTAGGTACCAACTCTGGTCGAAGTTCCTTTTGATAGCCACCCGGTCTATTCCTTCCAGTGGTGCAGCCACCACCCCCTCAGTAAGAATTGATAAAGCTGTTCGCACTGCCTGGTCCGCGGCCTCTTCTTTTATTTTGTACTGGTCTTTGTTCCCTGGATCGGCCTTCATCACCTCATCAGAAGTGACTATCTCCTTGGCTACCTGGAAGGCAACTTCTTCACGGGACATTCCTTCCTCTTCCAGTTCCTTTATATGTGCTGCTACTCCTGGTGGGCCCACCAGCCCCTCCACACGCTCGGCTAGGTTTTTAGCCAGAGGTATTTCTGGTTCGGTTTCAATATCATGACCCTTCTTCCTTGCTTGTTTGGCAACTTCATAGGCCTGTGCAGTGCCCTCTTCCAATGTTTCAAAATATCCCATACTGATTCCCTGATTTTTTATATGTTTGAATAATTAAACTATAATAACCCTTTCGAGTTATATTAAAACATCATGTGCCCTTAAAAATACGATTTAAGCCTTATAACATCCGAACATTATTTAAGCTCTACTAATTATTATTGTTCTGGAGATAATTTATAGTTTTTTAAACAGGTGGAGTTCTTACTATTAAACAATTTCACCATAACATACCACTACAAATATAAGGCGTTAATGTGCAACATAAATATGAATGAAATTTCTTGTATACTAGAAATAGTATATAGTAGAAATGGAATATGTGTGAATAATTTCATGATCAATTTTATGGTGATTTAGTTTGGCAAAGAAAGAAAAAAAATACCTTCCACCAAGTGGGGCGGGCCTGGTAAGATACTTTGAAGAGGAAACCAAAGGCCCCAAGCTCAGTCCAGAACAGGTTATAATCATGACTGCTATTTTGGCTGTTTTTTGCATAGCTTTAAGGTTTTCATACTCCTAAACTCTTATTATTTTTCTAATCCCTCTAAAATTAGTTTAAGTAAGCTAAAAACTTTAACCCAATTTAAGAGTTGCGTGGAGGTTACTTTAGCATAAGAGTTATTTAATATATGTAATTTGGGAGTATCCCCAATTTTTGGAAATATAACAAACTTTTAAAGTAATATAAGAAGTTTTTTTAAATTTTGATATATTTGTTAATTCGGATGAAATATAAAGGAGTTTTAACATGGCAATCCACCCAATTGAATTTCGTTATGGAACCCCTGAAATGAAAAAAGTCTGGGAAGCAGAGAACAAACTTCAGAAAATGCTGGAAGTTGAAGCGGCTCTTGCGGAAGCTGAGGCCCAGATGGGCCTGGTTCCTGAAGAGGCTGCCCGGGAAATAAGAAGTAAGGCCAACACACAGTATGTTACCAATGAAAGAGTTGCAGAAATAGAAAAAGAAACCAACCACGATATTGCATCCATTGTAAAAGCCCTGGCTGAGGTCTGTGAGGATGATGCCGGTGAGTACGTGCATTTCGGTGCCACCTCCAATGACATAATTGACAGTTCCCAGTCACTCCTACTCCGTGATTCCATTAATATCATACAGGAAAAAGTAACGCGTTTAGCGAGAATCATCCTGAAACTAGCGGATGAAAATAAAAAAACAGTTTGTATAGGAAGAACCCATGGACAGCACGCCCTCCCCACCACTTATGGGATGAAATTCGCTCTTTGGGCAGATGAACTCCACCGTCAGTATGAACGATTGGAGGAATGTAAAGGTAGGCTCTGTGTTGGGATGATGACTGGAGCAGTGGGTACCACTGCAGCCCTGGGTGAAGATGGGCTTGACGTTCATCTTAAGGTTTCCGAAATACTGGGACTCCCAGCAACACTGATATCCAACCAGGTGGTGCAGAGGGATAACCATGCAGAATACATGATGGACCTGGCCAACCTGGCCAGTACCCTTGATAAGATTGCCCTGGAAATCCGTAACCTGCAGCGTACAGAGATCAAAGAATTAGGGGAAAATTTCGACCCGGAAAAACAGGTGGGATCCAGCACCATGCCTCACAAAATGAATCCCATCACTGCCGAGAGGATCTGTGGAGTATCCAGAGTTATTAAGGCATATCCCGCTCCTGCTCTCCAGAATAATGCCCTGTGGCATGAAAGGGACTTGACCAACTCCTCATCCGAGCGGATCATGCTCCCGGAGGCATCTATCCTCACAGATTACATACTGAACTTGACCATTCGATTAATGGAAAAACTGGTTTTCTATCCTGAAAATATTGAAAGGAATCTCAACCTTACTGGTGGACTGATTATGGCCGAGCGATTCATGGCAGAACTCACCCGTAAGGGTATGGGAAGACAAAGCGCCTATGCCCTGGTCCGTAAGTGTGCCCTGGAAGCAAACAAACTGGGAGTTAGCTTAAAAGATGTGGTACTTCAGCAGGAAGGGATAACCGATTATCTGAGCCCAGAAGAAGTGGATGATATTATGGACCCCCACACCTACCTGGGATCTTCGGTGCAGATTGTGGAAAATGTTCTAGAAAAATCAGAAGAATGGTTTTAAAATTTTTAGAATAGAACATAATTCCAGATTTTTTTCTAAATATTCCCCTTCTTTTTTACTTTTTAATTATATTTGCTGCTTTAAACCTCCCTGAAAACGAAAAATTAATATATTACCAATAATAAACAATATTGATACTGATTATAAAGGGAGGTGAAAAAATGGTCGATATCAAAGAAATTAAACACATCCGAGCCGCTCCATTCACATTGATGACATCCTCAATACACGCAATTTTAGCCTTCATCACAGCAATTCTTGTCATCCTATTCTTCGGAACAATAGCAGCACTCATACCCGGTATGAGCATGTTCGCTGGTTTCATTACCGTGTTAGGATTATCAATAATTATCCTATGGCCTTTAACATCATTCTTCTTCAACATAGTGTACGCCTTTATTCTGGCATTACTCTACAACCTCTTAGCACCCAAATTAGGTGGGATAAAACTAGGTATGGAAGGAGAAGTAGTTAAATCAATTCCAGTAATGTCATTTGCCCTTATACTCTCCGTTATAGTCGCTGTTTTAACATTCTTAACCGGACTATATATCGGACTGGCTGGTAGTTCTGTATTCTCACTGGCAAGTGGAGTAATTCCAATTGCAGCCAACGTAGCTGCAAATGCAACCAACACCACCACTGCCGCACTACCAACCGGTGGAATGATGGCAGCAGTATCTGGCATATGGGCACTGTTCTGGATTATAGTAATGCCAATAGCAATGTTCATCATGACTTTCATTGCATACGCATTATTCGCCGTCTTCTACAACATCCTAATACCAAAGATCGGTGGACTAAAACTTATATTCGCCGAAGCAGCCAATGGATTTGAACTCACCAACATCCCAGTAGTACCTGCAGCACTATCCATATCAGTAGTAATGGCAGTTTTAGGTGCAATATACGGATTAATCATGGGTTTACTGACAGGAGACGTGGTTCTAGCAATAATCTGGCTTATAAGCTACGCCATATCATGGTTTGTAATGTACTTCATTATGGTAGCACTGGCCACAGTATTCTACAACATCCTGCAGCCCAGAATTGGTGGTATTAAACTGGTACTGGAGTAAGCGTTCTAAGATAATTTCCCCCTTTTTTTTCTTTTTATTTCTGCCCTGATTTTAATTTCCATTTTATAAAAATTGATATTATAGTAGGACCAGATGTAACACTGACAATTTACTAATTAAGAGGTGAAAAAATTGGAAATAAAGGAGATCAAATCTATACATCTAGTTTCATACACACTGATGAATTCATCGGTTAACGCAGTGTGGGCATTTATATACGCAATATTCAGTTTAATATTAGCACTAATTGGCCTTGCATTCGACTCTAGTGCAATGGCATGGACATTAATCGGTGTTTACGCAGCCATGATCATTGCTTCCCCCGTAAGCACATTCTTGATTGGTATTGCCCAATCATTTATAACCGCGTTGATTTATAATCAACTTGTGCCCAGGATAGGGGGAATTAAATTGGGACTTGAAAATCTTAGCGAAGTAAAATCAGTTCCAATTATCCCCTTTGCCCTAATGACCTCTACAATTGCCGCTATAATGACTTTATTAATCGCCCTGATCATTGTACCATTATTTGCAGCCTATGCTGGAATATTTATTCAGCTAATGAGTTCCATGGCAGCATCTACTGATACCTCTGCAATCTCAACAGCAGGATTAGGGGCTTTTGGAGCCATAGGATCCCTCATTCTAATCATAGTAATGCCAATAGCCGTATTTATAATGGCATTCATAGCTGATGCAATATTAGCTGGACTATATAACCTAATAGCACCTAAAGTCGGTGGAATCAAGCTTGAGTTTGGCAATGCAAAAGAAGGACTACATGAGCTACTCATCATCCCACCACTTCCAGTTGCACTGGTAACTGGAGTTCTCACAGCCGTAATCGGGTTCATAGTTGGTCTGATAATGCTTATTATTGCCGCAGTATCCGGATCAGCCCTAGTTGGAGTTTTATTACTGCTAGCATTTACTATCGGAGGATTTATAGTAGCATTTGTAGTAGATGCAGTTTTAGCACTAATTTACAACTTCTTAAGACCTAAAATTGGCGGTGTCAAACTGCAATTAGAATAAACACTCCAATTAAATTCTTTTTTTATTTTTTATTTGATTTAAATCCTATTTACCCATAAAAGATACATTTATCCCCTATTCATATTCAATCTGCTCAAAATGTAGATATCCTATTTAATTAACATTGATAGAATTAATAGGTAAAAAATTATAATAAATAAAGATACTGATTTGAACGTGATCTTATGGCTATTCAAACCATTAATTGTCGAAAAATATCAAGAGGACATGTTAAAGGGAACATCATCATTTCCAAGGATCCACTGAGTTTTTTGGGAGGTGTAGACCCTGATACCGGGATAGTGACCGACAGGGAACATGACCTCTACCAGCAAAATATAGGTGGTAAAATACTGGTGATCCCTTCAGGAAAGGGTTCCACAGTTGGATCCTACGTGATCTTCCAGATGGCTAAAAACAAAACCGCACCACTGGCCATCATTGCCATGGAAGCAGAACCAATCATCGCCACCGGAGCCATAATGGCCAGCATACCCATGGTTGACCAGCCAGAAGAAGATGTTCTTGAAATTCTAAAGGAAGGTAACCTGGTGGAGGTTGATGCAGACACCGGAATTATTGAAATTCTAAAATGAATCAAATAAAAGAACTAAAAATGATTTAATTAAATAAATTATACAAAAATGTTGAAAAAATAGGTGTGAACCTATTTAATTTTCCACTTTTACTTTTCTACTACCGTTTTCTCTGATTTCAGCACCTATTAATCCCCCAACAGCACCTAAGACTCCTCCTAGGAATATGGAGATAAAGGTGATAAAGAGACCAGCTATCAGAGTCATCGCCCCTGCCACCAGGCCAACTTTGGCAAAGATTAACCCTATTATGGCACTTAAAGCTCCGAATCCGGCGATGAACAGGATTCCAATAATGAGCCCGCCAATAATGCCGGTTAATGCCCCTTCCACTGGTGCATCCTTTTTCTCGCCACGTCCAATGTAGGTTGCCACCAGCCCCCCTATTATTGGACCTAAAAAGAACAGAGGAAAAACAGAAATTGTTAAGACAATGGTTAAAACCGCGTTTACAAGTGATCCTACTCCCACTGCTTTCCAGTCTACCATTTATATCACCCCTCAATCAACATATAATTCTGTTACTTTCTATTCTTCTTTTCTACCTTAGATCGATGTTTAAGATTTTTTATAAGATTCTTCATTATCTTCAGAAGAAACTTCTTCTTCAGATTCATCTTCTTTTAATATTTCTTCAACATGTTGCTGCCTTGCTTTCATCACAGAGCCAATTATTCCACCACCAAGCCCTAAAAGGATGTATACTGGTATGGAACCTAACGAATAGATGATTAGGCCTCCGATTATCTTTTGAGAGAATCCTGAAATGACGTATATCACCAATATGTAGATTATCCCAGTGAAGAGTCCTATTAAAGCTCCGTGCACTGCTCCGGTCTTTATGTTCTGGTTGGCCATATATCCAACCACAATTCCCGCAACTATCAGGGCTATTACACCCCCAACTAAGGGGATGAACATTCCGAAAACAACAACCAGCACCACTGCCAGTGCTGTTCCAATAAGAGTAACTTTTTGATCGATCATAGTTTTACCTTCATAATTCCATTCATTTAACAATGTGAACCTTTATTATTTTGCTCGTGATAATTAATGAATGTTTATATTATTCTTGGGGTTCTGAAAGAATAAAGTTTACTAAAACTAAATGGGAATACTCGGAAAAATGGGAATACTGGAAAAACTGAAATAATGAGTATTGGAAAAATTAAAATAAAAAAATATTATTTAATTGTTTTAAACTGTACTTACGCTTCTCCTTTTATTAAAGAACCAATAGCTCCTCCAATGGCCATTAGGATCATGACCCCGAAGAATGCAATAAACAGGAATATGGAGGTCACTGTGGCTGCTGCGAATCCTATTATTCCCAGGATTAGAGTGCCGAATATGAGCATTAGTATGGACAGCACGATGGCTCCAAACAAACCAGATACTGCTCCGTTTGCCATACCATTACCGGCAGTCCCCCCTACCATGTAACCTACAACCATTCCAGCTATGAGTAAACCGAGAACTGAACCTACTGCAGGTATAATTATACCAAAAACAGCTCCCAAAACTATGGATAAGATGAAACCTACAATTACTGCTCCCCAGTCAATATCCATTTTTTCACCTCTCTTATAAAAATAAAAAAAATAAAAAAAATGTGTCGTTTTTTTTTATTCTCCTTTAATTGCGGCTCCGATGGCTCCACCGATGGCACCGATAATTCCATCAATTATCGCTGCAAGCACTAACACTACTACTGCTGCTATAGCTCCAGCTGCTAGTCCAGCTGCTGCAGTACCTATGATTAAGGCGAGTATTGCCCCTATTATACCTGCAACAACCCCTACGAGTGCTCCGTGGATAGCTCCATTCATATAGCCTCCGGCAACAGTGTAACCGACATATATAGTTGCTATGAGGTAACCAATTACACCCCATCCTGGAAGAACCATATCAATGATCAGTCCCAGTATTATTGCAATCACTAAACCAATTATAACTGGAGTCCATTTTACTTCTACCATGTTTTCACCTCCTTCATGTCTTAAATTAAATTTATACTATCATTCATTTAAACTGTGGCCTTGGCTGCAGTGTATGCATCATACATACCGTAAAGCCAGACAATTATGTATAATATGTACGCAATGGCCCCTAAAAAATAAACAGCAGCAAACAAGATTAATGCTACGACGAAAATCACTATCCCCATCATTGTTTTACCAGCATATACACTACCAATACCCGGTAAAAAGAAAGATATGACCACAGCCAACATCGGACTTGCCACATTACCCACCTCCCTATAAATTAGTATTTATTATATCCTTTCATGTCCTTAATATTTTTTTCTTTTTAATTTCCAATACCTAACGGATAATGAACTAAAATTTGAATGTGAAATCGAGTATATCACCCATAAAACAATAAAATATATAATTAATTCTCGAAATGAACCCTATCTGGATTTATTTCCCATTAATTTTCTCATGTAAAATTAAATATTTTCAAATTTATTTTTTGCACACTTTCCAGATAAAAGATAAGACGAATGAACAACTAATAATCAGTACTGATTACAGTGTATCAGTTACTGATTAATAATAAAAGAAAATTTAGAAATTAAGATTATAAAATCGGATGGTTTAGTGGAAGGAAGGTGTAACGGTGTACTTATTCATCCATAACGGGACTCTTATAGACGGGAACGGTACTAAACCCCTGGAAAATGCAGGAGTTTTAATCAAGGACCATAAAATCATTGCTTCTGGTGTTGAAGACTCTCTGAAAATTCCAGGGGATGAGATCAAATATATTGATGCCAGAGGAGGATTCATACTCCCTGGTTTTATCGACTGCCATGTGCACATGATGTGGAATGGATTCCAATACGAAAACTCCTTATTCACCCCACTATCCATTTATTTTTATCAAGCCACACAAAATCTGAGGCTTGCCTTAGAAACCGGCGTAACCACAGTTAGAGATGCTGGAATGGCTGACTATGGTGTTAAAATAGCCGTTGAAGAAGGTTTAATAATTGGACCACGTCTTCTGATAAGTGTCATGCCCTTATCCATAACCGGAGGGCATTTTGACATGGAATTAAAGTCCGGTCACCAGGTGAAAACCACTTACCCCGGCCTACCTGATGCAGTCTGTGATGGAGAGGAAGAAGTTCTAAAAAGAGTAAGGGAAGTTTTAAGGGCTGGTGCAGATGTGGTGAAAGTGATGGTGACCGGAGGAGTGATAAGTGCCAATGATAGTCCAGAACACCCCCAATTCACCCTAAAAGAGTTGCAAGTAATGGTGGAAGAGGCTTCATATCGTGATTTGCCAGTTATGGCCCATGCCCATGGATCACAAGGTGTTAAAAATGCTTTGAATGCAGGTATAAAATCTATTGAACATGGAACCTACCTTGATGAGGAATGCCTTGATCTGTTGCTAGAAAATGATGCCTGGCTGGTGCCAACCCAGCTGGCACACAAAATCAACCTGGAACTCATGGAAGCGGGAAAATTACCTGATTTCAGTAAAGAAGATGCCCGCAGTGTGGCAATTAACAGCCATAGAAGTATGGAAAAAGCTTACAAGGCAGGGGTGAAGATGGTAATGGGTACTGACAGCGGTATAGCTCCCCACGGTCAGAACCTGCGAGAACTGGGCTTTTTATGTGATATTGGAATGAACCCCATGGAAGCTATACAGGCCGGTACTAAACGTGCTGCAGAACTCTTGGGATTGCAAGATAAAATCGGTACCATAGAAACTGGAAAACTGGCTGATGTAGTGATCTGTGCCACTAACCCCCTCCATGATATAAATTCCCTGGGAAATCCGGACAATATACTGGTAGTTATGAAGGAAGGGAAAATATTTAAAGATATTAGAATATTTTAAACCTTAAGGCTGGATTAACATGGTAGATGATTCTAAAAAAAGAGCAGAAATCAAAATTTCAGGTATGCACTGTGCATCTTGTGCATTGAACATTGAGAAATCCCTACAGGGATTGGAGGGTGTGGAAGAGGCTCAGGTTAATTTTGGAACAGAAAAAGCCACCGTAGAATACGATCCAGATAAGGTGGAACTCCAGGATCTGGAAAGATCTGTGGAAGATGTTGGTTTCACTGTGGTGAATGAGAAGGTCATTATCAAAGTGGGAGGTATGACTTGTGCCATGTGTGTCCAGGCCATTGAAGGGGCTTTAAGAAAGATTGATGGAATTAGTGAAGTTAACGTTAATCTGGCGGCTGAAAAGGCCTATGTAACATACAACCCCCGGATGACCAGTGTGTCCCAGATGAAAAAGGCCATCGAAGACTTGGGATATGAATATCTAGGAGTAGAAGGAGAATTTCAGGCAGATCAGGAGGAAAAACTGCGGAAAGCGGATCTCAACAGTAAAAGGAACCGTTTTATAGTGGCCTTTGCTGTTTCCATTCCCCTGATGGTGTTGATGTACGCCGGTGTGATGTTGCCCTTTAACATGGCCTATTTCATGCTGGCAGTTACCATTCTGCCCTTTATTTATGTGAGTTATCCTATTTTCTCTGCTGGTTATCGTTCCCTCCAAAATCACAGCTTAAACATGGACGTGATGTACTCTCTGGGTATTGGGGTGGCCTTTGTTTCCAGTGTGCTGGGAACCTTCAACATCGTACTCACCCCGGAATTCATGTTCTATGAAACTGCACTGATGCTTGCCGGATTCCTCATGTTGGGTAGGTGGCTTGAAGCACGGGCGAAAGGACGTACCGGCACTGCCATCAAGAAACTGGTGGGTTTGCAGGCAAAAACTGCAACTATCATTGGTAAAAATGAAGAAGATGGTGAAACAGAAACCCAGGTGTCTGTGGAAGATGTGCTGGTTGGAGATGTGGTGCTGGTAAAGCCAGGTGAACGGATCCCAGTGGATGGAAAGGTGCTTTCTGGTGAGAGTTTCGTGGATGAATCCATGATCACTGGAGAACCTATTCCAGTCTTGAAACAGGCAGGATCCCCAGTGGTGGGTGGAACCATTAACCAGAATGGGGTTTTAAAGTTTCAGGCAGAAAAGATCAGTAAAGATACTGTCCTGGCACAGATCATCAAACTGGTAGAATCAGCTCAGGGGTCCAAACCACCAGTGCAGAGGATAGCTGACCGGGCTGTTACTTATTTCATCCCCACTGTTCTCACCATAGCTATTGTATCCTTTATAGTGTGGTATTTCTTACTGGGAAGCACCCTTCTTTTTGGACTCACTATCCTCATATCCATCCTGGTGGTGGCCTGTCCCTGTGCACTGGGCCTGGCCACCCCCACTGCAGTGACTGTTGGAATTGGACGGGGCGCAGAACTGGGTATACTGGTTAAAAACGGTGAAGCACTTGAAATATCCGAAAAATTAACCACAATTCTCTTTGACAAAACCGGGACCTTGACAAGGGGCAAACCAGAAGTTACCAATATCATAGGAACCAGCACAGATGATAAAGCCTTATTACAGATTGTAGCCAGTGTGGAAAAAAATTCACAACATCCCCTGGCAGATGCAATTGTTACCAAAGCCCGAGACAATGACATAGAATTGTATGATGTTGAAGAATTCAACACCTTCGGAGGAAAAGGGGTATCAGCAACTGTTAACCGGAGATCTGTACTCATAGGAAATCGGAAACTGCTTATGGAAAATGATGTTGGAATATCCGAAACAGACGAAGAAATGATTTCAAAGCTGGAAGAGGAAGGTAAAACAGCAGTTTTAGTTGCCTTAAATAATGTTTTCGCCGGTATTGTGGGAGTGGCCGACACTTTGAAGGAAAACACTCCCCAGGCTATAAGTGAACTTAAGAGGATGGGTCTTGAGGTTGCCATGATCACCGGTGACAATCAGAGGACTGCAGAGGCCATTGCCAGTAAGATCGACATACACAATATCATGGCCGGGGTTCTGCCAGAGGATAAATCCACTGAAGTTAAAAGGCTTCAGGATAAAGGAGAGGTGGTGGCCTTTGTAGGGGATGGGATTAACGACGCACCTGCCCTGGCCCAAGCCGATGTGGGAATAGCCATTGGCAGTGGCACGGATGTGGCCATTGAAAGTGGGGAGATAGTGCTTATCAAGGACAACCTACTGGATGCCGTGGCAGGAGTGCAGTTATCTGAGAAGGTAATGGGACGTATTAAGCTCAATCTTTTCTGGGCATTTGCCTACAATGTGATCCTCATACCGGTGGCTGCTGGATTGCTTTATCCCACTTTCGGGATTACTTTCCGCCCAGAATATGCTGGACTAGCCATGGCCTTGAGTTCGGTTACCATTGTAACTCTTTCACTACTTTTAAAGGGTTACATGCCCCCCTCCAAGAAGTTAGAGGTAGTTGAAGAAATTTAAACCTTCTAAAATTAATTCGAAGTATAATGAAAGAATTGGAAAATAAAGAAAAATGGACCGGGATCTAAAAAAATAAGAACAATGAACTCCTTAATTTAATATCATAAAAAAAATTAGAGGAGTAGGTGAAAAGATGGCTGTGGATCCAATCTGTAAAATGGATGTGGATGAAAAAACTGCAAAGTTTATAAGTGAATACCGGGGTAAAAAGTACTATTTCTGTGCCCCAGGATGCAAAAAGGAGTTCGATGAAAATCCTGAAAAATACGCAGAAGAATAATCAATGAGAATTACTAATGCTAATGGAGGGATTTCATGGGATTACTTGATTCAGTAACTAAAAAAGCCGCCAAAGAACTGGAAAAACAGGCTAAAGGAAAAGGTAGCAAAGAAATAGAAAAAAGAGCTAAAAGTGAGCTTAAAAAACGGTTTAAGATTTAATTTGATTAAATTGTGCTCATTTAATCTATTTATTTCATTATCCCTAATTTTTTCTTTTGAATTAATTATTTTCTAGCTTTAAAATTAGA
Source organism: Methanobacterium sp. (assembly GCF_016217785.1). NCBI lineage: Archaea > Methanobacteriati > Methanobacteriota > Methanobacteria > Methanobacteriales > Methanobacteriaceae > Methanobacterium > Methanobacterium sp. Next base: position 68,843 of record NZ_JACRGA010000025.1, read on the forward strand.
TAATATTAATAGACAAATATTAATTATTAATCAGAAATGACTAATTAAAAATAGAATTAAATTAATTTATTTAAATAATATTTAATAATTCAAATCCACATTAGATTGTTTTATAAGCATTTTTACTCCCAATATGTAAACTGAGGGGGCACCCCTCTAAAATATGAGGGGCAATCAATGATATGAGTTCGGTGTTTCATGTGACTTTGGTAAGAGCAAATGAGAAGTAAAAATTAGGAACTAAAGGATCTAATAAAAGGATTATAAAAAATCCTAATAAACATCCACCTTCATAACCTCTCTCAACACCGCCGTAGCGTAACAGCCCTTAGGAATGGAAAAAGTCAGCATTACCCCTTCTTCAGTTGCCTCCGCAGCCACGTCCCATATTTTAAAGCGCATAGCCCGCCGTATACCATGACTACCAAGTTTGGGCATCTGGGACACTATGAAATCCTCCAGTAGAAGGTTCTCCTCATCCAGAATCTTTTGCTCCATTTCTCCCAGTTTATCACCGGCCAGTGGTACTTTACTTCCATATAAAGGTGCTGAGGGATGGGCCTGGAAATTTTTTATCTTGGTATCTATTTCTTCTTCTCTAAATTCATGGATGAGGTGTTCTTCATTGTCAATTAAAATATCTCCCTTCACATACTGGTCAATGCCCAGCTTGGTACGTTCACTAACCACTCTGTTGAAAAGGTAGGACTGATATGCATGGACAAACATCCTGCTCAGGGGTTTGGGAATACTTCTAAGTGCCAGGATGTAAGATTTCTCATTCAAAGTTCCTCTCTTTTTCTTTTCTTTAATGAGGGCGCGTAGCATCATCTTCTCATATCTCATTCCACTGGGCATTGACTCCAGGGACTCTTCCAGTTCACCCTCATCATAGAATCTGCGCGCCTCCTGGATGTGTTGTGGCTCGGTATCAAAGGGATGGCCAATGTAACGGTCCACCGCTTCCTTAACACCACCTTTGATCAGTGCTTTGCCCACCAGGTGTGTGTTGGGCCGGTCCTTACCAAAACGCTGAAATCCATAGTAGTTAGGCACTCCCCTCTCCTTTAGTTCGCTGAGGATTTCCTCTGCTTCCTGAGCAGCTCTCTCTGGATTTCCCACATCTCTTACCATCAACCTGAATTTGTTTCCCACCAGTTGTCCCATGCGTAGTTTCTTCTGATTGGGAGTTATATTAATTATTTTAACATGATGAAGCTTATCTTCCAGTCCCTGAAGTTCTTCAGGGGTTTTGTTACTGATACATATCCACTGTCGGGTTACTGCTTTTTTATCTTTCATTCCTGCGAAACCCATCTGTTTACGGTTGATTTTAAGTTCCCTTGCAATGTCCAAAACCACTTCCAGAGTTGTTCTACTATTTTTCTCAATCCAAAGCCAGGTGTTTGGCCCTTCACCACTGGGTTGGGTTTCCGGGATTTCTTCCACATAGAAATCTTCGTTTTTGGTTCTGATCTGTCCCCCAATACCTTTTTGGGAGGTTAAATAAGTTTCTGCGTTTAACATTTCATTAACCACGTTTTTTTATGGATGTGCCTTTTACCGGCATAAATCACTCTATTTTTTATTAAAAGACTGCTCACTGATAATATTCAAAATAATCACTGGAAATTGTAATCAGTCATCTTATTCTATTTAAAATGTACATAGTCTGACTAAAATGTACTAGTCGGACAAATTAAAATTTTCATCAAAATGTCTTCTTAATTATAATTTGATTTCCTGACTAAAGTAATCTCTTTTATATAATCGATGCATCCATACATAGTTTACATAATAGAACCTGAATAACACCAACAGGATGACTATTATTTGAAGTGACTTACGGGGGCGTTTTAATTTGAAGGATAAGTTAGATGGTTTTAAAGAGAAAATATTGGGATTAAAGAAGAAAATCCAATCCCATGAAAACCATAAAGTTTTTTTAGGAATTTTTGCATTTGCTGTCCTTTTTTTGGTTATTTTGTTCCCCATTTATAACGTCTATTCTGCGGAAGAACCTCCTACCACCACACCCACCACCCATGAATCACTGGGAAATGAATCATATGGGAGTGTGATTAAAGAAGGACCCTACGGTAACTCTAGTTCACCAGTAAAAGTGGCATATGTCCTGGGAGAACACCCTCGTGAACATCCTGCCCATAAAACTGTGGCTGAAAATATCAAAGAACAATCAGAATCCATGAAATACTGCTACTATTTATATTACATTAATGTCACCCAGTACGCCTCTGACTTTACAAAAGGAAGAATGAACGGGCAGTTACTGTCCAATAAATATGTGGTTCCAGATGTTGCCCAGGAAAAATTCGCTCTAGCAGTTGATGTCCATGGAACAGACGGTGCATACTCCAAAAAAGTTTTCCTATTCACACCCATCCAAAGAGGCAGCTCTATGGATATTGCCTATAACTTAACCAACACCCTGGAAGGCGTCCCCTATTACAATGCACCAAACCCCAGCAGCACTACATACACCACCATTCCCTTGATTAAGAAAGGGGTTCCCGCTATTGTTTACGAATCATTTACAGACCAATCCTACAACTTGATTAAAGAACAGAATAAAAAATTTGTCCTGGGTGTGGATAATCTCAATCTAGATCCTAATCCCTGTTATTAGAGATTCCAATCATTATTATGGGAATTTTGCCTTTAAACACCACTTAATTGATGTCTTTCTTTTCATCATCTATCTCGAAAAAAATACATTACAGGCAATTTATGATTTAGGGAACGATTTTTGCTAAAAGTAGCAATCTATAAATATTAAACATTGTAATGTGTAATTAACGCACATGGTGAATACATGCCGAAACATATTGCATCTGGATTAAAATACTTGGCAGCGGTGAAGCTCAGAGAACAGGGCTATTTCCAAAAAGACATTGCAAATAAACTGGGAATGGACCGATCAACAGTTTCTCATTATTTAAATGGTAGAAATCTGTCCTGGAGTTCTATAGAAGTTGCAGAAGCTGTTTCCAGTTGCTGTAACCGGGACTTCCTATATATGACCTACTCCCTTACTGGGGACATTGATAACACCCGCACCATTGTTGACATCCTCATTGAACAGGAATTCCAGGCCAAGGTAAAAGATACTTGTATTGGCTGCGGAGTGTGCGTGGATGCCTGTCTCATGAACAATATTTCAATTGTGGATTTAAAATGCCATATAAACACCGAAGGGTGTTGTGGGTGTTTGGAGTGCCAGTTAAACTGTCCAACAAGTTCTATACAAGTTTTAGAAGTTCAAAATCTTAATAAATGATTTGAACCATGTTTAAAAAAAATAACAGGATAAATTAAGTTTTTATACCGTCTTATTTTTCATTTTGGGAGTATTGTCATCTTACAGCCGGCCTATCTTCATAGTCCGAGGGTAAGTAAACATACATATAGATACCACTGGGAAAACGGATCCAATTTCCATCCATTTACTCAGAGCGACGGTCCACCAAACGCTTTGGTCTACCCCTGACCTTATATAATTCAAGACCTCCAGGCCCAGTAAAATTGAAGTGTATGTTAAATGTACCATCCTGGTGTGCTTCAGATAGGGGAAGCTTGTATTGCAGGAATGATTTTAAAAAGTTTTCCTGAACCAGTTCATGTGCACAGTTTTTGGTATCCTGACACTCCACACTTACCCTGAGGGTGACCTCCTCCTCATCACCATAGAGAAATGCTTCATATTCACCGGTCAGGTAGTCCATGTTCTCTCTCTGAAAAACACCCCTCTCAACATCTACCCGATTAAATGGTGCACCCATAACCCATGCTGTTTCTGCCTCCCTTTCAGGATTCATTATCCTCATGTGAGTGCGTCCGCAGGGACATTTATCCCTACTTACCACCACTGAAGTGTCTTCTGTGTCATAATTCAAAAGCAATGTACCTGTTTTACCACCCGGAGGTAGGAGAGTGGTTAAAACTATCCTACCACATTCACCTTCATCTACAAAGTTTTCTAGGGCCGGGTCATAGAGATCCAGGTGTACCATGTCTTCAGGAACATGTAAACCCACTTTTTTATGGCATTCTCCACACATGGTGCCCTCAGTGCTGCCGTAGGTGTTGTAAACTGGAACTCCCCACACTTCCTCAACATAGGCCCGTGATTCATCAGCGAAACTTTCCCCACCTGCAATTAAATGTTTTATACTTGATTCTTGAGGGTTTATCCCTTCTTTTTCCATCCTCCGAGCCAATCTGAGGAGTTTAAATACACTGGCCACTATTCCAGTGGGCTGGTAGCTGTTCATGATGCGCACCGGGAAAGAACATTTCCCCTCGGGGATGATAGCTATTCCAATCTTCTGGGCGGCCATGGTCATGGTACTGGCCCCTACATTCATCCCGTAGCTGGCGCAGATCACCACCCTGTCACCGGTGCCAAAATTTTGGGACACAAAAGCACGAGCATACTTTTCAGCATACCGATTCCAATCATCCCAGGTTAAAAAGAATGATTTGGGCATGCCACTGGTTCCACTGGTCTCATGAATGGTGTAAATTTCATCCCAATCCATACATTTGAACTCAAATTCCTCAGTTTCAGGAGGCTGTTGTTCCCGCATGATCTTTCCACTGATTATGGGCAGTTCACGCAGATCCTCATGCTCCCTGATATCCCCGGGTTTTATATTATTCTGCCTGAACCATTTACGATAAAATAAAGATTTTTCTGCAGCATACTGCACAGTATAACGGATTCTCTCATCAACCAATGCATCCAACTCATCCCGGGGCATGGTTTCAATTTCTTCCCTAAAATAAGTCATTAAATCCCCCTCTGATCCCATTTTTTTAATTATTATGTCTTTACTTTCTTTTTACCTTTGTAACATAATATGAACTCCTAAATTAATAATGATTACGAATCCTAAATCACCCCAGGAATACTAAAGGAATTTTATACTAAAGATTAACCTTAAAATAAAACAAAAAAGATAATGAATTAAAAAAACAACTTAAATCATATATTTGTTAAAAAAAAGGAATTTCATAATAATTAGATTACTTAAGTGACTGGGGAGATTATGAAACTTTACACTATTATAATTATATTACTAGCTATTTTAGTGGTTTTAGGGGCTTCCTTGGAATATTACTCCAACACTTCCAATGATCAAAATACAATTAAAGTAGCTTACTTACCCACAGACCATAGCGCCGCGCTACTAGTAGCTAAATATAATAAAACCTATGAAAATAATGGTTTAAATGTTAAAACCGTTCAAATAAGCACTGGTTCCAGTATTGTAGACGCAGTGGCTAGTGGAGATGTTGATATTGGTTACGTAGGGATAACTCCAGCCATGCAGGGGATAAGTAAAGGAGTTCCCATTAAAGTTGTGGGAGCAGTTAACATGGTTGGAAGCGGAATTGTGGTTCAACCAAACTCCACCATAACCAGTCCTGCAGATTTAAAGGATAAAAAAATAGCCACACCAGGGGTTAGCTCCATACAACAAGTATTATTAGTTTATGAACTACAAAAATACAATATCACTCAAAAAGATGTGGATCTAATTTCAATGAATGTTTTTAATATTCCATCAGCACTGGCAGCCAAAAAAGTCGACGCTTATATCTCTTATGAACCATTTGTGTCAATAGCTCCCTATCGAGGTGTCGGTCAGGTGTTAATGTACTCTGATGATATTCTGGAAGACCATCCCTGCTGTGTGATTATCGCCAGGGAAGATTTCATAGAGCAAAATCCCCAAGAACTGAATACATTCCTCCAAATCCATAAAAACTCAACAGAATATGTCAATACTCATCTTAACGATACTGCAAATATTCTTACGCAGGAACTAACCACGAACGAAGAGCTTGAAACGATGTCTCTTCAGCACATAAGATTCGTTTACTCTGTGAATGAAGCATATCAGGATAATGTTTTAAACTTCATGAACATTGAAATCAACATGGGATACTTGAAATCGAACCTTACAGCTAATCAAATATTCAATACACAATTTTTAGGTGGTTAACTCTATAGAGGGGTAAAAAAATGCGCAAAATATGGATTTCACTAATTTTACCTATTTCAGTTGTTGTTATCTGGGCACTACTCACCACATTCACGGGATTAATACCATCTTATTTTCTTCCCAGCCCATCTGAAGTTTTAAAATCGTTCGGAGCACTTCTAATGAACGGACAACTTATTGCAGATACTTCTTTAACTTTACTGCGAGTTGTACTGGGACTCTTAGTCTCTGCACTGGTGGGTATTCCCCTGGGGATTTTAATGGGATGGTCAAAAACATTTAATGATTTTACCAGTCTGACAATTGGTTTGCTGAGACCAATTCCACCCATCGCCTGGATACCATTCGCTATTTTATGGTTTGGTGTTGGACTGGAATCGGCGATTTTCATTATATTCGTGGGCAGTGTTTTCCCCATACTCATCAACACTATGGATGGAGTTAAAAGAGTGGATAAAGTCCTTTTAGAGTCAGCTTATACTCTGGGAGCCAATCAGACGCAGACTCTATGGAAAGTAGTGGTACCAGCTTCCCTGCCTAGCATTGTCACTGGATTGAAAGTAGGTGTGGGGGTTGCATTAATGTGTACCGTAGCTGCAGAGATGATAGGATCCAACAATGGCCTCGGATACCTCATATTCACCTCAACCAGCATGTTAGATACAGGTAGTGCCATTGTAGGCATGTTAACCATTGGAGTAATTGGATTAGGTGCGGATTATCTCTTTAAGAGAGTTGAGAATGAGGTGAGCTGGTGATAACCCTGGAAAACGTTACTAAAAGTTTCATTCACGAAGGGCAAAAACAGGTAATTCTCCAAGATATTAATTTTAATGTAGATAAAGGTGAATTCCTGTGCATAGTAGGACCATCCGGTTGTGGGAAAACCACATTGCTCCGGATGATAGCCGGACTGGACTTCCCCACCAATGGTCGTATACTGGAAGAAGACGGTGAAATATCCGGCCCCAGCATAGAAAGGGGTTATGTGTTCCAGCAGTACTCCCTGTTCCCCTGGCTCAACGTCCTGGAAAATGTGACCTTTGGATTAGAATTAAAAGGAATTGAAGAGGAAGAAAGACTCCGAAAAGCCAGGGAATATCTGAAAATGGTGGGATTATCCCAGGCAGAGAACAGTTATCCCAAGGAATTATCTGGAGGAATGAAACAGAGGGTGGCCATTGCCCGTTCACTGGTTAACGATCCCCATGTTCTTTTAATGGACGAACCATTCTCTGCACTGGATGTGCAGACCAGACACAAGCTTCAGGAGGAACTGGTGCGTATTTGGAAGGAAGAACATAAAACTGTTATTTTCGTTACTCATAACGTTGACGAAGCTGTTTTTCTGGCTGATCGGGTTATTGTCTTAAGCCGAAACCCTGGGAAAATAATTAAGAGTTTCCAAATTGAACTTACTCGGATTCGAGACCGAAATGCACCCCAGTTTCTGGAACTTAAAAAAGAAATTACCGGCTTTTTGGATGATGAATTGTGATAGTTCATTTTTAAATTACATATAATATTAGAATTTCAGGGAAATGTTCCAGTTTCAAGAAACCTTCTACCATAAACAGGGAAAAAATAATTCATTATATCACTAATTGTGAATATTACATCACAAATAGCAATAGTTATATGATGGTTAAGTCCAGGATATAATGAGAGATAACGAAGAATGAAAGTTGTATCTCCACAAGTTTCTCCCTAAAAATGATGGATAGGATTGATATGCAAAGATTGAACCTGATTGAACTTTCTGAAATACAAAAGTACCGGAAAGAGAAAGAAAACTATCAAAAAGAGAATGAAAGACTGAGAGAATTCTCTTTAGAACTCTTTAAAGAAGGTTTTAGGTTAGGGTTTAAAAAAGGATATGAGGAAGCTTTGGAAAAGGATGAAAAAGATTAAAGCTGATCTTCACATAATCCTAGCGTATTCCTATAATCTCTTTAACCTGATTAATATCATCTAAACTTTCCAAAACAAAATCAGCCCCTGTTTCTGCCAGTTCCTGGGTAGAGTATCTTCCAGTGGCCACAGCTATGGTACGAAGTTTGAATGGTCTAGCTGCTTCCACATCACGAGGAGTATCCCCAATAACGAACACCTGATCCCCCTGGTATCCATGTAACTCCCGGGCACGTTCTAAGGCTTTTTTAACCAGACAGGGCCTTTTTGGACTGTCACTGCCAAATCCGCCAAATGAAAAATAGTTATCAATACCGGCCCTGTTCAGTTTAGCATGGGCAATTAGTTCCAGATTGCCCGTGGTAAGGCCCATAAGCACTTCATCCTTTTGAAGTTCCCCTAAAAGCTCTTTAACACCACCTAAAGCCATGACATTTTCCTGGTGTACATTGGCCAGATAGTAATCAGTCATGTAATTTAAACAGGCCTGAAAATTCTCTTCAATGGTTTTATCCGGTATGTTTCCCATCTCCAGAACTTCTCTCAATATTTGAGGGTCTGTTTTTCCCGCGTAGTTTATACCACTTATATCCTCTTCCATTCCATAGAACTTACTGACTGCGTGCACAAATGCCATGTAGTGGCAGCGGGCACCCCTAACCAGTGTGCCGTCAATATCAAAAAGGGTTAAAATTCCATTATCCATAATATATCGCCTTAATTAAAATTAATTCATTGATTGACCAGTAGTAATGATCCGTATTTACGATTTATATTCATTAATCAAAAAATTATTAATCAAAAAATTTGAGGGAAAAAATTAATGAAATAAGCCATCAATTTCGTGATAGAAGGTCTTCTGCCGCGCTTTCAGCTATTTCCATAACTTCAACCTCATCCAAGACTAAAACTTCCCTTTCACGCATTAAAATCTGCCCGTTACATATAACTGTGTTTACATCAGATCCTTCTGCTGAGTAAACCAGATGTGAAACTGGATTCCTGTAAGGAGTGAGGTGAGGTGCTTTCATATCCACCAGGACCAGATCCACTTTCTTCCCCACTTCAATGCTCCCTATCTCTTTTTCCATGCCCAGTGCAGTTGCACCATTGATTGTGGCCATTTCAAGGACTTTACCTGCAGGTAGAACTGTGGGATCAAGTTTACGCACCTTTTGAAGGAGACTTGATGTTTTCATTTCCTGGAAGAGATCAAGGTTGTTATTGGATGCAGCTCCATCGGTTCCCAGAGATACACATACGCCATTAGCCAGTAAATCCGAAACAGGAGATATACCCGAAGCCAGTTTCATATTGCTCAGAGGGTTGTGGGATATTTTAACATTTTTATCCTTGATCAAAGCTATTTCCGCCCCAGAAAGCCATACTGAGTGAGCTGCCGTCACATCAGGTCCTAAAAATTTAATATCCTCCAGGTACTCAAAGGGCCTCTTTAACCTATCATTTAAACTATCTTCAACTTCTTTCTCAGTTTCTGACACGTGAATGTGAATTCTAAGTCCTTTTTCATCTGCTTTTTTGCGAACCCAATTTAAAAGTTCAGGCGAACATGTGTAAGGAGTATGAGGTCCCAGTGCCACCTGAATCCTGCCATCTGCAGTGTTATGGCATTTTTCTATGATGCGCAGAGTTTCCTTATATTCTGCCTTCCTTTTTTCCTCATCAAACAGATCGATCATTCCATGGCAGAGTAGTCCTCTTATACCCGATTCATCAACGGCACGGGCTACATCATCCATGAAAAAGTACATGTCATTACAAGTGGTGGTTCCGGATTTAATCATCTCCAGTGCCGATAAAAGGGCTCCGGCATAGCAGTGCTCACCTTCCAGGTGTGCTTCCACCGGCCATATATGATGGTTTAACCATACATCCAGGGGCAAGTCATCGGCTAATCCCCTCATTAAGCTCATTGAAAGATGAGTATGGGTGTTCACCAGCCCGGGGATGAGAAACTTCCCGTCCCCATCAATGATTTCATCCGCACTATTATTAGAGTTATTACGAGTTATATCAACGATTTTATCGTCTTCTATGAGTACTGATCCTTTCCTAACTTCACTTGAAAGGATAGTAGTGTTTTTTATGAGAATACTCTGGGTTTCCATGGGACCACCTATCTATATAAGATTGGGGAAAATAACATAAATATCTACAGTATACAACATGCTAAAATCTACATGCACCAGGTACATTATTTTTACCCGGTTTCAATCATTTTTACTAGATCATGTTTTAGATGCACCTATTAAAGTTTTTAACTAAATTTATGTCAGGAGGATTTTTCTAGATGAAGATAAGAATAGCCCTTCCATCCAAGGGAAGGATAAGTGACCCTGCAGTGAAGCTCTTATCCAAGGCAGGGATTGGATTGAAGGATGCAGTTAATCGTCGGCTTTTTTCCGAAACCTATGATGAGCAGATCAGTGTTATGTTCACCAGGGCCGCCGACATCCCTGAATTTGTGGCTGATGGCGCCGCAGACCTGGGAATGACTGGTCTGGATTTAATAGAAGAAAAAGAAGCCCTTGTGAAGATCTTAGAGGATCTTAAGTTCGGAAGATCCAAACTGGTGCTGGCAGCTCCTGAAGACTCAGACATAAAAAAATTTTCAGATGTTAAGGATGGCTCCATTGTGGCCACTGAATTCCCACATCTCACAGAAAAATACTTTAAAACCAACGGCGTTCCGGTTAAAATTGTTGAACTCAGTGGATCAACAGAGATAGCTCCTTTTATTGGTGTTTCGGATCTTATAACTGATCTGACCAGTACCGGGACCACCTTGAAGATGAATCACTTGCAGATGGTGGAAACCATCCTGGAAAGTTCAGTGCACCTTATAGCCAATCCAGACAGTTACCAGAGTAAAAGGGAGAAGATTGAGGAAATCAGAACTGGAGTTAGGGGTGTTCTGGATGCAGAAGGTAAGAAACTGGTGATGATGAATGTGGATGAGGAAGTCCTGGATGAAGTTAAAAATGCCATGCCCGGAATGACCGGACCCACAGTCTCCCAGGTTCTTTCCAACAGTGGTGTAGTGGCAGTGCACGCCGTGGTGAATGAACACGAAGTATTCCAGGTGGTTAACCGTTTAAAAAAGATTGGTGCCCGGGATATTCTGGTGGTTCCTATTGAAAGGATTATTTGATAAATCTAAGATATTTGATAAATCTAAGAATTTGCATATCCAAAAATACAGAAATTCTAAAAATAAATCAGATGTAGGTGGATTTTATGAAACTTTTAAGATTTAAAAAGGATGGTATGGAGAAAACTGGGGTGGTTATCAATGGGGGGATGGTGGAAATACATCATTCCCTTATTGAAGCATCCCAATCACCCTTGGATGATCTTGAAAGGAAGGAATTTTACTCACTGGATGAGGTTAGGATTATTCCACCGGTCAAACCCAGTAAAGTGATCTGTGTGGGTTTAAATTACAGGGACCATGCTGAGGAGTTGAATATGGATCTACCGGAGGAACCTATACTGTTTTTAAAGCCACCAACAACTGTAATCGGCCATGAGGACAGCATTATATACCCCCCTCAGTCCCATCAGGTGGACTATGAAGCTGAACTGGCAGTTATAATTGGCCATGAAGCCCGTTTTGTTAGCCAGGAGGATGCTTTTGATTACATAGGAGGTTACACTGCCCTAAACGATGTTACTGCCCGAGATTTACAGCAAAAAGATGGTCAGTGGACCCGTGCTAAGAGTTTCGATACGTTCTGCCCAATTGGGCCCTGGATAGAAACTGAGATGGACCCCTCTAATCAGAAAATCTCCTTAAAATTAAACGACGAAGTTAAACAGAATTCAAACACTAAAAACATGATATTCCCTGTAGAGAAACTGGTGGAATACATATCCCACATAATGACACTTAATCCAGGGGATGTCATTGCCACCGGAACTCCACCGGGTGTAGGGCCAATGCAGGTTGGAAATGTGGTTGAAGTGAGTTTAGATGGAATTGGAATCTTAAAAAATAAGGTAACCCCATAATTTCCTTAAATCTAATTTCAAATCATTTAGTTCAATCAATAAGTTTGATTAATAACACTTGTAAAATAATAGTAGGGAGACCCCCTAAATGGACAATAATCCATTCTCCCATACATTTCCTATTTCATATTATCCTATTCTAGTTTTCCTACTCTATATACAGAGCTGGTTTGTATGGTAGGGCATTCCTGGATTTATTTTGAGGATCATAGTCTGGTTCAGGGTGAAGTATGATTTCAGCACCGGTTTCTCTGATCAAATAGTCCTGTGCATCATCCAGAAGCTGTTTTTCATCCAACCAACCCACATAATTTATTCTGGTCATTTCCCGGGCGATTTTCTGGGCGAATCCAGCCAGTTCCTTTTTATCATCATGGATATTGGCTTTAATGGCCTGCCCCATGATCCTTCCTATATCTGGCTTTCCAACCTGGCGGGCAATGTCAAAAACCTCCCATTTCCATTCTGGGGCCAGGTAAATGTGAACCTTCTCTGCTTGAGTCTGGGTTATCTTCTGGATCTCTTTAATATCATCCACCAGTCCCTGGATGATTTCTTCACCCTTGTGAACCTTTTCATTAATTAGATCCGGATCAGGCTGAGGCCATGGTGCTGCTGATACGAATCCTTGTCCTCCGTGTCTGTTCCACAGTTCTTCACAGGCGTGGGGTGTGAATGGGGCCATTAATCGGATCCATATTCCCAGTACGTAGGCCAGGACGGTAGTTATTTCCTCAAGACCTTCTTTTTCCCTTAGTTCCTGGTCCACTCGGTGAAGATAGTGGTCGATGTCCTTTTTAAACAGGAATAGTGCTTCTTGGAGGGCTTTACGTGTCTGGAATCCTTCCAGTGCCTGGGTGGCGTCGCGGACGCGCTGGTTTACTTGACTGATCATCCAGGCGTTTATTGCCCGATCAACTGTTGGAGCCACAATGTAGTCGTTTAGCTGAATCTGGGAGCCGTGTAGTTCATCCACATATTCTGCAAATTTTAAAAATGATTCTAAACGTTTTTTTGTCCCTATAACCTCTTTTTCTCTCCAGTCAAAGTCCTGCCATGGTTCTGCCGAGGACATGAGGAACAGTCTTACCACGTCGGCTCCGTGGATTTTAATGGCATCTTCCAGGAGGATGATGTTCCCCTTGGAGGAGGACATCTTATGCCCTTCCAATAATCCCATTCCAAAGACTACCACTCCACGGGGTCTTTTTTCCTCAGGGAATATGGCCGAATGGTGGAAGATGTGGAATGAGAGGTGGTTTCCCACCAGGTCCTTGGCTGACAGTCTCCAGTCCAGCGGGTACCAGTAATTGAATTCTTCCTTCATACCCTCTGGTATGTTGGTTTTGGTGGTTGGTTTATCCAGGAATATGTGATCGAAAAATTCCTCATCCAGTTCCTCAGGATCTATGTTCTTCAGGTGAGGGGCAATGGCGTAGTAACTCATGTAGATGGTGGAGTCACTGAGGGGTTCTATTAACCACTGGGGGTCCCAGGGTAGGGGTGTTCCAAGACCTATTCTACGGGCACACGCCCAGTCATGTAGCCAGTTAAGGTAGTATTCGAAGTTGGGCCGTATCTCCGCAGGTACGGTTTTCATCCGGGAGAGGGTGTTCTGGGTGGTTTCGGTCCATTCTTCATCGGAGTACTTGAGGAACCACTGGTTGTCCAGGATCTTAACCACACACTCTGTACCACAACGGCAGATCACCGGTTTTTCCGCGAATTCGTGCATTAAATCCCCTTTACCTGCTTCCAAGAGGTTTTCTTTAATGGCATCCCTGGCTTCTGGTACTCTTAAACCGGAGTAGCCGGTTACGTGTTCATCCATAACTCCCTTGGCGTGTTCCAGTTTGTACATTTCATTAGTGGCTTCTTTGAGTTTAGGGTCTTCCTGGCTTTTAACATCCATCTTCCCTATCATTTCCACCGCAGGGTGTTCTCCGAATCCTTTGAGGCGTATGAGTCCTATTGGATGGATTTTATCCACTTCATCAGTTATACCATATTTTTCAAGGGTTTTTAGATCCTTTTTAAGGTCTGCTAGGGCGATATAATCTGCTGGAGCGTGTGCCGGTACTGAGTAAACCACTCCAGTAGCGTAACCAGGGTCTACAAATGAGGCCGGTAAAATAATGTGTTGTTCCCCGGTTACCGGGTTTTCCACATAATTCCCTATTAATCCTGGAGCATCTACGTCACCCACCAGTTCTAGGCCTGTTTTTTGATTTGAAAGATTATCGTATGCTTTTTTACTGACAATCCATTCTTCCCCATCACTTTTGATCTTAACGTATTCTTCAGCCGGATTTAACCACAAGTTGGTGGCTCCGAACAGGGTTTCTGGACGGAAGGTGGCAGCAACCAGGTATGTTTCCCCCATTTTAAACTTGATGAGGGTTAATTCGTTGATGGCTACACCTTCCCCTTCCAGGAGGTCATGATCTCCCACTGGATTTTCATCATCAGGACAGTATTTAACCGGGTGGGCTCCTCTACGCACTAATCCTTTTTGGTTAAGTTTTTCAAACTGCCAGGTGATGAATTTCTGGTAGTGGGGATCGATAGTGGTGAATTCACGTCTCCAGTCTATGGAGTAGCCCAGCTGAGTCATCACCTTGTGATACTCCTCACTGAAGTATTTGACAATGTAGTGGGGATCTGTGAATTTGTTAAGCTCTTCTTCTGGTACTTTGTGAACATTCTGATATATGTCCAGAGTCCAGGGGTCCCTTCGGCCTATACGCTTGGCTATGCCTATGACCGGTGCCCCGGTTACGTGCCATCCCATTGGGAATAACACGTTATATCCCTGCATCCTTTTAAAACGAGCATAAACATCAGGAACTGTGTAGGTACGGCCGTGTCCCACGTGCATTGCCCCACTGGGGTAGGGGTAGGCCACGGTTAGGAAAAGTTTCTCACGATTATCAGGGTTAGATTGGAATAATTTTGATTTCTGCCATTTTTTCTGCCATTTCTCCTCAATTTTAATGTCTGTCACTAAATCACCGCCATGATTAAAGTTTAATTTGGTAAAAACTAATTTTATATTTATTAATATTAATTTAAATCGATATTTGATTTGAAATCTAACAATTAATTAAATATATAACAATTAAGTTTTAATGCTTTTCCAGTGAGTTATCCAGCCAATCTAAGTAGTCCTTTGATCCACTTTTTATCTGGATTTCCAGTGCACATGGTGTCTGGTAGCTGTGGATTTCTTTAACCCTATCTATAACTTTATCCACCAATTCCGAACGGGTCTTCACCAGGAGGATGGATTCAACGTCCTCCTCCAGATTTCCTTCCCACCAGTAAATAGATTCCATGTTGGATATTATATTAGCACATGCCACCAAACGCTCTTCTAATAGAGTTTTAGCTATTTTTTTGGCTTCTTCTACTCCCGAAGCAGTGATATAAACCATGGAATACATTTTCAAAACATCTCTTGATAATTTCTCCCTTAATTAACTCTATCTAATTGTGAATTCCTATGTGAATCTAATTTTATTCTCCTTAACTGATTTCTAATCTCAACAATTTTAACTCATCAATTTAATCTCATACTGAATATTGAGAGGTTTATTTGATTAATTAGGGGATTTCAGAGGATTAATTGATTATTAAGGAATTAATCTATAATTATTATTAAGGATTAATCTATGATTAATGAAGCTTATCTGATTACAGTTGGTATGGGCGGCATCATTGATTTGTGTTCGGCTGCCAGCATCATTACCTTAACCCTAACCACTTCATCCAGTTTAATCTGAAGTTTAAGGGATGCTTCATCCTCTTTCATCTCCTGCTCAGACATCAGGTACAGAATCTTATCCAAAATATCATATTTGATCCCTAAATCTTCTTCATCAGTTTGACCAGGCCATAAACCAGCAGTGGGGTCCTTGGTGATAATGTTCTCATTAACTCCAATATACCTTGCCACCCTGCGGACATCAGTTTTGTACAGTCCACCTATAGGTAGAATGTCCACCCCACCATCACCATACTTAGTGAAATAGCCAACCAGAAGTTCTGTTCGATTACCCGTACCAACCACCAGCCGGTTCAGGGCATTAGCATGATAGTAAAGAATTACCATTCTCATCCGTGCCTTGAGATTCGCACCAGCGAGAATGTAGTTTTCATTATCTGCAGAACGACTGCAAACATCCTGCACCGGTTCAAGGAGTGGATCGATAGGGATGATTTTGTATTTTATACCTATTTCTTCTGCCAAACTTACGGCATCATCAACATCTTCTTGACTGGTAGTCTGGCTGGGCATGATCAATCCCAAAATTTTATCCTTATTCACCACTTGGGCGCATAGTTTGGCCGTAACCGATGAATCCAAACCCCCACTAAGACCTATAACCAGTCCTTGAGCATTTGATTCTATTAATGAACTTTCAATGAACCCAGATATCTCTCTTGACACCCGTTCCACATCTAACACCGGTAAGATCCCATTATCACCATTCATATAAATGCACCATTGCTTGATTTAATTCAATTAAATTCCAATATGAGATTATTTCAGCCAATGGCAGATTAAAAACCAATTATACCCAATTATAATCTTATTTTAAAGGCAAATCAACTTTTAATTACCCATTGTACTTGGTTCAAAATGTTTAATTATGTTTTATATATATTAGGGTCCTTTATTTTATATGATTTTGCACAATTTTTATATGCCCACAGAATTTAAGTATGATAATCCAATGGAAA
Organism: Methanobacterium sp.; assembly: GCF_016217785.1. Classification (NCBI taxonomy): domain Archaea; kingdom Methanobacteriati; phylum Methanobacteriota; class Methanobacteria; order Methanobacteriales; family Methanobacteriaceae; genus Methanobacterium; species Methanobacterium sp. The sequence goes on from NZ_JACRGA010000025.1 coordinate 85,558, forward strand.
CTATTTAACTTGGAAAGATTGAGGTTTAATATTAGAGTTTATTTTAGGCTCATTACGATCTAGAATAAATAATGGAGGCATAAAATAATGGCATTTAGAGACCTTTTCCATTTTAAAAAAGGAAAAACAACATTCGTGTTTATTGGAGGGAAAGGAGGAGTAGGTAAAACTACCGTATCCGCAGCAACTGCCCTATGGTTGGCTGAAGAGGGTAAAAAAACCCTGGTAATCTCAACAGACCCTGCTCACTCTCTTTCTGACTCTTTAGAAAGGGAACTTGGACATGACCCCCGCCCTATAGGTGAAAACCTTTGGGCTGCTGAAATCGACCCAGAAGTGGCCATGCAGGACTACCAGGCCAAGATGAAGGAACAACAAGCCCTTAACCCTGGCATGGATATGGGAATGATGCAAGATCAGATGGAAATGGCCACTATGGCCCCTGGTATTGATGAAACAGCTGCTTTTGACAAATTCCTTCAGTACATGACCACTGATGAATATGATATTGTGGTTTTTGACACTGCACCTACTGGTCACACCCTGAGACTTCTATCCTTCCCTGAAATGATGGATAGCTGGGTCGGGAAAATGATCAAAGTCAGGAGACAGATCGGTAGCATGGCCAAGGCTTTCAAGAATATCATGCCCTTCATGGGAGATGAAGAAGAAGAGGACCGTGCCCTGGAAGACATGGAAGCCACTAAAAAGCAGATCCGTGCTGCTAGGGAAGTTATGGCTGACCCGGAAAGAACCTCCTTTAAAATGGTGGTCATCCCTGAAGAGATGTCTATCTACGAATCTGAAAGAGCCATGGAAGCACTGGAAAAGAATAACATGCACGCTGATGGAGTTATTGTCAACCAGATCCAGCCTGAAGAGGCTGACTGTGATTTCTGCCGTGCACGACGTCAGATTCAACAAAAAAGAATGGAAAGTATCCGTCAGAAATTCGGTGGCCAGCTGGTGGCTGAGATACCATTATTCCGTGAGGAAGTTAAGGGTACTGATAAACTGCGAGAAGTGGGTAAGATCCTGTATGGGGAGCCTGAAGTAGCTTCCTAAACTCTTCTTTTTATTTAAACATCTACTATTCTCTTTTTATTTATTAATATTATCATTTTCAGTGAAAAAGCTTCAACGCGTTCTTAATAAATCCTTCCAGAGCCTGATCATAGTTAAAATAGCCCTGTTGATAATGTTTGGTTTGGCAGATCATAAAAGTGTAGGAATATAAGGAAAGTGCGAATGCATTGTAATCTATTTCCCTACCCGGAAGGTTTTCTTCCAGATATTTACCTAAATATTCCACAAATTCTGCTCGCATGGGATCAATATTACCACTTTTTTGAGTGTTGGATAAGAAGATGAATTCATAATTATCTTCGGCTATCCCTGCTATGTCTGTAATTAAGGTTCTTAAAAAAACATTAGGATATTCAGAAACATTCTCTGCAAGTGTTTTACCTACATCTTCTTTAACTTTTGCTATATTTTGAGTTAAAACCTTGTTAAAAAGATTTTCCTTTGTTTTAAATTTTCTGAACAAAGTTAATTCACTGAAACCCGCTTTTTGTGCTATAAGTCTAGTTGTAGCACCTTTATATCCTTTTTCAGCAAATATTTCTAAAGCTGCGTCTAAAAATTTCTGTTCCGTTTTATCAACCATGTTTACATGCAACCATTAATGTCAGATTATCAAATTAATTCTTAAATGAACATTCTATCTTAAATAGAGAAATTCTAAAACTCATAAATCGCCATTCAAGTATCCCCCACCCCATGGGGGTAATAATCAACCCAGAATCAACCCCTGATATTTTTTTCGTTAGGGCCATGTAGAGTTTCTGGATTTACTATGCTAATCCTAATCGGGTATTTATGTTTTCCAGTTAATTATTAAAGTATATTGTTAAAAAAAAATTCGCCAATTCAAGTTTAACAGCAGCAACCATACCCGGGTGAGTTTAATCTGGGCGCATTTGTAAACTCATTCAGTAAATAAAAACGTTTTAATTAATTGTCTAAGAAGATACTGCACTGTTTACAGCCAGATACGATACATCAGCTGCTTTATTAAGGCATTGTTGGATGTATTTATCATCACCAGTTTGTATCCACTGTTCCCAGGCAGTTTCACTCCTCTGATTGCAGACAGATAGTGTACTATTCATATCTCCAGTTGTATCGGTGATGTGAGGTTCCAGGAGTATTGCCTGTAACTCGCATCGGGTGTGATCATAACCAGAATTACCACCAGAATGGGGTGGACATACACTGTCAGAAAGATAATGGGTTGCCACTCCAAAACAGTAACTGGCCTGTTTATAATCTTCATTCTGATAGTATTCCCTGCCTTTTAAAAGCCAGTAATTTGCTTTTTCCTCACTGGCAGGGTAGTGATGGTACTGGAAATCAAAAAACTTATAATCAGGATCATCAGCCCCGTCAAGCATCTTTGAGAGGTCCAATTTATCCTGTGCATCGGCAGGGAGGGAGTAATATACTTCCTCGGCAATTGCATAATGATTAGGGGCAGCCCAGGCAGATACTGGTTGAACTAACGCCAAAAATGCAGCAAAACTGATAATAATCATTATAATAGTTTTTTTCATGGATCCTCAAATATGGTTTCAAGAGTGATTGTAGGTTTCAAGAGTGGAAAATTTAATCTAAAAATTGATTTTAAAGAAATGTATGTATGAGTTAAAGAATGTGTAGTAAGTACTCATATTTAAATATATATGGTATAGATGATAAAAAAAATCCGTTCCCACCCACTTAATGTACCTAAAAAACTAAATTAAATATTATGGAATGAAATGTTTCATATAACTCATTCAGGTTGATATCAAAATGCACGAAAAATCCTGCCCCATCCATCCAAGCCAAATTCCATCCTGGAAGAAATATTTAAGGGGAGTTCTCAGGATAATAATCTTGATTAATGCAATTTACCAGATCATCGCCGGTGAGGTTTTCTTCGGTATTTTAGCCATTTTAGCCCTGATAATACTGGTAGCACCCTGGTTTTTCACCAAACACAGGATATGTGTTGTTCCCATTGATATTGAAATACTTTTTTTAGTTGTGGTCTTCTTCGAATTGATTATGGCCGATGCTTATAGTTTCTATAGTTTGGTGCCTTACTATGATAAATTCATGCATTTACTGGTCTCCTTCGTTGTTGGTTTAGTGGGAATGGTGATTATTTACACATTCTACGCCCTGGGAAAGCTTCAAGCCAGTACGGGAGTGATGTTTGCTCTTATCGTTTTAATAACTATGGGGCTGGGAGCCGGTCTTGAAATGGCTGAATATTTCTATGATCAGGCTCTGTATCCTTTAATTAGACCCTATTTGCCCACAGGACTCACTCAAGGATCTATGATTGCATCCCCCCTGGCAGATACCATGGAGGATTTATTTGTGGACACCCTGGGAGGTGTATTAGGGGCGGCGATAGGAATTATTCTGATTAAAAGAGAAGAGAAGAAAGGAAGGGAATTGGAAATGTTGGATGAATTGGAGGCCCTTGCTTCAGGGAATGATGGATATGAAAAGGAATAATCAATAATATGGTGATGAATTACAGGTGGTTAAGCTAAGGGTTGTGGAAAAATAGATTATAATTATAAAAGAATTACTAACATTTTAGTGGCTTTTCTAGTGTTCATGGTAATTGTATTAATTTTCAGACTTTTAGCTGACTTTGCGGATGAAACATCCCCTACAGGACCCATTAAAATCTTTTCATGGATTTGTGGTTCAGTGATTGCCTTTAAGATTTTTGAAATTATGTCTGGTTAAAAATAAAGGCATTCACATATCTAATTAAAGCCTTCCCCTATCTAATTAATTGGGTGATTTAAATGTTGATAAAATCCATTAAAAACTGCGAATACTTTCAGGTAGCTGATGAAACTGTTCTCTGTGAACTCCTTCATCCTAAAAATGAAAATCTCAAAATGGGTTGTAGTGTGGCCCATGCCATCATCGAACCAGGTAGGGCATCTTTACCTCATAAATTAAAGAGCTCGGTGGAAATTTACTACATAATAGAAGGTGAAGGTAGAATGCACATCGACAATGAATCCAGGGAAGTTAAACTCGGTGATGCAATCTACATCCCCCCAGAATCATCCCAATGGATCGAAAACACTGGTGATGAATATTTAAAGTTTTTATGTGTGGTAACACCACCCTGGCAGGAAGAAGACGAAGAACTGTGTGATTAAAATTAATCTTGTAATGATTAAATCTGGTAGTGATTTGTAGTGATTAAAAATCTTTTAACATAACTAAATTAGTAAATGACCATCACACACAGGTAACTGAACTCCATAGCAGCAATTTCTTCCAATCGTCCCTTAAACAGTCTTTCATCAGGGTAGCTGAGTTTTTCACATACTGCCACTTTTCTTTCCGGAGGGGTTCCATTTTCCAGGAGGAACTGTGCCAGTTTCTCCACCCTGAAGTCGGGTAAAACAATGGTGGGCTTCCCGTTATCCAGAAAATCCAGTATTACCTCAGAATTTCCTTTCCCATGGAGAGTGAGCAGGTTAACCTGGTCCCATGGTAGCTGGAGTCTGGCAGCGGCAAGTTGCAGGGAGCTGATACCAGGAATTACTTCCAGTTCCAGGTCATTCCGCAGATTCAGTATTGGTTTTAAGACCCCGGAAAATCCAGGGTCGCCTGTGGAGAGAATGGCCACATTTTTACCTTCATCCACCAGTGAAACTGATTTTTTCATCATTTCATCCATGTTCCGTGCCCGGAGCACCAGAGTTTCCCCCACGAATCCAGGGAACAAATCCAGAGCCCTCTGACTCCCCACCAGCACATCCACAGATTCAACGACTTTTATGGAGGCTGTAGTTAAATAATCACTGGATCCAGGTCCGGTTCCCACCAGGTAAAGTTTTGACATGTGCAATTGCTCCTGTTTCTTGATATGAACTGTATATTTTTGATAATATGTATTATTTGATAATATGATTAATTTTAATGTTTGATTAATCTTTAATTTTCCATTATCTAAATAGATTTTATATTCACATTATTTGATTTCCCTAAAATCTTTAATAACCTGGGAAGTAAAAAGACTAGTAGTGATTTATTATGCTCCAAATTGCAGTTACCGGAAAGCCCAACGTGGGCAAATCATCTTTTTTCAACGCAGCAACCTTATCCGAAGTTGAAGTGGCGGGTTATCCCTTCACCACCATCAACATCAACAAAGCAGTGGCCCATGTGGTTAAACCCTGCCCCTGCCGTGAATTAGAGGTGAAATGCAATCCTCGAAACTCCCAGTGCCTAAATGGTCAGCGACTGATCCCAGTGGAGTTGTTAGATGTTGCGGGGCTGGTTCCCGGAGCCCATGAAGGCCGGGGGCTGGGTAACAAGTTCCTGGATGATCTGCGCCAGGCCCGGGTATTCATTCACGTCATTGACGCCTCGGGATCCACTGATGAAGAGGGAAGGCCCTGCGAAGCAGGTTCACATGACCCATTAGAGGATGTGGATTTCCTGCAGCACGAAATAACCATGTGGCTATTTGGAATCTTGAATAAAAACTGGAACAGACTGGTACGCAAGGCACTCTCTGAGAAACTGGACATTACCAAGGTAATAGCAGAACAACTCAGTGGAGCTGGCATCATGGTGGAAGATGTGCTGGAAGCTAAAAGAACTGTTACCAAGGAATACAAGGACTGGGAAGACGAAGATATCATAGACCTTCTGGATAATCTCCTGAAGATTGCCAAACCCATGTTAATCGTTGCTAACAAGGCAGATCTACCCAATGCAGAGGAGAACATCCAGAGACTTAGGGAAAAATATGATAATGTGGTGCCTGCTTCTGCCGAAGCTGAGCTGGCATTAGCCAGGGCCGCGGAAGCAGGGCTCATTAAATATGTTTCTGGTGAATCTGACTTTGAAATCCTTCAGGAAGACAAACTGAGCCCCCAGCAGATAAATGCCCTGGAGTATATACGGGAAAATGTTCTCCAAAAGTACGGGGGTACTGGAGTCCAGAAAGCCTTGAACCAGGCCATCTTCAACTTGTTGAACATGATCGTGGTTTACCCTGTGGAAGACGAGCACAAACTCTCTGACCAGAAGGGTAACGTGCTTCCCGATGCATTACTCATACCCCGTGGGTCCAAACCAAAGGATATGGCATTTCTCATTCACACTGATATTGGAGAGGGTTTCATGCACGCCATTGATGCCCGGAGCTGCCGCAGGGTGTCCAGTGACCATGAACTGGATGATGGGGATATAATTAGTATTATATGTCGTTAATCTGGTTCTAATGCACTGTTGATTGCATTTGTAAGTACAGATGTGGGAGTGTTATCGTACTGGAACATGTAGATATCATTTTCTCTGAGAATGTCCTTGGGAAGTGAAAATTCCATGGCTTTTTTAACTCCATGAGCCACACCTAGTGCAGTGGCGTAAACTAAATATCTATTCCAGAGGTTAACTGAATTTGGAGGATACTCTTTTATCAGACTAAAATCTTCAACATATGTTTTAAAACTATCCCAGTGTGCATAATATTCTCTACCATACTCAGTCCATCTTCCTGCAATCTTTTCTGGCATCACAATGGATATTGCTGAAGAAGCTCCCAGAATAATGGATGACACCCCCATGTAATACACTGCGGCTAAGGGATTAACTCGTATGAAAACCTGGGCTATTAAGGCCACAGCTAACCCCAAAATACCAAAAATCTTGATATATTTATCCCCTTTTCTTAAAAATGCCTTTTTTAAGTTCCCATCATTTATTAAAGTTTGTTTAACTTCATAGGCCCATTTTTCATAGGTTTCCCTGAAAAACTCTGCGCTTTCAATGTAGGACATGCTTTCAGATATTAAATCCATGGAAATAATGCCATCCTGCTCGTATTCTATTAAAAAATCTAAAATCACCCTTTCAAATTCCCAAAGAGAAGAAACATCCTTATCTGTATTAATTTCTAAAAATACAGAACCATGTGAATTTAAATCATCACCGTCAAATTGAACATCCTTTAAAATGAGATAATTCCTGTCGATTAAGTCCATTATTGTGGCATTAAAACCATCTATATCTGGTATTCCTATTTTTTTGTAACCACTACTACCACAAATCGCATTTACAATTGCAGGAGGGTCATCTGTTGGCAGATCATACTCATACATTGTATTATAGTCAATTTCAGGTTCCCTGCCATAAAATAAGTAAATAACAAGGGGGATAAATGACCCTGCCACCATCAAAACTGCTAATATTAAATATAAATATGTATTGAAGTCATAAGGGAGAAGATAACCACCATACGACATGTACTGGAATAAGTATATAAAATTATAGGAAACCGCAACGATTAAAAATATTAAAATTAGAAGTATCTGGTTTATATTCTCCTTTAAATCCATATTATCACTCAAACGATTAACATTGTAACCATTTAATCAGATTTAATTACATACTTTATTTTCGTATTAATCTTTAAGAATCTTAAATACCAAGGAAAACACTATACAAAATATTATTTTCATGATCCAGCTTACAGTAAAAAATAATAGATAGGGGTGTTTTGATTAAAAAGCACCCCCTCCACCACCAATATCTCCTCCACCAATATCACCCACTCCTCCAAAATCAGACCCTGCTGAAGCAGAGCTGATACCAGTATCCAGGGATGAAGATAAAAGAGCATATCCTCCGTAATAATGGAACATGTATATATCACTGCCTTCCAGCTGGTCACTGGGCACGTACAGCTCCATTGCTTTTCGAACTGCATCAGCTGCTCCCAGTGCTGTGGCGTACACCAGGTACTTGTTCCAGATGGTAACTGACTCAGGAGGATATTCCTTTATCAGACTGAAATCCTGGATGTATTTTTTGAAATTATGCCATTTGGCATCGTACTCTTCACCATAAGTGGTCCACTGGCCTGCGATCTTCTGAGGTAGGATGAGGGAAATGATCGATACCACTCCCAGGACTATAGATGCCAGCAGTGCGTAACCCGCAGCCGGTAAAGAGTCAGTAATGGTTATGAAGAACACGATAGCGGCCACTATGATTCCCGCCACCCCGAAAATCTTCAAGTAGGTGTCTCCCTTCTTAATGAAGATTTTATTAAGCTGATCATCGCTGAGGAATTTATCTTTTAGATCATCTTTCCAGTTGTTGTAGGTGTCACGGAAAGCCTTTGCAGTTTCGCGATCCGATAAATCTGTGGAGATCTGGTCCAAGGATATCAGGCCATCTTCTTCGAACTCCTTCAGGAAGTTTAAGATGTCCAGTTCAAATCCTTTGAGGGATGATTTATCCTTTCCAGGGTTTACTTTAAGGAACATAGAATCATCGATTCCATACCCTTCTTTGGATGGTGGTTCTTTCTCCATTAAAAGGTATTTCCTGTCGATTAAGTCCATTATGGTGGCTTTAAACCCATCCATGTCGGGCTCCCCTATTTTCTTGGAGAACCCGGGACCACAGATGGCATTTACCAGGGCGGGTGGATCATCAGTGGGAATATCCCGCTCGTATTCTGCCTGATAATCTATTTTTGGCTCCCTCCCATAACGGAAGTAAATAATTACCGGGACAAAAATGGCCAGAATCATCAAAATTGCTAAAATGGAATATAATGTGCTTTTAAAGTTTAGTTGATTCTGGTAATCGTTCTGTATCTGTTCTATCTGACTTAAGGCATCCTGATTTATGATGGTTCCGTTGGTGGGGTTAGCTGAGAATTGACTTTTGGGCAGGACCATCCTAACTTCGAAGTAATCACCAGAAGGAATATTTCCACTGGTTACCTCCAGGGTGTTACCCTGCCAGCTAGAATTTTTAGCATAATACGGTGGATTCAGCCAGTATTTCACACCATCACTGGATGGAACATGAATTTTTGCATTGAGCTGGTCAATGGGTACTTCCCATCCTTCACCCACCAGTTTATACTGTAATTCAGCTATGTCATTGTAAAACCGTAGCACATGCAACAGGTCATATTCAAGGGTGACATCCACATCTTTACTGGAAATGGATGTGGTTTTTGCTGCATCGGAGTATAAATATATTTTGATCCGCTGATTGGTGCCCTGGTCGATTATTTCCTGACTGGAATAAGCTCCCTGGGTGGAAACCTTCACGTTCTGAAGAATTTGGCCATTTTTTAAGGGCAAGTCCCGGTAAACTCCATTGTAGGTTCCTGAAAAAGAGTAATGGATGGTTTCTTTAACATGGATGGAACCATCATTCTGCAGGAAAAGATCCATATCAAGGGAGGGTATGGAATAACTCCTGTCTTCAGCAAAGGCATATCCCGTACATAAAAGTAGAATAATGGATAATGTAGCTATTAAAATGATATGATTCTTTTTATCCACTTGTAATCCTCCTTAAGGAATTAGAACTCAACTTTTGGGACTTCTCTTTTGATTTCTTCCATTTCGAAGAACTCTGCTTCCTGAAATTTAAAGAGGGATGCTATGATGTTACTGGGGACCATCTGGCATTTGTTGTTGTACATCAGCACTGTGTCGTTGTAAAACTGTCTGGAATAGGCTATTTTATTCTCAGTTTCCTCTAACTGGCTTTGTAGCTCCAGAAAGTTTTCATTGGCCTTCAGTTCAGGATAGTTCTCTGCCACCGCAAAAAGACTCTTCAGAGTGTCAGTTAATATATTGTTTGCTTCTGCAGTTTCTTGAACTGTTTCAGCATTCATTAACCCTGCTCTTGCCTCGGTTACATTTTGAAAAACTGTTTTTTCGTGTTTAGCATATCCTTTTACAGTTTCCACCAGGTTAGGTATGAGGTCTGCACGACGGTTCAACTGAACATCAATCTGGGACCAGGCATTTTTAACTCTATTTCTGAGCTGAACCAGACTGTTGTAAAGATATACAAACAGTACCCCCACCAGAATCAGTATAATTAGTATTATTAGTTCGATTATCATTTTTCCATCACCGGTCATAAATTTAACATGTTCTTATTAATTCCTGTACAATTATCATTAATATAATTTAGCTAAATCACGGTTTCAAGTTTAGGGAAGAATCCAACCCATTATAAATCTGAAATATACCATTTTTAGGCAATTTTAAATGATTTATGGAAATATTAAAGGATTAAACTTAATGTTTACTTTAAATCCATAAATAAGGTAAATCAGTTATTAACCCCTTTAAACTTGATGATGAAGATAATAACAATCTAATTCCTGCCACTTACGTTAAATATAATATCACCTTCAAAGAAAAAAATAATCAGTAATGTAAGTGGCCATATAATAAACAAGCATGAATCAATAAATGGACTTCAATAGATTTTGGTTGGTATACTATCCAAAATTCTTGTAATAGGGGGGATCGAGTTGAAAAACCTTGGAACTGGTGTGATGATGATTGCCGCGGTTTTGGTGGCGGTGGTAATCGTGATATTACCCCCTAATCCAATTATATCTGACGATAATACTCCAGATACCATTCAAACACCTTTCAACCCAGAGTCATTCCCTAATAATAGTATAAATACCACTAATTCTCTTATTTTTAATGTGAATGCCTACTCTTCAACCATTTTACATAGTACTAATACTCAAAATGGACTTGAAGAACAAATCTCCCCAATTTATTCTCCAGATATTAGTAAGGTCATTGCTTTATTCGATCCCTATGTGGAAAATCTGTTTGAAAATAGTCTTATCCCGGGAGCAGCGGTGGTTGTGGTTTATCAGGACAAAATCGTTTATATGAAGACCCTGGGGGTTAAAAAAGTGGGTGAAAATGATCCTGTAGATCAGGACACCCTATTTGAGATAGGATCCGCTTCCAAAGCTTTCACTTCAGCAGCCATGGCTGCCCTGGTGGATGAGGGCCTGATAACCTGGGAAGATCTGGCACGCCACTACTACAGTGATCCTGATAAATTCCTGCTTAACAACTCTCAGGTCTCTGAAGAAATTAACATGGTTGACCTGCTCTCCCACCGCAGTGGACTGCCCCAACAGGCAGGCAGTTACCATGTAATGGAATTCTGGTATGATTTTAACGAAACCCTCTACCGTTTACGATATTTACCACCGGAAAGTGAATTCAGAACACAGTACGCTTATCAAAATATCCTTTATGCATTAGCTGGTTATTCTGCTTCCCAGGCCGCTGGGATGACCTGGGATGACCTTATAAAGCAAAAGATATTCCAACCACTTCAGATGAATTCCAGTACCACCACCCTCCAGGAATTCCTCAATAATCCTAACCATGCCAGTAACCATGAAATAGATGAAAATGGACAGGTTAACTATATGGAACCTTATAATCTCGATGCCATGGGCCCCGCCACCAGTATAAGTGCTTCTATCAAGGATTTGGGGAACTGGATTCGTTTCCAAATGGATAATGGTCAGTTCAATGGACAACAAGTGGTATCATCCCAGTCTTTAGGTGAAACCCGTAACATTCATATCGTAATTGACCAGCAGACTGGTTACACCCTGGGGTATGGATTGGGCTGGGGTGTGGAAGTGGGATCTGATTCTTATGAAATCATGCACAGTGGATCCACGGTGTATTCCTGCAGTTACACTGATCTCTTCCTCACCGATGATCTGGGCATAATGGTGGTTGCCAATGAAGGAACCAGAGGAATAAGATTCGGACAATTACTGAGTGAAATGTTACATAAAATTTATAAAACCGGCGCATTACCTGCTGGAACTAGTACACAGTTTATTTCTGATGATTCTGCCTTTAATGAGGATGCTGCCTTCACCAACCCCCACTATGAACAGCTTCCCCAAATTTTAAATTCAATCCCCTTACCATATCCTATTGAAAATTACGTGGGAAATTACGCTTCAGACTACTGGGGAAACATTAAAATAGAGAAAAAAAATGAAACCAGCCTTTTACTATACCCTGGGAACAATCCCAATCCCATAACCCTCAACCATTACAGTGGTAATACATTCAATGAAAGTGACCTTCAAACCGAGGTAACTTTCAGTGATTTTGTAGCTGATGTCCCTCAACAAGTGGTTGTTAAAAAATGGGAACAATACGGGGCAAACGGCACATTTAACCGGGTTTAAGTTGAGGTATCTAATCCAAGTTTTGATCTTGCGATTATATGAAACTGCTCACCAGACAGAGAGAGGTAAGTTTCAAGTGTAAACATGAAGATCAACGAACTCCCTCCAGAAGGGGTTTATGGAGAATTAAACTCTTCTAAGAGTGGATTGACAACTGAAGATGCCCAAGAGCGGCTTGAAAAATATGGGGCCAATCAGATTGAGGAAGTTAAGAAAAAACCTGTTATTTTTAAGTTTTTGGCTAACCTTTACCAGCTTCTGGCTTTATTACTTTGGGCAGCCAGTATACTTGCTTTTTTAAGTGGTACACCCCAGTTAGGCTTGCCATTATCGCAGTTATCATTATCAACGCTATTTTCAGTTTCTGGCAGGAGTACAAGGCCGAACAGGCACTGGAGGCCCTGAAAAAAATACTTCCATCCAAGGCCAAGGTAATTCGCAACCAGGAGAAAATGGAGATATTATCCACCAAACTGGTTCCTGGTGATCTTTTGGTGCTGGAGGAGGGTGATAACATCTCCTCAGATGCCCGTCTGGTGGAGACCAGTCAGATGAAGGTGGATAGTTCCACCCTTACTGGTGAATCCAAACCTGTTCGCAAATTCGCACATGAAGTTGTAGAAGGTGATCGGGCATTTGTAGAGATGGGTAACCTTGTATTTGCAGGGACCAGTGTAGCTTCTGGCTCTGGAAAGGCAGTGGTCTTCGCCACTGGCCGAGATACCGAGTTCAACCAGATAGCCAGTCTAACCCAGGAAGTTAGCCAGGAGCCCAGTCCCTTACAAAAGGAATTGGCAAGGGTAACCCGTATCATAGCGGTTATTGCCATATTACTGGGAGTTACCCTCTTCGCCGTGAACCTCTGGGTGGTTAAGCTCCCACTCCAGGTGGCTTTCATCTTTGCTATTGGACTGACCGTTGCTAATGTTCCTGAAGGGCTGTTACCCACTGTTACACTGGCTCTTGCTGCCTCGGTGCAGAAGATGGTCCGGAAAAATGCCCTTATAAAACGTTTGTCCAGTGTGGAAACCCTGGGATCCACCAACATCATCTGCACTGACAAGACCGGTACTATAACCAAAAATGAGATGACTGTGCGTAAGATATGGCTCCCCTTCGAAACCATTGATGTTACCGGTGCAGGTTACTCTCCAGATGGGGAATTCCTGTACAAGGGTGCACCAATCGATCATCGGGAAATCCGGGAACTCAAGCTCCTCATGAGATCAGCGACCTTCTGTAATGATTCCAAACTCAGGGAAGGTGAAAGACTTGGAGACAAATGGAAGATAATTGGTGACCCCACTGAAGCTTCCCTTCTGGTAGCTGCCCGGAAAAATGGTTTCAACTGGGAAGAAGAGATAAAAAAGAATCCACGAATATTAGAGCTTCCTTTTGACTCCCAGCGAAAATCCATGACCAGCATCCACCATCATAATCAGGGGCAGGTGGCTTACGTTAAAGGTGCTCCAAAAAAAATCATCACCCTTTCTCCCATGATATCTGATGACGGTGTTGTAAGACCATTCACTGATGAAGAGAAAGAAAAAGTGGTTAAAATACACGACAAACTGGCTGCTTCAGGGCTGCGTATATTGGCCATGGCCTATCGTGACTTGCCACCTGATTTCAATAACTATCAGACCGAAAACGTGGAGCGAAATCTGGTATTTCTGGGTATGATGGCCATGCAGGACCCCCCACGCCCAGAAGTGAAGCCTGCTGTTGATGACTGCCATAAAGCTGGTATCCGTATTATTATGATTACCGGTGACTATGGTTTAACTGCCCAAGCCATAGCCAAGGAAGTAGGGATAGTAAGTGAAGATTGCCGCATTGTTAAAGGCAAGGAACTTAACCAGATGAGTGATGAGGAAGTGGAAGAAGTTCTAATGGGAGAGTGTAATGTTATTTTTGCAAGGGCGGTGCCTGAGCATAAAATGCGCATCGCCAGTATCCTGGAAAGCATGGATGAAATTGTAGCCATGACAGGAGACGGTGTTAACGACGCTCCAGCCCTTCGTAAAGCAGACATAGGAGTGGCCATGGGCATCACCGGCACTGATGTTGCCAAGGAAGCCGCAGACATGATACTCACCGATGATAACTTCGCCACCATTGTAGAAGCCATTAAAGAAGGCCGTACTATCTATGAAAATATTCGTAAGTTCATCACCTACATCTTCTCCCACGAAACCGCTGAAATCGTGCCCTTTGTTATGATGGTTCTTTTCAGGATCCCCCTACCAATTACAGTTATGCAAATCCTGGCAATTGACCTGGGAACAGATACTGTCCCCGCTCTGGCGCTGGGAGTTGGTCCTGCCGAGTCGGATGTCATGGACAGACCCCCCCGCCCCCGTAAAGAACGTCTCTTAAATTTTGGAGTTATATTCCGAGGTTACGTCTTTCTAGGTATAATCGAAGCTGCCCTAGTGATGTCAGGATTCTTTTGGGCCCTAACTAGTGGTGGCTGGACTTGGGGCCAGCAACTCTCATTCACAGATCCGATTTACTTGAAGGCCACCAGCATGGTCTTTGCCGGGATTGTCCTGGCACAGATGGGAAACCTCCTGGGCTGCCAGACAAACAGAACCTCGGTACTGACTGTGGGAATCTTCAAAAACAGGTGGATTATAAGGGGGATTGCATTCTCAGTGGCTGTAATGCTGAGTATTATTTACATTCCCCCATTACAGGGCATATTCGGCACCACTGCCCTCGGACTAATCGAATGGCTTTACTTACTTACCTTTGTGCCCATAATGTTCCTGGCAGATGAAATTCGTAAGTACATGGTTAGGAGAAGTCTCTAAAGTTAATAGAAGTACTCATCCAATCAAAGGATTAAAAAAAATTAAAATATCCCTAAAAATAAGTAAAAATAACCTTAAAAGCGAAAATAGCCCTAATCTAAAAAAACTAAAAAAATTATAAAGATCTTAAAATCTCTGACAATCCCGGTTTTTACATAAGGTAGCCTGTTTCCGAGAATACTTCATGATGCGAATACTTGATGAGAATACTTGATGAGAATACTTGATGAGAATACTTCATGATAAATCATATTAGATAGAAATAAAAAAACGAATTATAACCATATATTTCCATAATATGATAATTATTAAAAGAGGAGGAATAGAAATGAAATGGCAAATTATTCTTTTATCAACATTAGTTTTTGTTTTTATGTCATTTTCGACCGTTTGGGCGAATGAAAATGCTGTTGGAGAATCTGATTCTCAGATAAGCACATCAAATGTAGCCAGCCTTACACCCTTAATGAAAGGAAGCAGCGGAGGTAGTAAAAGTAGTAGTTCCAGCTCTTCCAGTAAAACTAAAGTAAAAGATGGGGATGATGATACAACTGATGTTAACGATACTGATGATTCCAGTGGAGGATTTCCCTGGTGGATGATCGTTGTTATAATCGTAGTCGTCCTGGGAATAATAGGATTAGTGATTTGGTATCTCTTCCTTCGATGAGGGAATTGCCCCCTGATTAAAAATTGGAACATTATAGGGAGAGATTGGAGGCCAAATGTTTGTACTTTTAAGGGTACTCAGGAAAAGCCTGCCCGTGGTGGCTAAACAGAGATTAACCTGGATTTTAATCCTGGTTCTCTGCATAATAGCCTATGGAACCATTGGTTTTCATTTCATTGAAGGCCAACCCTGGACCGTGTCATTTTACTGGACCTTTGTGACCATAGGAACCGTTGGATATGGGGATTATAGCCCAAAAACTACCCTGGGAATGTTTTTCGCCATTAGTCTGATCATATTGGGTATCGGAACCTTTGCCCTGGCAATAGAGTCCCTGGTAAACCTAATCTTCAAAAGACAACAGATGAAACTTATGGGGCTGATAAATGTGGAAAGATCAAAACACGTGGTTATATGCGGATGGACCGAAAGCACAGTGGAGTGTATTAAGGAAATAGGGAAAACAGCAGAAATTTTCGTTCTTGATGAAAATGAACAGGTACAAAAAAACGCCCTTAAAAATGGGGCTAACTTCGTCCATGGTGATCCCACCCGTATTAAAGATTTGGAGAAGGCCAATGTCAAAGGGGCTCAGGCAGTTATTGTGGATATGGACTCTGACTCCAGAACAATCCACTCTATCCTGGGAATTCGCAAAATAGACCAGAAGGTGAGGGTGGTGGCTGAGGCCCAACGCTACGAGAACATCGAACAGATAAAACTAGCCGGAGCCAACCAGGTAATCTCACCATTCGTAATATCAGGACGTCTCATGTACAAAAGCATCGATGATGGCTACGAAGCTATGTTCGTCCAAGATGTCCTGGCAGAACACACCAGCCGAGAAATGAGGGAAGTTAAAATCAGTCCTGAAAGCCAGTTCAACGGTTTAAGCCTTTTGGAAGCAGATATCCACGAGAGAACTGGAGTGGTAGTGGTGGGAGTGGGCCGTAACGGAGATCTCACCATTGACCCCCCACGTGATTACACCCTGGAAACCGGAGATGTGGTTCTGGGTATTGGCAAGGTCGAAGAATTCGAAAAACTGGAGAACACTAAGGTAACCTGATTAAATTGGAGTTAAATTAAGGTTTAACTCTTACTTTTATCTTTTTTAATGGTTTTAATTCCAATTCTTTTTTCTGATAAGTGAGGGTGAAAGAATAGGCAATTATCATGACATTTTCATGTTCTGCCTGTTGCAGTGTCTTGGAAAAATCAGGGTCCATCTCCCAGTTGGGTGAAAAAACTTTAGCATCATCCCTGGGGATCAAAAAAAGAACTGCAGAATTCATTCCCTCATTTTTTGCTTTAATAAGCTCTTCCAGGTGTCTTTTTCCCCGGATAGTGGGTGCATCAGGGAATCGGGCATGGCCTTCTTCAACCAGGGTACATCCTTTCACTTCCAGGAGCATTTTATTACTGTTTTCCAGCGAATTTTTTTTACCCTCCTTTTGAGACTCTTCTTTTCCTCTTTTATCCAGGTTATTTAATCTTTTATCCATGTTAGTTAAAAGAAAATCAATACGGCTCTTTCCAAAGGTGTATTCTCTTTTTTTTATTGTGTAATCTGATAATTCAGGTACACTTCCTGATTCAATTAGTTCAGCTGCCAGGTTACTGTGAAAACCAGAATTGATGAGCACCCAGATTCCTTCACTCCAGACAGCAATGACATCATATTTAGTCTTGCGATTATCTGGATTTTGAGCAGGTCGGAGGAGTAAACGGGCTTCAGGAAGCAGTAATTCCTTGAGTCTGCCAGGATCTCTTAAATGGGCTTTCTCAATACCTGAAGATGTTTCAAATGTTACGGTGAACCTATTTGGCCTTTCTTTGAATATTCCTTCCATTAAATTTGAGATTTTCATTTGATCTCCACGAACAAATAACCGAAGATAAATTTTATTAAAATTTGAGTTTAAGTGATCTAAAGTCAATAATTGGGTCTTAACCCAATATAACAGGATACTTAATCAATAAAGTGAATCAATTTCAAATACTGTTTTAAATCCCTTTTTTTATAGTGATATTCCATCAACCACCCGGGCAAATTCCGTGGCGTGTTCCAGTGTTTCATTGAAAGAAGCGTAAGTGTACGTCTCATAGACCATGGCCGGAGTTCCTGACTGTATAATTGGTATGGTTACATAAGGCCCGCTGGTAGGGCCACCATCAAATGGTGGGATGTAAAATACCAACCAGGGTATTTTGCTTACAATAAGATGTGCTAGTGCTAATGAACGGCTGTCCTGGGCTGGAACTGAGATGAATCTGGTTTCAGGGTAATCTCCCTTGGTTGAATGCACATCCACCACCATATCATACTTACTTGCCTTAATATCAGGCACAGCATAGTCCAGGGACAGTTCCTGGCCATTGATCCTTCCCTGATTGTAATCATCCCTGTTTTTGGTTACAGTAATCTGATAAATGTAATAACAGTGTTTTAAGGAGCGGTCCCCAGTTATAGCAGTCATCATCGCCTGGTGTGCCTGGACTTCCATAGGGTGAACTCCCATTACATAGGCCACCTTAACTGGGGAGTTAGTGTTACCGTAAGGACCGTAACGGACCACGAATCCATAGTCACGTTCACCCAGAAATTTGACCGTGGTCAGAGTGTTGTTAGCCCCTATTTGAGTAGAATTATTAGTAGTAGAGCCATTGTAATTATAAGAAAACCCATTTAAACTGGTGGCTGTTCCCAGGCCCGTTATAATTATTATTAAAATGATCAAAAACCATTGCTCTCTGGCCATATTATCGCCCCCTCAAGAATATTATTGTAATTAGCAATTTATCATTATCAAATATACAGATATAATATAATCAGATTAATTATTTAATTACAATTTCAGATTATCAAAAATTTTATTATCTTACTAGAATATCATGCCCAACAGATTTAACTTATATTTAATGGCATTAGTTAAATGTTAATGTTAACTTACAAAGTTTAATGAGTTCATTTACATCAATGATTTTAATCCCCATAACACAAAAAAATTAGAGGTGAAATACATTGCATCCCCGACCCAGCCCCATTGCCGCATCCCTTTACACTCTCCGAGATTTAAACGCCGATGTTATCATCCTACATGGACCCCATGGTTGCTGCTTCCGCACTGGTCGTCTTCTGGAAAATGATGGAGTGCGGGTGGTAACCACTGCCATGTCTGAAAATGACTTCATATTCGGTGCCTCCGCCAAACTGGAGGAAACACTTCGTGAAGCAGACGAACTATTCCATCCCCAACTGGTAGGAGTGGTGGGAACCTGTGCCAGTATGATCATCGGTGAAGACATGCGCGAAGCAGTTAACAATGCTGGAATTCCTGCCAAGGTTCTGACTGTGGAATCACATGGTGGTTTGAGTGAAGGTGATAACACCGAAGGAGCCATCGCTGTATTAGAAGCTGCCCAGCTTGAAGGAGTAATTCCCCCCGAAGAAGCTGAAAGGCAAAGCAGGATGCTCAAAAAGGCCACAGAAATTGAAAAAACCAGGGGAATGGCCCAGGGCAAATACATCGCCCCATCCTACGGCGATGATAAGGAAGAAGTGGCCAGTGCGCTTTTGGAAGCCTTTGAAAATGGAGATAAAATTGTATTTGTTCTCAATGCCAAGAAAGAGACCTCTTACCTTTTTGCTGACCTCTTAAAGATACCTTTTGGGGAAATGTACCCTGAAAATAAACCAGTGGTCATTGCCAACCTGGACCTGGATACTGGTCTTCCCCGTATCCGGCAACATGCCCGGAACATCCAGGAGGAACTGGGTGAAACTGGATTAGAGGTGGATATTATAACCGGAGGACTGGATGAATATCCCATGACCGGAGAGAAAGCAGTGGAATATCTACAAAAAGAAAACTTTGACCTGATAGTGGTGGCTGGAGTACCCCATGCCCTGCCCATTGAAAAATTAGATGTTCAATCAATTGCCATTACCGATGGCCCCCGCCTGGTGGAGCCATTGAAAAATTTAGGGTACACATGGGTGGTTACTGAGCTGGATGCCCATGCGAAAACACTGGGAACTGATAAAATAGTTGAATCTGATTTTGGAACTGTTTTAAGGGGAATAATTGCTGAGAAATAATGAATAACCAGTTCCCTCTAAGGTTTACTTTTATGGTTTCCTACCCTGTTGGTGAATTTTATATATAACTGGCTTAATAATATAGCCAATAATATAAAGGGATTTATGATGAGATAGTGATTAAGAATCTTAATATTACAGGATGAATTTGATTAAATAGATAAACAGTTTGAGTTAAACATAAAAAATAGTGGTGATGACTATGACCAGTACAGTAGGTATGATACTCTGCGGAGGATTTGGAAAGCGATTAAGGCCCCTCACTGAAAGAGTGCCCAAACCCCTCATTGAAATTAAGGATGATTACACCATTCTGGATAAACAGCTTTTTGACTTTAAAAATGCAGGTGTTAACCAGGTTTTCCTCTTAACCGGATTTTTAAGTGATAAAATACGGGAAAGATTCGGTGACGATTACATGGGTGTGAAAATAGAATACGTAGAAGAAGACAAACCCCTAGGAACCCTTAACGCCATAAAACTGGGAATGGATGCTGTTGGTGAAGGTAAACAGTGTATTATACGTAACGGAGATGTTGTCGCAGATTTAAATATTAAAAAGATGATTGAAAGTGGTGAAAAATCAGACCACCCTCTATCATTATTTATCACCCGCATGGTTTCCCCGTACGGCATAGTGGAGATTAGTGGCGACCGTTTAGTCTCTTTTAAGGAAAAACCCGTTCTTGATTATTATATTAATGGAGGAGTTTACTTCTCCAAGGGAGAAATTGATTTTGGTGACTTTGACGTGGGAGATATTGAAAAGACCGTCTTCCCTATGTACGCCAAGAACAACCAGCTCGGTTACTACCAGGAAGATGGCCTGTTCTGGATGGCCATTGATACCTCCAAGGAACTGGAGGAAATCCGTAAAGAGTACCAGAACCGGGAAGATAAACCATGGGGATACGAAAAGATCCTGATAAACACTGAAAAGTACTTAACCAAAGAGTTATTTATCAGGGAAGGATACCAGACCTCATACCACCACCACCCTCAGAAGGATGAAACTATGTATATCCTCAGTGGAGCAGGATACATAGAATTCGAAGACCGTAAAGAGTACTTCGGCAAAAACGACACCATCCGTATTAAACCTCTGGAAAATCACACCATTGTAGCCATGGAAAACACAGTTCTCCACGAAATATCAACACCCCACCCTGATGACACCGTCCGAGTCAAGGACTATTACGACATTAGGTGATTAATTTCCTTGGCGGTGATTAATTTCCTTTTTTTATTAGAGAGTTATAATAAAAGGGATAAATTATACATATGAAAATTTTAATTCAATTAAATTGAATTAGTAAAATTCAAACCAAAATGTGTTAAAATTACCAAAGATCATGATAACTATTATTGATTACGGCAGTGGAAACCTTAAAAGCATCCGCAATGGATTCCATCGTGTTGGTGCCGAGGTTCTGGTAACTCGGGATAAAGAAGAGTTAAAAAAAGCAGATGTGATGATCCTCCCGGGTGTGGGTGCCTTTGGAACTGCCATGGAAAACCTCAAAAAATATGAGGACATCATCCACCAGCACATCCAGGAGGATAAACCATTTCTGGGCGTTTGTCTGGGTTTACAGGTGTTGTTCAGTGAGAGTGAGGAAAGTCCCGGAGTTAAAGGACTGGATGTGTTTTCGGGAAAAGTATTGCGGTTCCCAGAGACCCTGCGAGACCATGGACTTAAAATACCCCATATGGGATGGAACAACCTTAATATCCAGCGTGATTCTCCTTTACTTGAAGGAATAGGTAGGGATTACATGTACTTCGTCCACTCCTACTATGTACGTCCCGATAATGAGGATGTGGTGATGGCCACAGTGGATTATGGTGTGGAAGTTCCAGCAGTGGTGGCCCAGGACAATGTATTCGCCACTCAGTTTCACCCTGAAAAAAGCGGAGAAATTGGTCTGGAAATACTGAAAAACTTCCTTAAAAAAGTTTTATAATTATTTTTTAAATCTTACATACTTAAGTAAGAAAAATTTAAATATTAGTAATACTAAAGAAGGTGTTAGTGTGGATATAGAAGGTTTCGCCAGGCGTGCCCTGGTAGATCATGACGAAGAATCTGTACAAAAAAGCCTCCAGGAGAAGATCCTGGAATTTAAAGACATCAAACCAGAACAGGCCAGTAAGATGGCACAGGCAGTCCTGGATGAAGTCAAATACACCCTACAAATCGAAGACCACCCTGATGAATCCCTTAAAAAACTGATAAAATATCCCAAATCAGGAATTGGGATGGGCCAGATGGGTGTGGGTTCCCGAGGTGCAGGAGACTTCTTCGTTCATCGTCAAATCGCAGAAATCGTACGTAGCAGCCACACCAATGCCTTCATCAACCCCACAGCCCAGGACGACGGAGGGGTGGTTAAAGCAGCTGCCGGAGCAGATGAAGTATACATAAC
This sequence comes from Methanobacterium sp., assembly GCF_016217785.1. Classification (NCBI taxonomy): domain Archaea; kingdom Methanobacteriati; phylum Methanobacteriota; class Methanobacteria; order Methanobacteriales; family Methanobacteriaceae; genus Methanobacterium; species Methanobacterium sp. The sequence goes on from NZ_JACRGA010000025.1 coordinate 107,687, forward strand.
CACAGCCGTTGATGGAATACACTCCCGTCTAAGCGAATATCCTTTCCTAGGAGGTTTCCATGTGGCCCGAGCATCCATGCGGGATGTTTGTGTCATGGGCTCCCAACCAGTGGCACTCCTGAGCGACCTTCATCTGGCAGACGATGGAGAAGTAGCTAAACTCTTCGATTACACTGCAGGAGTATGCGCCGTGTCAGAACTCACTGGAGTTCCCCTGGTAGCAGGTAGTACCCTCCGTGTGGGTGGAGATATGGTCTTGGGAGACCGGCTGGTAAGCGCCGTGGGTACGGTGGGAATATCCCCTCACCCTCCCACCGCCCGTAAACGGGCTGAAGCCGGAGACGTTATCCTCTTAACCGAAGGATCCGGTGGAGGAACCATAACCACCACTGCACTCTACCACGGCCTCTTCGATGTGGTGTGGGAAACCATGGATATCAGCTTCATACAGGCCTCTGAGGCCATATTAAAGGCAGGGCTCCTTCCTAAAGTTCATGCCATGACTGATGTTACCAACGGAGGACTCCGGGGCGATGCTCATGAGATATCCCAAACCACAGGATTGGGACTGGCCTTCTGGGAGGATGAAATCCGACAACTGGTTAACCCTAAGGTGCTGGAGATGCTGGAAAGCCTGGACATTGACCATCTGGGTGTTTCTGTGGATTCCCTCATGATCATAGCACCCGAAGATGTTGCACGTGAGGTGGAAAAGGCAGTTTCCAGTGCTGGAGTCCGAATTGGGAGAATAGGGGAAGTGGATGCTACAGGAATCCCTCGTCTCATCACTGACCACGGTGAAGAAGAACTTAAACCCCTCTTCCGTGAGGCAGCATACACCAAGGTCAAAAAGATCGTTGGCGACCTGCACCCTGAAGACTTTGAGGAAATGAAGCATAAGGTGGAAAGATCAGCACTGGAAGCCATTGCCAAGAAAGACGAAGTGGTGGCAAGGATAAAGGAAAAATACGATAAATAAGAGAACATTCCCCCCCCCATTTTTTCCTTTTTCTAATAAAAAAATCTTAACTCACAAAATAACGAGGAGATAAGCAAAGGACAAGGGAATAAGCAAGGGAATTTTAGAATAAATAAATTTAGAATATTTGATAAATTGGATAAAATTGGATAATAAGATGATAAATGAGCAGCTAAATGTTGTGAATAGTAAATTGTTGTGAATCACATGGATGAAAAGGGATTCGCTTATACATTAGATGCGGTATTAGCTCTGATACCAGTTATGATAATTCTTTTTGGGGTTAGCAACTTCACTGTATCCTCTGAATCTACCATCCAGATCCATTCATCCCAGAAAGCCCATGACACCATGGATTTGATGGTCAACTACCATGAAGGAAATGACCTGTCTGTCCTAGAACGTATGTCAACCATTCTTACATCCGGTAACAATAGCCAGGGCAGTGTGGATAGTGCTGGGGAAATTGCATCTAATTTTCTGGATAAAAACTTGGCTGGAAGAGAATATCTTTTAACCGAAGAAAGCCAGCTGGGCGGGGAAATCCTGGCCGGGAAGATGGAATTGAAAAATGCAGATAATGTTGCCACAGCATCCCGCAACTGCGGAAACTACACCTTCCGCATTTACTTAAGATGAACCCAGGAATTCTAACCAGACTTTCCATAAGACTTGCCCTACTGTCATGAAAGATTTTATTAGTTATTAGTTTTAAAGAGGGTATACCCCCTAAAAAACTTGTTACTCCCCTGAAAACAGGGTACTGGAAGGACATTAATGCCCCTTTTTAATCTTTTTAATCAAAACAAATCATTAAAAGAACCCCTGGCCAATTTCATATCCACAGTTAGTAACCCGCCCCTGGTCGCTATTCCTGTTTTCCTGGTTATTAACTACGCCCTACTTTATGAAGGAGATTGGTTGTGGTTTTCAACAATTAGTATCTTTTTTGTGAGCATTTTACCCATAATTACCAGTTCATTATGGATAAAAAAGAAAAATCTGGAAGTGGACATGCCACAAAGGGAGGATAGGATTTATCCCCTGTTACTGGTGATCTTATCATATACTATTGGTGTTGTGGTCTTGTACACCCTAGGAGCACCTCTACTGACCACGGTTTTAATGATCTGTTATCTTACTAATACCATCGTTGTTTTGATGATTAGTCTTTACTGGAAGATCAGCATACATGCCATGGGCATCGCCGGACCAGCAACTGCAATCATCTACCTTTTCGGATGGCCTGGACTCTTATTCAGTTTACTGGTACCCCTGGTACTTTGGAGCAGACTGTACCTTAAAAGACACACCTCTGCACAGTTAATGGTGGGAACAGGCCTGGGTTATCTTTTAACAGCAGCACAAATTTACCTGTTAATCTAAAATTAAAAGACCGGCATGGATTGGTAAAAGAGATATTAATCCGGTTAAACTTACATATTCAATCTCTCAGATTCAAATTATCTGGATGGATTCCAATGGAATGCGAGTATTTTGAAAAGTTAAAAGATCACAAATTCGGTGACTTGCTGGCTGAAACTGAACACTGGCTCATTATTCTGGCCCCCGACCAACGGAATCTGGGAACCTGTGTTGTGGCCCTTAAAAGGGATGAAACTGAGCTTTCCGGTTTGAATGATGAAGAATGGGCTGACCTATCTAATGTAGTTAAAAAACTGGAATCATCCGTTAAAAAGGCTTTTGATGCCACAATGTTCAATTGGGGGTGTTTGATGAACTCTTCCTACCTCGAAGATCCTCCCTGTCCTCATCTGCACTGGCATTTCATCCCCCGTTACCAGAATCCTGTGAAATTTAATGGTGAAACATTTTATGATCCCTGTTTTGGCAAAAGTACCATGCATTGTCGGGATCCACTTATCCCACTCCCAAAAGAGTTCAAAAATAGGATAAAAACCCGTATCTTGGAAAATCTAAAATTCTAATCAGACTAACCATTAGATCTGGTCTAAATCAATTCTGATCTGGCCTATCATTTGGATCTGGTTTATAATATCTGATTTTTAATTATACTACAAAAATTAAGTTAAATTTCTAATAAGATTGTGTAAAAATATTTTGTGTAATAAATATTCATCACCAATGGACTACATAATTAGTCATCTGGAAGGATCCTACCTAAATCTCGAACATCAAATAACAGAGTGGGGGAAGGAGAATTAAAAAAAACAACATTGCATTGGCCCAAGAAATAATGGGGGAATTTACCGTCGGCACGGGGTTAAAACCACCTATTGTTCATCCACAACGTTACCTGTGGACTGATGCATTCGCAGTGTGCAACTTTCTGGAACTGTTCAAACAGACTTGTGATGAAAAATACAAGGAACTCGCTTTAGACTTGGTGGGTCAGGTGCATCACACCCTGGGCAGGCATCGTAGCGACGCATCCCGGACTGGCTGGATCAGTGGTCTGAACGAAAATGATGGAGAATTACATCCAACCAGCGGAGGGTTGCGCATTGGAAAACCACTACCTGAACGTCTGCCCGGAGAACCATTGAATGAACGCCTGGAATGGGATCAAGATGGACAGTACTATCATTACCTTACTAAATGGGTTCACGCCCTTAATCAGACAGGAAAGGTGACTTCTGACCCTAAATTTATACTTTGGGCCGTGGAACTTGCAAAAACTGCTCATGGAAGTTTCACCTACTTCTCCTCCACTGGTAGGCAAAGGAGAATGTACTGGAAGATGAGCATTGATCTAAAAAATCCATTAGTATCCTCCATGGGACAACATGACCCCCTGGACGGTTTTATTACTTATAATGATGTGCATATCACTGCTTTGAAAAGTTTTGGTTCATCCAGGTCACTAGATCTTACGGCTGAAATAGAGGACATGAAGGATATTTGTCAGGGACTATCCTGGACCACAGATGATCCACTGGGTATTGGTGGCTTACTATTTGATGCTTTTAGGATAGCACAGTTGATATCAAAGGGATGTTCAGATCTGGCGGGTATTTTAGAATCCGTGCTGGAATCTGTGCTGGTTGGTCTGGATTACTACTCACAGGGCAGTCCCCTGGATTTTCCCCCGGAATATCGTCTGGCTTTCCGTGAACTGGGTCTTTCAATTGGGCTCAGAGGGGCTCTAAAACTTCTGAGTTTGACTAAAGAAAGTTCAGATATCATTGACCCCGAAGATTCCCTGCAACCACTATTAGACGCTTTAAGGGAGTACTTGCCCCTGGCTGGGAAAATTGAAGAATTTTGGATAGATCGTGAAAACCAGCGATCTGCAAGTTGGACTGAGCATAAAGAGATTAATATGGTGATGCTGGCCACCAGTCTGGTTCCAGATGGATTTCTCATGATATAAATTCCAGGATACGTACCGCTCTTGACGATGAGTACTGATAACTTGACAATTTACGCCCTAAAAATGATCCTAAAAATTAATGTGTCTCATAACTGGGCATCAAAACTTAAATAGGAAAAAATCCAATGAAGAGTATACAACACTAAGCTCAAGTGTGTATGAAAAAACTATTATTTTATGGCCCTGATAGTGTAGTGGATATCACTTAGGATTGCGGATCCTATAACCCGGGTTCAAGTCCCGGTCAGGGCATATCCTTACTATTTCTATTTATTCTGATTCTTTCAAATCAAGTGAAATTCTTAATGAAAAATTTCTCTTGAATTAATGCTTTTAAAAGAAATTATCCCCTGAAAAATAATACCATTTGAAAAATAAGGGAATGTAGAATTAATTAAATAGGGATTAATAAATAGAAATAGGAGTGGTACTGGCCAAAAAAACCAGTACAGACAATATTCACAACATCACCGCTGCAAATATCCCTCATTTTTATTATTTTTATTTAAAATAATACTCTTCTTGCATTCATCCCTTCTATCAGGATAATCAGCACGATAGTGGGCTCCACGACTTTCATCTCGTATTAAGGCTGATTTAGTAACTAATCCTGCTATTAAAACCATGTTCTCCAGTTCCAGGGCATCTTGGAGGTGTTGGTTATAGCCACTACCCACAGGCACCATCATTCTTTCCATTTTATCTTTAATAGCAGTTATATTCTTTAATGCTAATCTAAGACCTTCTTCCCGGCGGATGATGGCCACATTGTTCCACATAACTTCCTGTAACTCTTTTTTTAACTGGAATGGATAGTAATCCCCTTCTTTGAATAGGTTTTTAATTCTTTCCTCTTCCATTTCCAAGTAGATAGGGTTCAGTTTGAAGTGGGATTTTGGCACGTTTTTAGCGGCTGATTTTCCAGCCCGTCTTCCGAAAACCTGGGTTTCGGCTAGTGCGTTCCCACCAAGACGATTAGCACCATGAACGCCACCAGCAGCTTCTCCTGCCACATAAAGGTTGGGAATGTTAGTTTCACAGTTTGGGTTTATCCTGGCCCCTCCCATGAAGTGATGGGCAGTGGGTGCCACTTCCATGGGCTCTTTCCTGATGTCCACTCCCACGTCCTGGAATTGCAGGAGCATGGTTTCCAGTTTTTCTTCAATTACCTCTGGAGGAAGGTGGGTTACATCCAGGTAGACCCCACCATTAGGGGTGCCTCTTCCTTCCATTATTTCATTGTAAATAGCCCGAGCTACCACGTCCCGTGTGGCGAGTTCTCCGCGGGAGTCGTAGCCCGTCATGAACCGTTCACCCTGGGAGTTTATTAGTCTTCCTCCTTCACCACGAACAGCTTCAGTCACTAGAACTCCCCGGCGGGAGTCCGGGTACAGCATGCCAGTGGGGTGGAACTGGACCTGTTCCATATCCAGAAGATCAGCTCCAACCTTCCAAGCCATCGCATATCCATCCCCGGTTTTTTGCAGGGCATTTGAAGTTACAGGATATATCCAACCAGCTCCACCGGTGGTTACAATGGTGGATTTAGCCAGGAAGGTTAAAAAATGCGTATCAGATAATGATACTCCACAGGCCCCCCCAATCCTACCTTCAGTATCCTGTAAGAGCGTGGTGATCATGACTTCATCCACTGTCTGGATATCCTGCCGGATAACCTCCTCTTTAAGGGCAGTCATCATTTCATGGCCGGTACGATCCCCCTGGAAGCAGGTCCTCCGATATGTCTGACCCCCAAAGGGTCTTTGATTTAGTTTTCCTGATTCCTGACGGTCAAATAGGGCACCGTAGCTTTCCAGTTCTGTGAGTCGGCCTGGTGCTTCTTCCACCAGGATACGTGCCAGTTCTGGATCGTTGAGGTATCCCCCTCCTTTAAGTGTGTCCTCCAGATGGACCTGGGTGCTATCAGCGACATCCACATAGGCAAAAGCAGCATTGTAACCCCCCTCTGCCAGGGTGGTGCACCCTGATTTGAATGATAATCCCTTTGAAACTATAATTACATCTAAACCATATTTTTTTGCTTCGATGGCTGCTCTACACCCGGCTCCTCCGGATCCAATGACCAATACATCTGTCTGGTAAGTCTCCCTTTCCATATTATGAAATTGAATCCCTTTTTATTTAAGTTTTTTAAGTAGAGTGGAGAGAAGTTTAAGGGTATGATTAAATATAAAAATATGGTAAATACAATTTTCAATATTATCTTTAACCCATGGGAGGATGTGCAGTGAAGAAAAAGGAGATACTGAAACTGGCGAAGAGGGATTTTGAAAAGGCCTGGGTGGAAACAGGTAAAAACTTGAAAAATCCCCATCATGATGAGGAATATCCCCGCCTGCACTTCCAACCAGGGAGAACCCATCCACTTTCTGATACTATGGCCCAGCTCAGACAGGCCTACCTTCTACTTGGCTTCCAGGAAACCATCAACCCCCTGTTCATTGAAAAAGATCATGTTTACCGTCAGTTCGGACCAGAAGCCCCTGCAGTTCTGGACCGTTGCTTCTACCTGGCAGGACTTCCCCGCCCAGATATAGGGATCAGTATGGATAAAATCGGCCAGATTGAGAGAATGGGTGTTTTACTCAATGAAGACAAAATCAAGGGGATTAAAGAGGTTTTCAGAAGCTATAAAAAGGGTGATACCAGTGGTGATGACTTGGTTCATGATGTTTCCATTGCCCTTGATGTGGCCGATGAAACCGGACTGCGAGTTCTGGAAAGGGTCTTCCCTGAACTCAAAGAACTGACACCAATCTCCAGTAAAACCACTTTACGTTCACATATGACCTCCGGATGGTTCATAACCCTGAACGCCCTACATCAAAACAGCCCCCTACCGGTTAAGTTGTTTTCAATTGACCGGTGCTTCCGTCGTGAACAAAGGGAAGATTCAAGCCACCTTATGACCTACCATTCAGCTTCATGTGTCTGGATGGATGATGAGGTATCCCTTGATATGGGAATGGCAGTTTCTGAGAGTCTGTTGGAGTACTTCGGATTTCAGAAGTTCAAATTCCTGCCGGATGAGAAGAAATCAAAGTACTACATCCCCGGGACCCAGACCGAGGTTTACGGATATCATCCTAAACTGAAAGAATGGGTGGAAGTAGCCACCTTCGGTTTGTACTCCCCCATTGCCCTGGCTAAGTACGGTATTGACCAGGAAGTCATGAATCTGGGAGTGGGTGCCGAGAGGATTGCCATGATCCTCGGTGGTTACGAGGATATCCGAGAGATGGTTTATCCCCATACCTATGGGAAATGGGGTCTCAGTGACCGGGAAATGGCATCAATGCTCCATATGAACCTGTACCCGGTGACTGATGATGGGCAAAAGCTGATGGAATCCATAACCCGCACCGCCATTGAACACAGTGACATCAGCTCACCCTGCGAATTCACCGCCTTCCAGGGAGAATTTATGGGTAAGAATATTGAAGTTAAGATCATAGAGCCAGAAGCAGGAACAAAACTACTGGGACCGGCCAGCTGGAATCGTGTGCATGTTTATGATGGGAATATTGTTGGTGTACCCCAGCCAGCGCAGATGGAACGTTTCCAGTCCCCGGATGATGTTGCAGATGAGATTCTGGGAAATCTGGGAAAGGAGATAATGGATGATCTGGCTATTCAAGCCCTTAAAAAGGGCATACCCACCGGCATCAGTTACATGAGTGGTGTGGCAGCCCAGGCAGCCTACCGCATAGAGGAAATGGTGGTAAGTGGAGAAGAACAGATTAAGTTACGTACTACCATAGCTAAATCTCCCTCTGATATCAACCTTAAACTGGATGAACTGGCCATGCGCTACATAAACAGCAGAAACAAAGTTATAGACATTCGAGGCCCGATATTCTGCACTATAACTGGAGAAATTAAAGAATAACCCATTGTTGACTTAGGGTTAGGAAATAACATTATTGACAGTTTCAGAATAAAGTTATTAACCGGTTATTGGGAAAAAGTCTATTAAGGTTATATAAGTATTACAAAGTGGATAAATTTTCATCTAACGGTAAATTAACAAAATAGGAGTTATTTATTAGTTATAATGTGTTCTTACAACCTGACCCAGCAACTAGCCAACATACAGTACTCCTTGGCAGATAAAGTATTGGAAGAGGACTGTTTCAGTAAGTTGGATGCAGTGGCTGGGGTAGATGTTTCCTTTTCAGTTGATAATAAAGCAGTTGCCGCGGTAGTGGTGTTGCAACTGGAATGTCTGGAGATACTGGAGAAAGGAACTCTGTTAGTGGAACTATTTTTCCCATACATCCCTGGTTTCCTTGGCATGAGGGAGACTGATCCAGTTATATCTGTTTTGAATACTTTAAAACATGATTTTGATGTTTTAATGGTTAACGGTCATGGTGTTATGCATCCCCGTGGATTTGGACTGGCTTCCCATGTGGGTGTGCTCATGGATGTTCCCAGCATAGGTGTGGCAAAAAGGTTAATTGATGAAAGGTATATAAACGTAGCCACCCAAAAACACCACGCCAGTGATGAATTTCAACTGATAAAAGAAAATAATCACGTGCTTGGGGCCTTTTTTAAGGGAAAATATGTGAGTGTTGGTCATAAAATCTCCCTAAAGAGTGCATTAGATATTGTGAAAATGACCAGCGTTTTCAAAACCCCTGAACCAATTAGGCAAGCCCATGTGCTGGCAACAGAAACTTTCAAACAGGAATTGAAGGATAATTAATCATACATAATAATCTAATAACTGAAAATAATTAAACGAAATCAAAGGAAGTTCATATGGAAATCACCGGTAAAATCATCTCTGGAACTCATAAAGGCAGTTATTTTATGTCTTTAGAGGTTTACAAGGAGGAGTTTAGGAAAAAACTTAAATTTGAACCATTTCCAGGTACTCTTAACCTGAAAATCTCTCCGGAAAACGCGGGCAACATATCCAATATGCAGGATAAGATGGGAGTCATCAAGGGGACTGGTAATTATGGGGATGTTAAATTTCTCCCAGCCCAACTTAATGGAATAGTAAATGGAGCTATTCTGTTCCCAGTTAAGACTGAACACTCTCCAGAAATTTTAGAATTCGTTGCCAAGGAAAATCTTCGGATTACTCTGAAACTTGAGGATGGAGATGAGGCCACCTTAAAAATAGATTGAAGATCATTTTTTTGTTTTTAAATAAAATGAACTATATGAATGTAAAAATGTTTAACTTATAAAACAATTGTTAACTAAACTACTAAAAATCTATTATCAAAAAAAAAATCTAATCAGTGATCACATGATAAAAAAAGCCATAGAATCATTTAAAAAGGGAGAAATAGTTTTAATATTTGACGATGACAACCGGGAGCGAGAAACTGACATGATTGTGGCTGCGGAGTTCATGACCCCCCAGCACATGACCACCATTAGGAACGATGCCGGTGGTCTTTTCTGCGTTCCCATATCCTCTGAAATCTCCGACAGTCTGGGAATTCCCTTCATGACTGATATGATGGATGCAGCCAGCACCGAATACCCAGTTCTCGCCGAATTAACACCCAATGACATTCCATATGATGAAAAATCAGCTTTCTCCATAACCGTGAACCACAGGAAGACCTTCACAGGTATTACCGACAATGACCGTGCCTGCACCATTAAGGAACTGGGATTATTGTGTAAAAATGGAAATTTCCAGGATTTCGGTAAATACTTCCGTGCTCCAGGACACGTAACCCTACTTAGAGCTGCTAAAGACCATGTTCTAAAAAGGAGAGGTCATACTGAGATGAGCATTGCCCTGGCTGAGATGGCCGGCACCATCCAGGTGGCGGTTTGCTGTGAAATGATGGATGATGAAACCGGTGGTTCAATGAACACCGATAAAGTGGGTGTGTACGCTAAAAAGAATGACTTAGTGTTTTTAAGTGGAGCCGAGTTAATTGAAGCCTACCACGAGTTTAAAGGTCTTTAAACTCAGGGTTTCTGGCTTTACTTCTTCCTTTTTCTATTAACTTTTTAATTCATTAAATTCTTATCCAGATTGTTTATTTTGAAGTTAAGTAAATATAAGGATGAATAAACAGTTTAAGATAAATAAACATCCAGAATTTCATCATAAGAGATGTAACCAGTGAATTCTGGTTTTTGAGCCATTTTCAGGATTTCTGCCACATCGAGGTGTTTTTCAACTGTTTCCATGGCTTTCAGGCAGAAATCCTCCAGTTTTATCTCCACCTCGGGAGTTCCACCCCGTGCTGCCAGCTGAGCTTTGGGAACCCGGACCACCCAATCCAGTCCTGTGGTTTTTTTAATGTAATTTGATGCATTTTCCGCTATTTGCTGGTGATATACCTTGTTCAGGATGGCTCCGGTGGTTTTTATACCCATTTTCTGCATCATCTCCAGATGTGAGGCCAGATCCAGTGCTGCTGTTTCAATACCCCCCTTATTACATCCAGATACCAGTATTGTGGGGATGTTACCCGCCCGGGCTATTTCCGCTGCTGAGAAGGGTATTTTTTCGTTTAGTAAACCGGTGAATATGCTCATAACACCTTCAATCAAGATAAGATCATAGTGCTGGCCTTTTAATCCCTTGATTATTTCTTCCAAGTCTTTCCAGCCCAGTCCTCCTATTTTTATGGAGGAAAAATTGACCATTTTTTCTTTGTTGAGGTAAAGGGATGGTACAATGTCTCTTGTATCCGGACCAACTTTTAAAACTCCCACTCTGTATCCTTTCCGTCGAAGAGCCCCTACAATTCCAGTGGTGAGGAAGGTTTTCCCTGAGTCAGAGCCTGTGCTGGCAATCATAAGGAATGGAGGGATTTGATTACTTTTTTGGTTATTTTTAGTAATGGGTATCCTATAATCGGAATAAATATCCAATCCAATTCCTATTTCTCCCCTGATTTTCTTCAGGAGCTCCTGGTTAGCCTGGTGAATCTCCGGGATTTCTTCTTCACCAGCATCCAGGTACTGGAGAATGTTGCCTGTCAGGGAGGGGTTTTCATCCAGTGATCCGTGAATCATGGTTCCCACCACGTTACCTTCATCATTACGAACACCGGAGAGTATTTCACGAGGATTATCTGTGTAATCTGTTCTTTTAACCCGTGAAAAGAGTATGGGTGGTGCATCTCCCCTTATATCACCATAGGTGTGGCAGTGGAAACCGGTAATTGTTTCACCCACCATTCCATTGGTGAGGAAGGATTCATCAGTTACTTCTGTTTCCACCCGGTCAGTTCCAATGAGGGGGTGGAATGTGACATCCAGTATTCCCAGTCCTTCTCGTTCCACTGGACAGGGAGATTTCCGGCCTATGTCAGTTTTATGTGCCAGTACCTGGAACCCGGAACACATTCCCAGTATGAACTTACCCTGAGCATCCATTTTTCTAATGACACTGGCCACTTCTGGAGTGATGCTTTCTGATTCTATGATACTCCCCCCGGGAATTATCAGACCATCTAAGACTTCATGAGCTTTTTCCCCATTGACCACCCCATTGTCCTTTAATAGATGGGTGGGGAGTTTTCCAAAGTCCTCGAAATTGGGTAGTGATCCTTTAACATACAGGATGCCTATTTTTTTCATTGGGATCCACGACTGGGTTAATTTTTTAATTGAATGTTCTATTCTTTAATTGAAACCTTTAATTATGAATTCTATTTGATTTATTTGACTATTGATTCAATTATCTAATTGATTGTTAAACATTTAATTGGATAATAACCGGGGTTGGAAATAAAAAAATAAAAATAATTGGGAAGAACTTAGTTCAAGCCTTCCTGGGCCGCCATCAGTTGCATTATCTTCTCATCATCCAGGGGTTTTGCCTGGAACTGCATTCCTACGGGTATTCCTTTTACATCTCCTGCGGGTGTGCTGGCTGCAGGTATTCCTGCCAGGTTGGCTATAACCGTCAGGATATCATAGGCGTACATTTCCATTGGCTCCAGTGAGGTGCCCAATTTATGAGGTAGTTTTGGTACTGTGGGTCCCACCAGTGCATCTACATCTTTTAATAGTCCGGTGATTTCTTTTCTAATGAGTGATCGGGCCTGTAATGCTTTTTTGTAGTACTTGCCACTGAATTCTTTCTGGCTGATGTATGATCCCATCTGTATCCTGCGCAGTACCTCTTCTCCACAGACTTCTTCGATGCGTTCTCCGTACTTTCGACCATCATATTTTCTGGTGGCTGAGAAGAATTCCACGTAGTTTATGAGGTAGTAGGTAGGTAGGCATAATTTGAGATAATCGAAGTTTAATTCCACTACTTCAGCCCCTGCCTCTTGCATTTGGTTGATGCGATCTTCAATAATATTAACGATAGCCTCATCAGAGACATCAAAGAATTCCTTCACTACACCCAGCTTCATACCTTTAAGTGCATTTTCAGGATCTGTGATGGAAGATGTGAATTCAGGTACTTCCCAGTCCATGGTAGTACACTCCCGTCGGTCTTCACCGGCAATAACTTCCAGCATGAGAGCCACACCACTGACGTCAGTGGAGAATGGTCCGATCTGGTCAAAACTCATGGCCAGATCCAGAAGTCCCTGCCTGCTCACTGCACCGTAGGTTGGTTTGAATCCCATCACCCCACAGTGTGATGCCGGGTTACGTATGGATCCCCCGGTATCTGAGCCCAGTGCCAGGTCACACATCCCAGCGGCCACTGCTGCTGCACTGCCCCCACTGGATCCTCCAGGTATGCGGCCCGGGGCTGCGGGGTTATCTGTGTGTCCGAAGAAGGATGTTTCAGTGGAACTTCCAGCAGCGAATTCATCCATGTTGGTCATTCCCACTATAATTCCATCCTCTGATTTTATACGCCGGACAACTGTGGCATCGTAACTTCCCAGATAGTTTTCCAGGGTAGGAGAGGCAGCGGTGATGTGGAAGTCTTCCACATTGATGTTGCTCTTGATTCCCACTACCATACCGGCCAGTTTTCCAACTTTCTGACCATTTTTTATCTTATCATCAATTGCATTTGCCCTTTCCCGGGCTTCATCAAAATTAAGTTCAACAAATGCCCTTATATTAGGATTATCCTTTCCGATTTGTTTTATGAAGGTTTCCAGGTTCTCTTCTGAAGTTAATTCATGATTCTTGATTGATTGTGATTTTTCCAAAATATTCATATTCCCACCTAATGCGTGAGTAGCGAATCTATGTGCAGTTTAATCATTACCATCCTTTGATTTAGAAAATGAATCTTATTATATTTACCATTGATGTGGATATTTACACTTTCTGTAAGGGGAGAAAATGAGATTTAATCTGAATCTTATTTCCTGAAAATTGAATCTTATTTCCTTAAAAATCATTTTTTCAATATTTTTTAAATACTGCATTGTTCTATGTTTTTAAAAAATTTATAAGCTCGGTGGCAGTCATGTAACCAACATTCCGGCGAATTTCTTTACCCTTGGGATCAAGAAGCACCATGGTGGGAATGACATTGGAATTGAAATGATTGGCCTGTTCCGGGTTGGTATCAACGTTTATTCTCATAACTGAATATGAGGATATCTTTTGCTGGATATCAGGGTTGGTTAGGGTTTCTGAATCGAATTTCTGGCAGGCTGAACATCTCGGAGCATACAGAATCACCAGTACAGGGGCATTGGCTGCCTGAATTTCAGGAGGCATTACATCCAAGTAGGAAGGACTAATGGAAGAGATCATCCCTGATGAACCAAATAATAGGATTAAAATAATTACCCCCAATACACCTACTAACATGAAACCCTTTGACTGGGCATCTAAATTACTAAAAAATCCTTCAGTTATCTTTTCTTTGTTTTTGGGAGATTTTTTAGCCGATTCTTCAACAGAACCCTGGTTTATTCTGTGTTTTTTATAGTAATCGTATTTAGTGGGATAGTACTCTAACTCACCCCCACAATCACATTCCAGTTGGAAGTCTTCGGAGGATTCGCCTTCTTTCAGCTCATAGTAATTTCCACAATCTTCACAGATCAAATAGGGCATAGGGACCCCTCCCCTTGATTATATTTATTAGACAACCTAATTCCTAAAATGTATTCCTAAATATCTAAATCTAATAATTATAATTTCGACTCCCCATCATTTTCCTAATTCCCAGATACATGTCTTTAATTATGCATTTATAAAATGAAATAAATTTCCCAGGTCCAGAACACCCATAAAGTACAGTATCATTATGAGAAGTGGCTGGTGTAGTAAATAGATCAGCAGTGAGTGTTGTCCTAAAAAGCTGAACATCCGGGTAAATGGATTTTGTGAAAGGTCAATCAGGTGAAATCTTCTTTTATAATCATGATAAAGTATTTTTCCTGCAAAAAGACCCAAAGAAACCACTCCCAACCATGGGATCAATGGGAAGTAATCCACGGTGATGAATCCTGCGGGTTTCAAGCCCAACCATAAAAGCCAGGGATAGGTGACTGTGAACTGTGCCAGAATGAAACCTGTGATTATGAAGATAATTCCAAGAACTAGGTTAAGGTATTTTTTGTTTAAAAATGGATATTCCAGGATTATTGCTATTCCAATAAAATGCAGGACTCCGAAAACTATAAAATCCCCAGGTATGAAAATCCATGTTGCCAGAGTAACTAATAAGCCCAGGAAAAATATTTTACCTCCTCTTTTGAGATATTTTGGGAAAATATTCTTTTTTTCCTGTTTTTGCCCCATTAATTCGGCTCGGGAGTAACTCAGGGTAAGGGAAATTCCCACCAGGAACAGGAATATGAAGGCAGTTAGCCTGGCGAACCACCACCAAACACCCGATGAAACGTTAAATGGAAACACTCCAAAGTAAGTAAGATCAAATACCAGATGATATGTTACCATCATCAGTATTGCTAGACCGCGAAGGACGTCTATTTCCCAGAAACGTTTGTTTAAATCATTCATTTTCCCTTTAACATTTTAATGGTAAATACTGGGTGTAGTGAGTTTCTATCTGCTTTTATGTTGTGGAGCTTATTAAAATCCCTATGCCACCTTTATTTCCTAAAAAGTGTTCTTATATGCACAAATAGTTAAAGTTAAATGTTTCCGTCATCATAAAAATTTCAGGGTAAGTCCCAATAAAAAAAACCTATGATTAGTTATGAGTGTTTAATTGATTTTTTATTTGATGATTTAATCTAAGAGGTGCAAATATGTCTGGAACTCTTTTACTAAAACAAAGCGAGATTAAAGAACTCATTACCATGAAAGAAGTTGTTGATTCAGTTGAAACCGCTTTTAAGGCCTACGCTCAGCGTGATGTGCAGATGCCAGCCAAAGAGTACTTATTTTTCCATGAAGGAGATCTGCGGATCATGCCCTGCTACGTGCGGAGCAATGAAGAGGCAGGAGTTAAATGCGTGAATGTGCATCCCAAAAACCCCACCGAACATCAGCTACCCACGGTGATGGCAGTCATAGAACTGGTAGATCCAGAGACCGGTTTTCCCATGGCAGTTATGGACGGAACCTGGGTAACTGATATGCGGACAGGTGCAGCGGCAGGAGTTGCCACCAAATACCTTGCCCGACCAGATTCAGAGACTCTGGGAATAATCGGTGCGGGTAAACAGGCGTGCACCCAATTAATGGCCCTTAACGAGGTTATGGATATTAAAAAGGCAAAGGTTTTCTGCAGAACCTGCAGCACCAGGACCAATTTTGCTAAAACAGCATCAAAGCTCTATGGTTTTGATGTGGAAGCAGTTGAAACTGCAGAAGAAGCTGTAAAGAATGTTGATGTGGTTGTAACCACCACCCCCTCACGGAAGCCCCTGATTAAAGTTGACTGGATCAGCCCCGGAACCCATATTAACGCCATGGGTGCCGATGCCCCCAGTAAACAGGAACTGGAAACCCGGTTACTTTTAAAGTCAAAGATCATTATTGATTCCTGGGATCAGGCCAGTCACAGTGGGGAGATCAACGTACCAGTCTCACAGAATGTTCTGAAACGAAAGGATATCCATGCTAAACTGGGAGATGTGGTTATTGGAAAGGAAACTGGTAGAGAAGGTGATGAGATCACCATTTTTGACTCCACTGGTCTGGCAGTTCAGGATGTGGTGACTGCAGGACTCATCTACAGACGGGCCCGTGAACAGGGAATGGGAACAGATTTTAATTTCATGAGTTAAATTATAATCTCTTTTTTTAGTTTGCAGGGATTGAACCACCCTAACCCTTCTTTTTGGTAAGATATATAGGTTTGAAAGTTCAATCTAGTTCTGGTGATGTGAATGTACCAGAAAGTAAATCGAAGCGAAGTCCTGAATAAAATGGGCCATGTATACGAACGCTTCCAGTTCTTATCCCGGACCCGATCCCTGACTGATGACCAGATCGAAGATATAGACCAGCATTTATCCCAGATCATAGAAGTGCTGAACCAGCCTAATTACTAATCATACTATTATTTTATTCATAATTTATTCCACTAATTATGAGATAATAGTAGATAGTACAAAGTTACACCTTAACTACAATGAAGCAATGAATACAACATCATCCAATTATTACAAGATTAAAAAAAAAATAAATTATGTCTTGAAAAAGAAGCATAATCCTTGAATTTTTATCTTTGAATTATTCCAATAATTGTATTCTAAAAGATTTAAGGTCAAATTGAATGATTTAAATGTGGATAGAAGTTATTTTATTTGCAGCGGCCTCCTTCTGGGTGGGTTTGTCGGGTGCAATGGTTCCGGGACCCATGTTAACCGTTACCATATCTGATTCCCTTAAAAAGGGATCCCGAGCCGGGCCCCTGGTAGTTCTGGGACATGTCATTGCCGAGACAACCCTGATAATACTCCTGATACTGGGCTTGGGCTGGGTTATTGGATCCCAGTGGGTAACCATGATCATCGGAGGCGTGGGAGGAGTGATGCTCATCTACATTGGCTATAGCATAGCTAGATCTCCATTGCCAGAAGAGATCCCAGGGGATGGAGAGCCAATTGAAAAAAGAGGATCAGTTTTAAGCGGAATAGTTACCAGCATCACCAACCCTTACTTCTATCTCTGGTGGGCCACTGTGGGCTGGGCCTTCCTACTCAAGGGAATAGAATTAGCAGGAATCATAGGAGTCTTTAGTTTTCTGGTGGGCCACTGGGGGGCAGATCTTGGCTGGTACAGCCTAGTATCTTTTTTCACCAGCAAAGGCAGGCGCGTACTCCCCGGTAACCGTTACCGGATCATGATGATGATTTGTGGAGTTTTCCTGGTGCTTTTAGGAATTTATTTCATTTACTCCACCCTAATAGCCTGAAAATTCTGTAATATTTATCAGTTTTATTTTAGGTTTTATACCCCCTGACAGTAATTAGAAATGTGAATTTTCTGGTTAAATTTGTAATTATTTAAGTTACGAGGAGATATTATAGAAACATGAAAGCTGTTGTTTTCGATAACTCCGGAACCCTAATATCCAGGTACAGGGCTATTAAAGATCTTAATAGTGGATTTATCCATGATCACATCAGTTCCATTGACCTGGTTGATAAAAATCCACACCGGGCCCTGGTGGTCCTTCAGACAGACCCTTCCACTTGTCTTGTCAATGCCAGACCAGATCAAACCATTCACCAATTCATAGTGCGTAACAACGTGCCTTTCGATATAAGTTACGCATCTTCAGATATCAAAAAAGAAGATGTTTTAACCCTTATTAAAAATGAAAATGCTAAAATTAGTGATATTCAGGATACCATTCAAGCTGTGGTTGAAAAGGATTATAACGTGCAGATATGCAGTGGATCTGGCTTCATAATGAACACCCGTAGTGGCCATATTGAATTCACCATCACTGCAGGGGGTAAAATATTTCCGGAAGTTTCAGGAGTGGTGGAAGAACTCAAAAAAAGATCCTTCCACATCTACGTGGCCTCAGGAGACCGTATGAAGTCCCTGGAGGAACTGGCCAGTTTCATTCACATTCCCTCGGAGAATGTTTTCGGCACTGCAGATTCTTGGAGAAAAAAGGAAATTGTGGCCGGACTTAAAAATCGATACAAGGTGATGATGGTGGGTAACAGTGCCAATGATATCCTGGCACTTAAAGAGGCAGATGTGGGCGTTTTAACCACACAGCAAGATGATGAAACACCTGAAAAAGTTTTTGATGCTGCTGACGTGGTGGTTAGTAATATTAAAGAAATTCTAGATATCAATTTTTAATTGGATATTGATTTTTAATAGATATCAATTTTTAATAGATATTCGATTTATGCTTTCTGATTTTAATCCATCATTTGTTTTAATGGTTTTTAATAAATGCCCCATAATACCCTATTAACCATTTTAGAACTGATTAATCCTACTTAAAAAATTAATTACCCCCAAATAATTATTGGTAACGTTTCATTAAAGGAATAATCAGATAAACAAGACTTGACCAGCCATATCCCAATTCCTTCATAAAGGGGAGGAATGTAATTCCCAGTGCAAGTAGAGAAATTACTGGTAACATTAAATTAACCCTTAAACTTGATTTTCGCATTTCATCATCTACACCATCCACCAATCCATGGTTGAATGCATGACGCCCGTTTAGGAATAATAAAAATCCGATGGCAAAAAGGTTCAGGTCGAAGAAGATGTTTGGAATCTGGAAATTCCCGTATTCCCCTACAAAGAATGCTGAAAAGGGAACCAATGCCACGAAAAGTAGCCAGATGACAATTATCCATAGTAAAGTGTCATCTGCCCTTTTAATCCGGTTGAACTGGACATGGTTGATTCTCCAAAAAACAGCCAGAAGAACGAAACTGATAAAATAACTGTAAAAATTAGGTAGAAGGTCCAAAAGGGCCTGATAAAGGCTGGCCTCAGTGGGGTTGGCTATGGAGGGTACTGCAATTCCTAGAACCAGGAGGGTCATTGCTATTGCGAAAACACCATCCACAAGGGTTTCTATGCGCCGGGCACTGATCCCCACGGATTCTATTGTCTTTTCGTTGTTCTGCAAATGGTTTACCTCGTTATAAAAACTCTTTAGTTATAATGATCGTTCCAGACTCTTAATGGCACTGCGCACTGCTCTTTCCTCCATGATCCGGTAGGCCACCAGTAAACCAATTAAAAGTAGTGGTACCAGTATATCCAGAACCAGAACAGCCCCTGCATTTCCAGCGGCGTAATTACCAGTGACAAAGATGTTGCTTATATGGCCCAGGGCATCTCCCAGGAGGAATATGGAAACTCCTATGACAGTGGCTGTCCAGAAATTACCCCTGATCCAGATGCATAATATTCCCAGAACCCCAAATGCCAGGTTGGCAAAGGCCACCTCCTGTTGAAATGGACTTCCCGGAGCCCACCCAATGGATGAAGCCACCTGATTGGCGAAGAATGAATGTCCAATGGAAGCCCAAATGGAACCAAATCCTACTGTGATAACCAGTAAGGATAGGAGAGTAATTCCCACTATTTTTTTGGTGGTTAAAACTCGTTTAGAATAAAATTGAATTCCAAGCATTATTAATGCACCAATTATCCCCAGTATCAGCCATGTATAAGCTGTATCCATTTAAAACCCCTCTCTTATCTAGATTTTAATTTTAGATAAAAAAATTAACACTCTAATATTTGCGTTTTATTCTCATTTATTTAATACCTTGGTCTGCGGGAAAAATGGAAAAATTTATAAACGAACTTTCTGCACCCCATAAACAGCCAGTTTATGGGTAAAACATCCCCTGGCCTGATGATATCAATTACATATTTTATGGATATTTTATAGAAATCTTATTTTTTTATAATTTTATAGATTTATTAACTCATATTTTCCAAATCCCAGTCCAACTTCTTCTGCATATTCCAACAATACCCGTCCATCAACACCTTCCCACACTCCTCTAAATTTATCGCCTCCTTTATGGTGTTGATGTTCAAGTAGTGAGTTTTCCAATCCCACTTGCTGATTCACCAGATCATAGCTTGCTCTATCCAGGGCCACCGGATCCGTGGATGCCAGTATTCCAATGTCCGGGACAATGGGAGCATCACTGAATGCTTCACAGTCACAGTCAGGGGTAATGTCCATGAGGAAGTTAATGTAACCAACTTTGCCCGTTTTACTTTTAACCGCACCATAGGCATATTCTACCATTCGCTCCATGAACTCGGATAATGAATTAAAATCAAGTTCTATAGCTGACTCAGGACAGTTGGCCAGACAGTTATTACAGGCCACACATTTTTCCATATCTATCACTGCTTTACCTTCCACAAGCGACATAATGGATAAAGGACAGGACCCAATGCATGTCCCGCAGCCGGTGCAATTATCACTTATGATGGGTTGGGCACAATTGTGCTGTTCAATTTTCCCCGGGGATGATGCGCATCCCATGGCCAGATTCTTAATCGCCCCTCCAAAACCACTCATGCCATGGCCCTTGAAGTGGGATAAAACCAGCATACTATCTGAATTTTCTATATCTCCTGCAATTTTAACTTTCTGGAAATGTTTCAAGCCCACCTCTACTGGAATCCAGTTATCTCCACGGATTCCATCGGCAACAATCACCGGCGCCCCGGTAACTGCGTAGGCGAAACCGTTTTTTATGGCTGTCTGGAGGTGGTCGACTGAATTATGACGGCTCCCATAATAAAGCGTGTTGGTATCAGTTAGAAAAGGTTTAGCCTGAGAATTCAAAATTTTTTCAACAACTGCACTTACCAGAACCGGTTTAAGATATGTGTCGTTTCCCCTTTCTCCAAAGTGAAGTTTTATGGCAGTTAGATCATCCTTCTGGATGAATTCTCGAAATCCGGCCATGTCGAATAACTGCTTTATTTTACTGGTTTTGTTTTCTCCCTGGTTTCGAGAGCGGAAATTGGAAAAATACACTTTACTGGACATCTAATACCCCCATATCCTATTTTTACTACTATTACATATTATTATTTTCTAGTTCAATAAGGACGTTTCTGCTTTTTATAACATTATCATAATTGTCTAATTCAATGATTCCCCTGTCAATGCCATTAATCAGGTTCAGATCAAGTGTTCCATCACCCAAGGCAAGGTGTTGATCTTTATCCCCATTATTATCACTTAAATGATAGTAATGGGTTTTTTCAAGTTCTAAAAATGAAGCAGGATGGTTGGTGGTGTTGGCATGACCTAGATCTACTGTAGCATGACATTCACATTGATCCAGGAAGTAAGAATGTTCCTGTGCTGTGTTACAGAAGTAAGCGTAACGATGTGGCATGTTTTCCACCGATAAAATAACACCCCGATCTTCTGCGTATTGATTTGCCTCTTTTAAAGTTTCAATGGCAAAATATTTACCCATTTCTCTGATTCTGTCTTCTAATCTGTGTATCATCCCGGGATGAGTGGTTATGGCTTCTGCCCCTATTTTTGATGCTAAATCAACTGTTTCCCGAATCTGACGAAGAGTTTCCTCTCGAATACCAGGGTTCATGCTAGCAGGGTTTAGGTCTATGGTGGGAGCATGCAGGAAAACATCCACATCATATGACGTGAATATTTCCAGTTCTTCCCCCTGGCTGAGAATATTTCGGGGCCAATAAGGACCTTCACAGAGTATTTCCATAAGATCAAAGCCATCAGCAGTTGCTTTGTCCAGAAAATCTTCAAAGGAATTCATGAAAAGAGCTAGAGTTGAAAATCCAATTTTCATATTAAATATTTTTAAAAGTAATTATGATATATTTTTCGAATTCATTTCATAACCAGTTTTCATTTTAATTGATCTTCTCCCATCAGAAGATTTACACCCTGTTTGTATACTTTTTAGTTGATTTTACTGTGACCCCCCCCCAACCTTTATATGGAAAGTGGATATATCTAATTAAACTATGTCGAAAATTGATATATCAATATGAGGATGGAGAGGTGTGAAGTGGATGGATGATGAGCTAATTAGAGATAACCCCCCAGAAGATTCCAAGGACAATATTCCCACAGATGAACTTGAAAAAATCGAATTTAAAAAATCGCGTGGCTACTACCGTGCTGTAATGGATAGCCAGGACTTATTTGGAAATTTGGATCAATTCGAAAAAAAACTGGTCAGAGGCGTTATGCGAGGTTCAGGCCCCATAATAATGCTCTGGCTTATCAGTAAAAAGGGACAGCATGGTTATGAGATCATGACCCAACTCCATGAATCATCACCATTTAGTGATAAAATTAAGATGCCCAGCGCCAGCATCATCTACCCCAAATTACACCAACTTGAAAAGAAAGGCCTTATAAAGGGCACTTGGGAAAACCATGGGAAAAGAAAGGTTAAATATTACGAAATAACCCCAGAAGGTGTTAAAACCCTTGAAAAGATAAGAAATTTCTTTAAAGCCCGTGAAAATAACCTTTATGAAGATTTTCTAGAAGACGTAATGTGTATAAAAAAATAATAGGAGTTAACGGTATGAAATATGCCATTGAAACCTCTAATCTCACCAAAACATATGGTGATTTTAAAGCAGTTGACGCTTTAGACTTGAAAGTTAAAAATAAAAGTATATTCGGATTTTTAGGACCTAATGGTGCCGGTAAAACAACTACCATAAAAATGCTCACCTGTCTTATTCCCCCTACTTCCGGTACAGCAAAAGTAGCAGGATACGATATTATTGAATCACCAGACCAAGTTCGCCAAAAAATAGGGATGGTACCACAACTGGTAAGCTTATACGGTGATCTCACTGCACGGGAAAATGCAGAATTATGTGCAGATTACTACGGAATGCCCCGGGACCTTAAGGAACAGAGAATTGATGAATTGATGGAACTGGTGGACATTAAGTACGCTGAAAACAAGATGGTTAAGCAGATGTCCGGAGGGCAAAAACAAAAAGTATCGGTAGTTGCCAGCCTGGTGCATCAGCCAGATATTCTGTTTCTGGATGAGCCTACCATTGGACTGGATCCCACCACCAAGAGTGTGTTATGGGATTTGATTGATGAACTGAACCAGAGCGGCCACACCATCATCCTCTGCTCCCACGATATGTACGAAGTGGATATGCTCTGTGATCATGTGGGTATAATCAATTTAGGAAAACTTGCTGCCTTTGACACCCCACAGGGCCTCAAAGACACAGTACTTACACAGGAAGAATCTGTTGAAAATAATATAGGGGAAATTGTCCGTGAAATGGAAGACTCTGAGACCAGTGACCACCCTTCCTTCTGTAAGTTGAAGGATGCTGTAAAAGAATCTGAAATGGATAAAGCAAGAGAAATGAGCTTAATGGTGACCAACTCAGATATTGAGCTGGTTAATAGATTATCCCAGATCCCATGCGTCCTGGACATTGAAACTCATGCATCAGGAAGACTTGGTTTTAAATTAGCCAACACTGAAAATGCAGTAACCCAAGTAATATCAACAATAATGGAAACTGGTGGAAATATAACCTCAATTTCAACTAAAGACCCCTCCTTAGAAGATGTTTTCATGAAAGTAACTGCCAAAAAAGTTAAAAAAGAAGGGGAGGGAGGTGATTAGATGGTTGAAACTAAAAAAATCATGTGGATGCTTAAAAAAGACCTTATAGTTCTATGGAGGCATAAACCACGTTTGTTTTCCATTATTCTCTTTCCCATACTTATGATCGCCCTTTTCGGTTACGGTATGGGAGGATCCATTGAAAATATTCCTGTGGTGATAGTGAAACAGAGCGATGGTCCTGTAACCGATGCTACCCTCAATGCCATTAAAGGGACGTCCTTTTACAATGTGAAGGATATCATAAATGACCCTCAAAGGGGAAAAGAAATGGTAGAATCCGGTCAGGTTAAAGCAGCCATATTACTACCCCCTGATTATGAAAATTTAAACAGTTCCAATGCCAAATCCGTGGTGGTATACGTGGACTCTTCGGATCAGATGGCCACCCAGGCACTGATACCAGCGACACAGGGCCTTTTCAGCGAGATATCTGCCCAGATAGGGATTCAAAAATTGGAAGCAATGAATAATCAGTCCACAGCCGTTCAAGTACAGTCACAGGGCGTTCAAACCACATCGGCACTGGCTGGAGTTAACTATCAGAACATAATGAATTCCATAAACTTCCAGATCAACAAGATCTACGGTGACATCAAGTACATTGACTTCCTGGTTCCAGCAGTTCTGGCCATGACCATCATGATGGGAGCCATGTTCAGCATGGGAGAGGCCTTAGCTGGAGAACGAGAACGAGGAGAACTGGCCCGATTGTTCATGACCCCCACCAGTGTGGCCACTGTAGTGGGAGGTAAAATCATATCCAAACTAACCATAGAAACAGCAAGAGCTATAGTATTGATTTTTGCAGCAATAGTACTGTTTGGAATTACGATAAACGGTAGTATGTTACTTACCATACTTCTCCTGGTGCTTACTGCATTGTGCTTTGTAGGTTTCGGAATAATGGTTTCTGCCAGGGTCTCCACTCAGGAAGACTACACCCAGATGGTGATGCCCTTCACCATGCCCATGATGTTCGTTTCAGGAGTTTTCTACCCCCTGGAAACCATGCCATGGATATTCCAAAAAATAGCCTATGTGGTGCCTTTAACCTATGCTAACGATGCATTAAGAGGAGTTATGCTAAAAGGGGCAACTTTGGGTGATATTTGGATTGATATAGCCGTACTTGCAGGTTTCACCCTATTATTCTTCGCTATGGGTGTAACCAGATTTAACAGAGACATTTAAGAAGAGTTTAGCTTAACGAATGTGTAATAAGGTGATAACAATGGATATTGGAAAAAAGCAGATGCTTCTCGGATTTATGATAACATGCCTTCTGGCATCGCCAATGGGCGTAGCGACGGTTGCAGGTGCAGATTGGAGTTCGTTCCATGAAAATGCCCAGCACACCGGTTTTATTGACCAGGCCGCAGATTTCACACCTACAGTATGGTATTTCAACACCCAGGGAGCTATAAAATCATCCCCGGCCATAATGAATAAAATAATCTACTTTGGTTCCAACGACGGCCATGTATATGCAGTTAACATGGAAGACGGCACCAAACTATGGGATTACAAAACTGACGGAGCAATAATATCATCCCCTGCCCTGGTTGGAGACGTTCTTTACGTAGGATCATCAGATGGATACCTTTACGCCCAAGACACCAAAAATGGTGATGTTAAGTGGAAATACAAAACCGGTAACGCTATAGAATCCTCACCACTGGTCCAGGGTAACCGGGTATATGTGGGTTCTGATGATGGCCGGGTTTATGCAATAGATACAAACAACGGAACCAAAGTATGGGAATACAACACAGGTAGCTCAGTCAAATCATCCCCAGCCATCTCTGGAAGTACACTGTTTGTTGGATCAGATGACGGGAAAGTATACGCTCTAAATATAAACACAGGGAATAAAACATGGGAATACACCACCGGAGATAAGGTAGAATCATCCCCTGCAGTGATGAACGATATGGTCTACGTTGGATCAGACGATGGGAAAGTATACGCTCTTAGTACCTCTGATGGAACACTCAAGTGGAACTACGATATGGGCAAAGCAGTTGCCTCATCACCAACTGTTGACACCAATGACAACAGCCTTTTTGTAGGGGCTGACAATGGTAAGATGATGTGTTTGGACACCCGAACCGGGGTGGAAAAATGGAATTACACCGCCAGTGGCGCGGTGAAGACCACAGCCGCCATCACCGATAACAAAATAGTATTTGGATCCGACGGAGGTACAGTTTACATAGTGAACAAGTACAACGGTAACGAAGAGTGGAGCTACAATCCTGGCTATGGTATCCTTAACCAGCCAATGCAGTCTTCTCCAGCAACCTACGGAAACATGATCTACATTGGGGCAGATGATGGATCCCTGTATGCCCTCAACAACGACAAAAAAACCGCGCCCATGTCAGTATACGTCTACTACATTGGTGGAGGCATTGTAATCATAGCCGCCCTTTTATTTATTGGTAGAACTGTACGTAACCGACGTAAAACTAAGGAATAATAAAATAATCTTAAGATATGGTTCTTAAGATAAAACACAGAAGATCTCATCATCTTCTGTTACTCTTTTTTTAGAATAATTAAAAAATCGAATAATATTTTCACAATTTAACTGAATAAAAAATTATATTGATTAAGCTAGGGATAGAGCCTTATTCCTTATTCTCTTAAAAAACTCTACAATACTAAATTAATAATAAAAAAAAGGAAAACAGGAGGTTTAAAAACTATTTACTGAAATCCTTTGCAAGCTGTATTTCAATGGCCGAAACATTGGTGGAGGTTCCCTCATTATTCATAATCTCTTCTGTGCATATTTCAATACCTCCAATATCCACATCAGTTATGAATCTGTTTCTGACTATCTCTGCAACATCCACGGCTCTGGAAATGGCTCGTCCTCTGGCTTTGAGTATTACTTCGTTGCTACCGCCGTTCATCTGTGTTACTACAGCTAATACATAGTTCATTACCGGTTTGTTTCCAATGTACACCACATTTTCCTCTGACATTCACTTAACCTCCATTGATATACTATGATTCTAAGCTGTTCCTAATATTATATATATTTTATGACACAGTTTTTTAAAGAAATAAGCAATTTGAAACGTTACAAAAAGTGAATGCATGTTAAAATCAAACGAATGTCTGTTAAAAAGCTGTAAAATTTTATAATATGGATTCAACACTGAGAATATTTTTTTATTTTGTAAGACAGTTCATCAAATGGGATCAAACTCTTGACACCATCATACAAAAAAATGGGGAAATAAACTAAAAAATCGTGCCTGACCATTTATTAATACCTTTTTAGGAGGTTAATGGATGGCCATCATCATATTCCATTGAATCAAATAATTCCGGAAACAGGAACAACGAGGACATGAATAATATTCGAAGATTACGAGTCAATTGCACGGAATATTACCACCAGGCCGTCTACATTATCTTCAAAGTCTTTAATGAAGGTCACACTACCATCAACTGTCAATTTACTTCCATCTTTGGTGGGGAGAATGGCTTTTTTGAAACGAGATTCTGTCATGGGGATGTTCTCACCCTGGGGGAATTTGTAATCCATGGGTTTGAATACATCTCGCACATCATGACCCAAAGCATCTTCCTCCAGCCAGCCTGTTAATTCTTCAGCCATTGAATTCATGAATCTCACTTGGCCCTGTGAATCCGTGGCAATTACTCCATCACTGATGCTTCTCAGCATTGCTCCTAACCATTTATCATGTTTTCGGAGTCTTTTTTCCAGCCTATCCCGATACAGGGTTATTTCAATGGCAGTATTGAGTTCACTTTCTTCGAATGGTTTGCGTAAAAATCCGTAGGGTTGTTTGAGAATAAATCCAGAAGGCTCGGTTATTTTGGCCCTTTGAACTGTTTTTTCATCAGAATAAGCCGTTAGGTAAATTATGGGAATTCCCAGTTTGGAACGGATCTTCTCGGCAGCCTGGATACCATCCATTTCACCTTCCAGTTTGATGTCCATGAGGACCAGATCAACTTTTAACTCTTCAGATGCTTTAATAGCCTCTTCACCCGAAGATACAATGGCAGGCACATTAAAACCAACACTAATTAATGCTTTTTTCATGTCTTCAGCGGTTATCCTCTCATCTTCCACTATCAGGATATTTATATTGGCCATTTCATACTCCCCCACTAATCTACCCTAACCCTCAATTAACACTGTTTTTTAAATATTGTTCACCATCGTTTTGAACTTGAAAAGACACCACCATACCATTTATTTTGTGTTTGTAATCTTTTATAGGAGTTACAGTGCCCTGAATAGCGAAACGTGACCCATCACGTGAAGTTATTTCTGGTGTTCCCTCACTGGTCAGGACATCTTCCAGGGATGATTCGTCATTTATTTCAGCGAGAGGTAGAAAAACTTCTTCTAAATCCTTACCCAGTGCATCATCTTTAGTCCAGCCAGTTATTTTCTCAGCCAGGGTATTAATGAATCTGATCTGACCAGTGGAATTGGTTGCAATCACCGCTTCACTGGTTTTCAGTAACATGGCCGATGAAATCTGGTCATGTTCCTTTTCCATCTGATGGCGATATAAGGTGATTTCTATAGCAGCATGGAGTTCGTTCTCATCAAATGGTTTACTTAACATTCCCTGCCCTTTAACCAAAAATCCAGATGGTTCTGTTAATTTTGCTCTTTCAACCGTTTTTTCATCAGAATAAGCTGTTAAATAAATTACCGGGATGTCATACAATTTTCTTATCTGGGCAGCTGCTTCAATACCATCCATTTCACCCTCTAATTTAATATCCATCAGGACTAAATCTGGTTCAATTCGTCCAGCTTGGTGAACGGCATCTTCACCTGTAGAACATATTACTGGTACTTTGTAACCTGCAAACTCCAGTCCTGCCCGGATATCTTCAGCGGTGATTCTTTCATCTTCCACCACCAGAATAGTTGCACTGGCCATGGTTATCTGTGCTCCTGATATTTATAAAACATTATTTACTGTTAACTGATTAATTATTTGTTAATTATATCATTGCCATCTTATAATGATTCTGCGTGCTTGTTTATCCACTTCCAAGTGATATGTGATCTCTATCTTGCAATCAGAATTTTGTTAATCGCATCTAAAACAGCTTCAACACTGGCCATAACCACATCTTCCACAGTTGAACGTCCAGTGGCACTGTTACCTTCACCATCAGCCATTATTACAAACACCTCGGCCAGGGCATTGGTACCACCAGTTATTGCTTCAATATGGTATTCTTTAAGTTCAATATCAGCAGTTTCCCTAACTAGGTCCTGTATTGCATTAATGGCAGCATCAACTGGACCCACACCTGTTTTTGCAGCGGTTTTTATCTTACCATCCATGTTTAGTTTAACTGTGGCTGTGGGAAGTACATTATCACCAGTCATCACTGTGAAGCCTTCCAGTTTGACCTTTTCTTCCTTAGGTTTTCCTAAAACTGTTTCAGCCAGTGCCTGGAGATCTGCGTCGGTGATCATTTTGCCCTTGTCCCCCAGCTTCTTCACCTGGTCGTACAGGCTGCAGAACTGGTTTTCATCCATCTCAATATCATAATCATCGAGTTTGGATCTTATGGCCCGGGCTCCGGTGTGTTTTCCCATGACTATACGGCGAGTGTGTCCTACCATCTCCGGTTTCATTGGTTCGTAGGTTTCAGCCTTCTGTAACACCCCATGAACATGTATTCCGGCTTCATGGGCAAATGCGTTTTCTCCCACAATGGCCTTGTTAGGGGGCATTTTCACCCCGGTGATTCTTGATACCAGTTCTGAGGTTCCCACTAAGAGTTCTGTGGTTATATTAGTTTTGACACCGTAAGTGGCCATGAGGGCCATGACCACCTCTTCCAAGGAGGTGTTTCCTGCCCGTTCCCCTAAGCCGTTGATGGTGGCGTGGACTTGTTGGGCTCCGGCTTCCACTGCTGCCAGGCTGTTGGCAACTGCCAGGCCAAAGTCATCATGACAGTGCACACTGATGGGGATGTTTATCACATTTTTGAGGTCGTTTACCAGTTGTCGCATTGCTGCCGGGACCATGACTCCCACTGTGTCCGGTACATTGATTACATCTGCTCCTGCATCCTCCACCGCAGTGTAGATGTTTTTCAAAAAGTCAAATTCAGTTCGAGTGGCATCTTCTGCTGAAAACTCGGCTATGATACCATGATCTTTAATGTACTCCACAGCTTCCACTGATTTAGTCAGAATTTCTTCCTGATTCATATGTAACTTGTACTCCCTGTGTAAAGGAGATGTGCCAATGAAGGTGTGAATGTAATCCACGTCAGAGTCCAGGGCTGCGTCTAAGTCTTCCTGCAGTACTCTTGCCAAACCACATACTTGTGCATTCAGTCCCAGACCTTTGATTTCCCGGGCAGCCTTCTGCTCCCCCAGCGATGAGGCTGGGAAACCCACTTCTATAACATCCACTCCCAGACGATCCAGCCTCTTGGCTATTCTTATCTTTTCGTCTGGCGTTATGGCCACCCCTGGTGTTTGTTCACCGTCACGGAGGGTGGTGTCGAATATTCGCACCTTTTCAGGTATTTTCATTTCTTTTTTTACTTTATCTATGTACATGGGAAGACCCCTATGGTTTGACATTAATTAGTATTTTGTATAAGACTTCATAAAAAAATTATGTTAAAAAAAAAATTCTTATTGTAAATCTGATTTTAGAAGAATCAGGTACCCATGGCCAGGCTCAGGAAGTTCCTGATACCCGGTGCCAGTCCCAAAATAAATATAGCCAGTTTTAACATGTTCCTAATGGTCTTATCTTCCACATAGGTGTCGATAATATAGAGGGCAGGCAGTATCACTGCTATTTTAAGGGGAAACATTACAATGGCACTGTCCACCATCTGGGTGAGGGCATTGGGCAGGACGTGCTGCTCACCATAACCATAATAATCCACCGCAATAAAAGTGGAACTGGCATCAAGTAAATGAGCTAAAAGAACACCTAAATTAAATTTATTCTTTAAAAGACTCCATTTCATACCCAGTAGTACAAATGGAGCAGAAACTAAAGCCCATGATCCAAGCACTTGGAATACTACCACAGGATTGAGGTGTTGAGTGTAATAGATATTGGGTAGACATATTGCTGCGCCCACTGCAAATATGATGTAGCGATAATCCCAGCCAATCTTGCGTTCAATTAAAACCGATGCTAAAAGGGTGAATATGGCTGTTAAACCAGTTAATATGTATATGCCTGGAGTTACCAGGATGTAGGTTAAGGGATATATGCCATTATCCACCAGGGCCCGGGCACTGGATCCAAAGAATATGAATGGAATTAATGGTATAAAAAGGTCTTTTGGGTCTTTATCTATCCAACGGAACATCCTTATGATTAGGAGAATTACCAGACCCAGGATAATACCAAAAACAATGGTATTGAATGTGGTGTAACCGGGGTGCAGGTAGACAAAGTTCTCCTGGATGTACTGTATGACTTGATCAAGAACCATGGCCCTATGTAGGGTGTTAAAATATTTATATTTATCTTACTATGTCCAAAAACAGGTTATCCTATTCAAAAACTTGTCAAGACTTTCGAAAAAAATGGAAAATTATAAAATATCTTCAAAGTCTCCGGATCTTCTTGTTAATAACTTCTTTAAGGATAAGGGGTAATGGTGTTCTGTCTCCGAAAACATTGGTCTTCCCGGAAAGAATACCCTTGATAATCCCATCCACTGAGAAATCTGCTTCCACCTCCGTGACACAGCTACCAATAGCTCCTAAAAAGTGTGCGTCACTTGCACCAATCTGAGGAATGTTCCTTTCTTTAGCCATGTTCTTAGCTCGCCAGTTGGAGTATCCAAATATATAACGAGAGTTAAGGGTTTCCATGGCATCCACATCCACAAATTTCACATTGGTGAACAATCCTTCCCGGTAAGTTACGAATGGGTGTGCTGCTACTGCAATCCCTCCCTGAACACGTATGAGTTCCACTGTTTCCTCAGGGGAGATTCCTTTTGGTATTTCTTCACTGATACCCAGGGCCACAATGTGTCCCTTACTGGTGGAAACTTCCATGGC
This sequence comes from Methanobacterium sp., assembly GCF_016217785.1. NCBI lineage: Archaea > Methanobacteriati > Methanobacteriota > Methanobacteria > Methanobacteriales > Methanobacteriaceae > Methanobacterium > Methanobacterium sp. The sequence goes on from NZ_JACRGA010000025.1 coordinate 139,594, forward strand.
CGGTATGATCACCAGATCATCCATTCTGCCAAAATCTTTTAAAGCAATCTCAGAACCCCTAAGAGTGTTGTGATCAGCAATTGCAATTGCATCCAGGCCAATTTTGCGAGAATGCTTAATAATATCTTTCACCGTGGCAGTGGAGTCTCCAGAACAGGTGCTGTGAATGTGAGGGTCAATAATCATCAGGATCTCCTATCTCGATTTAATGGATTTTATAAGTCCTGCAGGTCCAGTCATCATCACATCGCCCCCTGGAGCAGCGTTGTGCACATTCAAATCTGTTTTAGCCAGTATAGCGCGCTTTGGTCCTGTGGCAACCACACATTCATAGGAGTCTATTGCATCCACCACCCATGCCCCATGACCATGTTCATCATGAACCTCCTCATGAGTGATAATACCTCCAGATAATCGTTTCACAAGTTCTTCTATCCGTTTAGGAGTTAAAATACCAGTATGATGTTCGAAAACTCCGTGAATTTTCCCATCCATGAAAGATGCCGCCAGTGTATGCCCGTTGCCTACATCAATAGCCACATACTTATCCATGTCACTGACAAGAGGATCCAGAGTTGCTCCGCAAATTGAAGCAAATTTAGAGTCCATTATAACTGGTTCATAACCTTTTAATGTTCTAAGAACCCCCTGCATACGGGTGAAATATTCTGGGGCTTCCCCATCATAGGCGAACTCTTCTGGTGTCCGTGGAATGTTAAGTTTCTCCCTTATCTTCTGGAAACGGAAGTTTCGGTCACCAGTTCCTGCCTGGTAACCATGGTCCTGCACTGCCACCCCAATACAGTCGAAGTCAAGTTCCACATCAAAATTTAATAAAGCTTCCTGGATTGCAGTTAAATCAACATCTTTAAGCTCTAATTCTGGAATTTCAGGATGTTTTTCAGTGTCCGGAACAATTTCCACCCCAGTAGACCTTACCCTTTCCAGGTCATCCCGGACTGTTCTGGCCGAATTCTCAGTCATCACCACCCGATAACCTTTATCAAGATGATTTTTTATGGCTTTATTGATAGGTCCCCCACCCATGGTTTCTCCACTTAAAAACAGATCATGGTGATGTTTTCTTATCCTGTTGGCCATTATTTGAGTAGGAGAAGGAAGAACCATCTTCACTGCATTCTCCATAGAGTCATAAGAATCATATAGCATTATGTCCTGGGTCCCGGTACCCACATCGATTGCCAGTATTTTCATGGTTTATTGTATAGGCCCTTTTATAATAAGAATTGCACCCCAATTCTGATGTACACATATATACAACAAAGATTTAAGTAGTACGTTAAGTATATTGTTGTGTCAGACAATTATATAGAGGAACATCTAAAAAATCTATAAAAATACACAGATTATTTCATTGATTTTTCAGTATTTCCTATTATTAAATCATGTTAATAGGGCAAAATAAGATGAAATTTTCTAAAAAAATTATGAATTCAGGTTAAATTTAAAATCAAGGAAATTTAAGAGGTGAAATTCATGTACAGTGTAAAATTAACTGAAAAAGAAATTCCCAAAAAATGGTACAACATCGCCGCGGATTTACCAGTGGAGTTCCCTGCCTACGATCAGACCGAAGAAGGAAAACAGCTGGAAAACTTGCCAAAAATATTCTCCAAAGGAGTATTGGAACAAGAATTATCCACAGAACGTTACATAAAGATTCCAAAAGAAGTTAGGAATCTCTACAAACAGATGGGGCGACCCACCCCCCTGGCCAGGGCCAAAGCCCTGGAAGACCATCTGGACACACCGGCCAAGATATTCTACAAAAGGGAAGACACCTCCCCCACTGGGAGTCACAAACTAAACACTGCAATAGCACAGGCATACTATGCTAAACAGGACGGTATCGAACGTTTAACCACCGAAACCGGCGCAGGACAATGGGGAACCGCTCTTTCACTGGCCTGTAACCTCATGGATATGGAGTGCACAGTTTACATGGTTAAAGTATCCTTCAACCAAAAACCTTACCGTAAAACCATCATGCAGCTCTATAATGGGGAGGTATTAGCATCACCCACCGATAGAACTGAATTCGGTAGAAAAGTCCTGAAAGAAAATCCAGAACATCCTGGAACCCTGGGAGTGGCTATATCCGAAGCAATTGAAGATGCCTTAAACGATGAAAAAGTAAATTACTCACTGGGAAGCGTTTTAAACCACGTTATGTTACACCAGACTGTAATTGGGCAGGAAACCAAGAAACAACTGGAAATATTCGATGAATCTCCAGATGTTATGGTGGCCTGTGTTGGTGGTGGCAGTAACTTCGCTGGAGCCATATTCCCATTCGTTAAAGACCAGCTGGATGAAAAAATCGACTGTAAATTCATTGCCGCCGAACCATCCCACTGCCCAACCCTGACCCAGGGTGACTACTGTTACGACTTCGGAGACACTGCCGGACTTACCCCACTCATTAAGATGTACACCATGGGACACGACTTCATACCCCCATCAGACCATGCTGGAGGCCTCAGGTACCACGGTATGTCACCTTTAGTGGCCCTCCTAGTTAACCAGGGTATTGTGGAAGCAAGAGCTGTGGAACAAAACGATATCTTCAAGAGCGGAGTGACCTTCGCCAGAACAGAAGGAATAGTACCTGCGCCAGAGACATGCCATGCCATAAAAGTCGGAATAGATGAAGCACTTGAATGCAAGAAGACTGGTGAAGAGAAAAACATTGTGGTTAACTTCTCTGGACATGGACTCCTGGATCTTGCGGGTTATGATGATTATTTAGAAGGTAAAATAGTAGATTAATCCACTATCTAAACTTTTTTTTAACCCCCAAAAAAAATCTTTTTTTATTTTTTCTACCCTCTTATTTTTTTTCCTTCCCAACAGGGTTGGTGGGAATTTGCCATTTTGAGACTGGTAGAATATATCTATTTATAATCCATCATTCATAGAATTAATGTATAAATTTAGACTTAAATTGGAGGATCATGATTATGTACCAGATAGGGGAAGCCTTAATCGGAAACGGAAATGAAATTGCTCACATTGATCTAGTAATTGGAGATAAAAACGGACCAGTAGGTACTGCCTTCGTGAATAACATGTCAAATCTTTCACTGGGCCACACACCGTTGCTTTCAGTCATCAGACCCAACCTGATGACCAAACCAGCAACGCTTATAGTACCCAAGGTCAGTGTGCGCTGTCTTGACGATGCTAACAAAATATTCGGACCTGCTCAAACTGCAGTGGGCCGAGCAGTGGCCGATGCTGTTGCCGAAGGCATATTACCAGAAGAAGATGCCGAGGATATGGTTCTAATCATCAGTGTGTTCATTCACCCTGAAGCATCAGATTACCGTAAAATATACCAGTACAACTACGGAGCAACCAAACTAGCCCTTAGAAGAGCAATGGAAGGATATCCATCAGTAAACAAAGTATTAGCAGAAAAAGACAGAGGAGCGCATCCAGTAATGGGTTTCAAAGTAACCAGACTATGGAAGCCACCATACCTACAGGTGGCTCTTGATCTGGATAACATGCAGGAAATGGAACGCATCATCGACAGTCTACCAGACCGGGAGAGAATCCTAATAGAAGCAGGAACCCCACTGGTTAAGAAGTTTGGAGTGGGAATCGTTGGTAAGATCAGGGAACTCAAGAAAGATGCCTTTATCATTGCCGATCTCAAAACTCTGGATGTGGGTCGTATAGAAGTTAAAATGGCTGCAGATGAAACTGCTGATGCAGTGGCTATCTCCGGACTCGGAACTCAGGAGTCAATTGAAAAAGCAATCCACGAAGCCCAGAAACAGGGAATTTACTCCATACTGGACATGATGAACGTGGATAACTTCACTGAAAAACTGGAAACACTCAACTTCAAACCAGACATCGTCCTCCTGCACCGTAACGTGGATCTGGAAACCATGAAAGCTGAACGTGGTGAAGAACAGGCAGCTATGACTGAATGGGGTAATATTAACCAAATCAAGGATATTCTAAGCAATAATGGCCTGGTGGCAGTTGCTGGAGGTATTGTACCCAAAAAGATGGATCAGGCCCTGGACAGTGGTGCGGACATTATCGTGGTAGGCCGTTACATCATCGGTTCCAGAGATGTACGCCACGCAGCCGAGGACTTCCTGGAAAAGATGCCCCAGGACCCAGATACCATGCGACTGGCCCTGGATGAAGATGAATCCATTTAATAGAGGCTAATCCAACTAATGAGCATACAAAATATGCTCAACCCTTTTTTTTATTTTATAAAATTATTAGCGATTTATAGTCATTTTTAAGTCTATGAATTATGAAAAGGCATATATCCACTTATTTTCCCATATATTAATTTTTTACCCATTTAATTATATTACAGATTAAATTTCACTAATTTTTTCCACTTCGATTATACGATTTTTTTGCTATTTTGGAGATACTGGAACAATTTTATTACAATAAAAAATGTTTACAATAAAAAGTTTGGACAATAATTACCGCCTCCACCCGGAAAAAATAGAAATCAGTATATAGTAGAAATGTTTGAATTTATTAATTAGGTTAGCTGTTAGTAACATTTGTTAACTGTGTGTAAGCGGCTGGGTCCGCCCATCGTAATTTATGTAGATACTACTGACCTATTGAAAACAGAGCTATACAAAAAGAGGAATCTTACAAAAAGGGAGAGAATTAAAAATGAAAGTTGTTGTGCATGATCTTGACCCGGAAGAATTTCTCAAGGCATTTCCAGGTCTCAAAAACCGTGAAGATGTGAGGATAATTGCTGAAAGTGAGGGGTCGATAAGAAACTGTATCGGCTGTTTCAGCTGCTGGATTAAAACCCCGATGCAGTGCATCATAAAAGACAGTTATAATGATATGCCCACTCGATTTGTCGGAGAAGAAATAATTGTCATCAGCAGATGTGTGTATGGGGGATACAGCAGATTTATAAAGAACCTCTTTGACCGCTCAATTGGTAGCGGTACCCCGTTCTTTGAGATACGGAACGGTGAATTAAAACATGTCCTGCGGGAGAATAAAGATAAGAGAACTTCGAATTTTAATGTATACATGTACGGGAATAACATCACTCATCGGGAAAAAGAAATGATGACCGGACTCTACATTGCAAACAAAGCAAACATGGGTCCGAAAACTACTGGTGAGCTGCATTTCATCAATGATGTCTATAAGGAGGTTCCATTATGAAACTCGCCATGATCATGGGCAGCCCAAAAGGTAGAGGGAGTATTTCCGCTCATCTGATTGAAGAGATGACAGCGGCAATTGGAGATGAGGGGGAGGTTTTTGTATTCAATGCATTAAGACCTGAACAGTTTGATAAAGTTCTTTCCTGTGACCGCCTGGTTTTTGTGTTCCCTCTTTACTATGATAGCCTTCCTTCACATGTTATTTCGTATCTAGAACAACTGGATGCATTTATCAAAGAATATCCGCCTGAGAAGAAGCCTTCGGTGTATGCGGTCTGTAATCTGGGATTTTACGAAGGATACCAGACAAAATGGGCCCTCGGCAGGATCCAGTGCTGGGCTGAGGCCGTTGGTTTTCCCTGGAAAGTAGGTCTTGGAGTTGGAGCCGGCCCTTTTACCATTCACCTACCACCAGAGGCGCGAAAGAAAACAGACGAAGGGAAAAAACATTTTCTGCAGTTGTTCCTTTCAGATACCGCGGGTGATAACATTTATACTGAACCTGACATTCCCAAAGAGATGTTTGTGGAAATTGCTAATGCACAGTGGACTCCTCAACTGGAAGCAAACGGTCTCACCGTGGATGATGTCATGAATCCACATCCAAGACAAAATTGATTTTACCACCGGGTCTACAGTGCACAAAACCTACAGTGCACAAAAATTTACATTTTTTTCCGCCAGAAATTGTTAAAAATGGAATTAATCTGAAAAATCATTTTTTATCCACTTTTCAATCTCTATAATCAATTAAATTCACTAATTTTTATAATAGGATGTGCACGTCAAGTTTTATGAGTCATCCCTATTACAGTGCCCAATTAGTTATTAAAGATTCCATTATTTTCTTGATCTATTCATTTACAAGTCCATAGTGCAAGTATAATCAAAATACATCATACTAAATGTAAATAAGAAAAAAGTTAAAACTTAATAAATTCAAATTATATCTGATGTGGGGGAATTATCAGTGCAAAAAGTAATTTTAGGAATAAGCGGAAGCCCAAGGAAACAGGCCACAGAGTACGTCCTAACTGAGGCTCTGAATACCCTGGAAGAAAAGGGTTATGAAACCGAATTGTTCACTGTTAGGGGGAAAGATATTAGCCCCTGCAGGAATTGTGATTACTGTCTGCGGAAAAAGGAATGCATAGTCAAAGATGATATGTACCAACTCTATCCTATTTTTAAAGATGTTAAAGGAATCATAATGGCCACTCCTATTTACAATGGGGGAGTTAGCGCTCAAATCAAAGCGGTTATGGATAGGACCCGTGCCGCAGCAGCTGTGGATATAAACTTCCTGAAACACAAAGTAGGCATGGCCATTGCCGTGGGCGGGGATCGTGTTGGGGGTCAGGAACTGGCCATACAACAGATTATGACTTTTTATATTCTTAATGGGACCATACCAGTTAGTGGAGGACCATTTGGATCCAATCTTGGAGCCAATTTCTGGTCCCAAGACACTTTAAAAGGAGTAAAAGAAGATGAAGAGGGTTTCCGAAGTCTCAAGAAAACCCTGAACAGGTTCCAGGAATTTCTGGAAATATACCAAAAGGACTGATGAATGTTTAGTTATTACTCGTGAAATAATTAAAGTAATATGGTATAAGTTATAAGTTATAATTAGCAAATGATTTTTAACCTCTTAAAAAGGCTAAACCCCCGTATATGAATTTTCAAATATTAATGATAAGTTATAACTTATAAGTTATTAGGAGCGTATTATGAGAATAGAAGTAGATGCGGAAAAATGCACTGGCTGTGGAATCTGTAAGGAAGAGTGTCCTAAGGGAGCCAAGATATGGGATGTGGATAAGAAGGCCATGGCCACCAATCTTCGTTACTGTCACCTGTGCACAATCTGCGCTTCCAAGTGTCCGGAAGGTGCAATACTTATAGTGAGGGATGATCCAAATGAACCGGGAAAGCAAGATACAGAGAAAGACCTCTGAAACCACCATAATTGTTGAGCTAGATCTGGATGGCACAGGAGAGTACCAGGTGGAAACCGGGATCCAGTTTTTAAACCACATGTTAGAATCATTCACCAGGCACAGTCTTTTTGATCTGAAAGTAGAAGCCCAGGGAGATATTGAAATAGACGACCACCATACCGTAGAAGACGTGGCAATAGTCCTGGGTGAAGCCCTGCAAGAAGCATTAGGGAATAAAAAAGGAATAAGAAGAATGGCCCATTCACTGGTACCCATGGACGAATCTCTGGCCATGGTGGCCGTGGACCTATCCGGGCGCAGCTACAGTGTCCTAGATATGAACTTCCACCAGGACCAGGTAGGTGACCTCAGCACTGAGAACGTGGGTCACTTTTTAGAGTCACTGGCTCAGACCGGGAAAATGAACCTTCACGCCCGATGTGAAGGTGAAAACGACCATCACCAGGTGGAAGCCATTTTCAAAGCCCTGGCCCGTGCACTGCACGATGCAACCAGGGTGGTTCATGACCGGGTTCCCAGTACCAAGGGCGTGATTTAAGGGAGGATTGATGAGTCAATATCCTGAGGGTTTGTTAATTCCCACCAGACGAGTGGAAACCCTGACTGATGGTCTCTTCGCCATTGCCATGACCATATTGGTAGTAACCATTCAGATACCCGTCGGACCCATACACACTGCGGATCTGTTCGTGCAAACCACTTCCGAGATCATTCCTAAATTTGCGGTGTATTTTCTGAGTTTTCTCCTCCTGGCCGTGTTCTGGGTGGACCATCACATGTTCTACTTGGTTAAAAAAAGCAACTTCACCCTGATCTGGTTAAACATATTCTGGCTGATGTTCATTGCACTATTACCATTATCAACCTCAATAATAGCCCAATTTCCAGAATATCAACTTGCACAACTGATATTTGACTTTAACCTCCTTTTCATCGGCTTATTTTTCTACATAATCTGGAGCTACTCTCTTGATAGGGGTCTGATATCTGAAAAAGTGAAACCATATTACCCTTATATCAAGCGAAGTCTTTTATTCATGCCCATTGTGATTTCTGTGACCATATTATTTACTTTCATTAATCCAAAGTGGAGTATGGTTATTTTATTCATGATCCCCGTCTTTTCCCTTGTGGGCCGAAAGTTATGGTCCAATAATAAAACCTAACCTACAAAGTCAATAAAGGCTTTCTTGGTTTTAATAACATGATTAAGTAATTATAATTTAAAGTCAAAAGATTAAAGTCAAAAATATATGATGGAGGTTAAAAAATGAAAACACTGATCGCCTGTTACTCCTATTCTGGGAACACATTGACTGTGGCTCAGAAATTACAGGAGTTAATAAATGCTGATTTCACCCGTATAGAACCTGTTAAAGACAGATGGTATCTCATAAAAGCTATTCATGCCTACCTGGAGAAGAAATGGCCCATAAAACCCTGTATAACTGACATAGCCGATTATGATTGTTTGATTGTTTGCAGTCCTGTGTGGGCCGGCCGCACCACGCCCGGTGTTAACCAGTACCTGGAAGAGTTGGAAAATGTTTCTGGTAAAAAATGCGCGGTTCTGGTAACCATGGGAGGGGATGGTAACCAAACCGCCACCATAAAAATCCGTGAAAACTTAGAAGCCCAAGGAATGGAATTTATCGACAAAGTGGCCATTGGGGGCAAGGCACAGAAAAGTGGTGAATGGGAAGCCATTGTACAGGATTTTTCCGGGAAATTCAAGACTGAATAATTATAATCAAGGGATAGTAAAAATGAATGAATATGGAGATGTATTCATTCTCTTGATTATTTCTATTTTTTTTTATTTTCTAAAAAATTCAGGATCAATCTTATAGGAAGTAATTAAATATCCTACCAAAATCAATACCGGATATCTTCCGCCCGTCATAATCGGAGTATATATTTTCTGCGGCTTCTTCCAGTTCAGCTGATTTTATCCCATGATCAATGGAGAGTTTTGCCTCAATAAAGGCAGCCAGGCGATCCGCAGCATGGAGGAGTTCTCCATCCAGGGGAGAGAAGTTATCCTGGTTGTACTTTTCATTGATATCTCTAAAGCTGAAACCATGTTTAACTTCCTGGTTCTCCTGTATCTTGTTTTCAAATTCTGATTCTGAAAAATATTTCATATCTGTGTGCCATGGCCTGGGCAAGAGGGGTAGAAGCTCTTCTTTCATCTGGAAATCTTCATAATCCTTAATAATTTCCTTAAGTCCCTCTACCGAACCTTTAACCGGGGATATGATGTCCTTGGTTAGGACTTCCGGCAGATCATGGAAGAGACCAGCATAGAAGTTGTTGTAGAATCTTTTCGGGCATGCTTCGATGCCCATCTCCAGGGTGCATAGATAGCTGGTGGCAGCCACAATGAACATGTGCCCCAGTACCGATGTTTCGGGTATGCGGGGAATATGTGCCCATCGTTTCTGGAAGCGAAGCTGTCCGCAGAGGTCGACGAATCCAAATGATTTCTTACCCAGGAGGATCTTCTGCACTCCAATTAGATCGTAATGATCTTCGATCTGGTTTTCAATATTTTCTTTGGTTTTTTCAATGCCGTAGATGAAAGGTGCAGTGTGGTAGATGATCTTGAACTCCCACTGGGTTGCCAAGTAGTGAGCTGCCCTTAGTATGCGCCTTTCCAGTGTGTTGGGACTCTTCAGATAATAATTTTTAAATCGTCCCTGGAAATCAGGATCCAGACCTTCCATATCAATTTCAAGCTTCTGGAAAACGTGTTTATTAAGTTCTTCACCCTTTTCTTTCATCATACGATGAAAGACAGGCGGTTTAATATCGGTTAAAACTGTTCTATGGAGAAATTCAAAGATTCCCCCTTCGATGAGTGCTATCCAGTCAACACTACCCGGTCCCATACGGTCTTCTTCAAACCTGCCGATTACATAGGCAATTACCATTTTATGGGCCTGTTTATCCAGTTCCGTAAATTCCACTGGACGGATATGGTCGTTCCATCGTTGCATACTGGCTGCTTTGGAGAAGCGTTCTATGATATTTTCGATCATTTATACACCATGCTTTGTTATGTATAAAGTAATATTAAATAATAATGATATTATTAATTTTCCAGATGTACAATGAATCAAAAGTAAGAATTAAAATAAAAAAAGATACAGTCCTGTAAGGACTGTTTTTTAATAGACTTATTCTGGTTTGGAAACTAACACGGTTTTGGACATTGTCTGGCCCTGAGGACCGTGTGGTTTACGTAGAACGGTGTCGTTAGCTTTTTCAATCTCACGTGCTTCAGTGGCCAGTTTGGCAGCTGTAGCAATGAGTTCGTGGGCTGAAGCCACGATTGGTACGTATTTTTCCATTTCTTTAACCATGAAACAGCCTTTGAGGTCAATGTCACCCACTTTAGCAGCCATTTCATAAGCAGCCATTGCTTTTGCTTTGGCGTAGGGGCTGGCGAATCCGGCGGTTTCTGTGGCTTTAGCAGCGTCGATGACTACTTTTGGTAGTTCAATTGCGTCTCCTGCTTCAGCTGCAGCGATCATTCCGTCGATGGTTTCCTGTACCACTCGGTAAGCACCGGTGGCGGCTAGTACTTTTATTACATCGGCGTTGAATGAGGCCATTTCAGTTGGGTCCAGGAATTCTCTTCGAGCTCCGATCATTGGGTCGCCCAGAACTACGATGTATCCTAATTCTTGTTCATCCATTTCTTCCCTTTTACCCATTCCAGGAGCGTCACCAATGATTAATGCTGGGACGTCCATTCCAGATAATAGTTCTCGGGCCTTAGCTGGTCCAGGAGCACCTGGGTTTGGGCTGATGAATATTACGAAATCAGGGTCGTAATCCATTATTTTTGGTACAACTTCTTCAATCTGTTCTGGGTTCATCTTTGCTCCAGAACTGACTCCTCTAACATCTATGTTAGGCCTGTCGGCCCTCTCGTCTAAGACTAAGTCAAGAACTGGAGAGGTACCTATGTTACCGCATTTAATAACTCCTATTTTTACAACCATATTATCACCGATTTGCTATTTGAGAGATCGGCATAAGTATTTTTTCATTTAATTATTAGGGGAAGATTTATATAGGAGATTACAGGGGCCTGTAAAAAGTTGGGATCCTCTTCTTTAATAGGACATAGCATATTTTAAATATAATAAAATGCTATTTTCCAGTGGTGAAGTACTTATGAATCATTCGAATGGCTATTTTTTAATAATTGGATTTCTGGTTTTTGTGGTTTTGACATCTGGCTGCATAACCATTAACAACAATGATAATCGCAACAATTCCCAGGATATAACTAAAAATTTTTCTTATAATGGTGTTAATTTTTCATATCCTGGTAACTGGCAGGTGAGTGTTTCAATTGACAATGAAAACCAAAACATCATTGTTACCAAGGATTACTATACTCAACTACAGATTATGATAACCCCCAATTACGGTATGTCTGAAGAAGGAGTTCTTCACCAGAAAAATTACACCGTCTATCCTGGTTGGAAAAAGATATCAGAAGATACCCTCATATTAAACAATCAAACAGCATACCGAACCATATTGCAGGGTAATGATATTATGTTCTTTTTTAACCAGATGAGACACGAAGAAATACTCTTTGTGAAAAATAACAATACATTTACCATTCTAACCACAGTTCCCACTAAAGATTACAATGAAGAAAAACAGAGTTTTGAGACTATTATTGATAGTATCCGTGTTCAATAAGTGAGTTAATTACTATCAAACATTTTGAAGGGTACTTTAAATAAAAGGATTGTAACTGTAAAAATTACTAAATTTAAAAAAGAGACATACATTTCCAGTGTAAAAAAATTCCCATTTACTTATTTTAAAAATAAAATAAAAGTTTATGGGCCTTGCAATCTGGAAATAATTAATTGAATGTGGAAATATTAATTGAATGGATTTAATTTACTATGGCTCTTTTTGAATTTCTCACTAGTTGAGTTGCATATATAACCACCGCAACTAAGGCCAGTAAATAGAACAGGTAAACCACACTATCGGTGGGGCCTGTTTCCACCCATATCATGGTATGGGTTAACACGATTGCATATAATGCAGTGAATGCCCCGTTAGCTTTAACTTGGGTGGCGTAGATGACCTGCAGTACTGCTCCAATTATAAACATCTGTATGGCCATGGCATAGAATCCAAAGTCCAGTACTGCTGGTCCGAATATGGTTGAAGTTATGCTGGTGGTGGGTGTGCTCCCGGATACAGGGTAGTTAAGGACAACCTGCCCCACTGTGACCCTAGGATGTCCTGTGGAGAGTGCCTGGTGGAATAGGTCGCCTCCGGTAGCTCCAGCCATGTGCACGATTTTGTCAAAAACCATCATGGTAAAGCCAGCACGATACGCAACGAGTTGTAACGGGTTTAAACTCCATTGTTGCCATTGAATGGACATTACCGCGATGTAACCTGCTGCTACCCCCACTAAACCAATTAACAAGATTGAAATCAGTATGTGGCTGGTTTTCATTTTCCGGGTGTAATATAAGGTTATAAAACCACTGATGAGTATGGCCATGGTGGTGGTTCGGTAGCCGTTAATAGCAAAGACTCCCAGGCCTATGATGAAAAGAAGATAATACCATTTGCGTGGATATTTTGCCAGGAGAATGGTGATTGCCGGGAGGAATATGGGGTATGAAATGCGCCATAAGTCCGTGGTGGCCTTGAACTTCAAGTACCCGCTTAAGATAGGTATACCTCCTAAAAGGTAGAGGTTCAGGATTTGGAGGAATATGCCAATGAGTACTGCAGCCAGTACCACCCGCTCATCCAGTAGGATCCGGAGTTTATTGTACCACGGTGCGGAATTCTCTTCAGTAACATTGGAACCTCCCAGAATGGATTTAAGTTTTTCACTATGATTATAAATGAATTTAGGGACGAAAACACCTGCAATGAAAAATAGAGTTCCCATTAAAACGTAGGCCCAGGTGGTGTTGGAAATCCACTGAAGGTTTCTCAGGTGTTCCTGGTATGCTATTGCTGCCAGTGCTATGTACAAAGCAATGATAACCACCAGAATATAGGGTGAAAATAGATCCACACTTTTAAACTTCATAATTATTCTCCTAAAATGTTACTACTAGTTTATTCTATTAAATTATACCATGAAATCAAAATTTACATGTTGTAAGTAACTTGAATAAAATATCAGAATTTTTTCTTGTTGGGAATTATTTCAAGCTTTAAGAAATTTATTTAGTATTATTTGTCTAATTCCTTTATTCCTTTTGTTTATAAAGCTTTTTAGTCATGGGATGAATCCACCATTGACTAGTAAATTTCATCGTAGACTAGCATATACATAATTTTGACCCTAGAATTAACCTTAATCTTGTTCTACAGTAGAAGAATTGCGTAGGTATTGGACCAATTAATGGTGCAGTATTGTAACTGAAAACAATATTTGTGTTCTACAGTAGAAAAATAACTCTACTTTCAATGCAAACGAGCATCAAGTCAAGATAAAATTCCCTAATACATTCTACTGTAGAAAATAGTAAATCCTTGCTAAATAATGTTTATTATGAATTTAAGAGTTTAATTAATCTTAAAAAAAATTAAAAAAAATAATTTAATAATAAAATTAAGGAATTAAAAAAAATTTGAAGTAAAAACTAATAATTTTTAATCCTAATAATCTCCTGATGCAGTTTTAACCAGTCTACTGGCAAAGGTGGGGCATGCTGCCACATGAGTATGCACGTAACTGGCCAGGGTGTTCTTGCTCATCAATCCATCCATGGAATCAACCACTCCCTGACCCCTCAGGATGTTGAATGCGAATTTCGGTTTCTGGCCTTCCAGTTCAAGTTTGGAATAGTGGAACTCATGACCATGGAAGGTCTCTCCTTCCGGGATGATTATGTTATCATGTTCTGCCCTGGCAATGACGTAGCTCAATGCCTGGGGTTTTTTAGTCATGTGGGAGTGGTAACCGAACACATCACACATCTGGTGCTGGTTTATGGAACGGGTGAGGTACATTAATCCTCCACATTCAGCATAGATAGGTCGCCCTTCCTGGTGGAATTTTTCTATGGATCTGCGCATGGACTGGTTGGCCTCCAGTTCCCGGGCAAAAATTTCAGGATAACCTCCACCAATGTAGATTCCATCCACATCTGGCACCCCCTCATCATGTAACGGACTGAAATAAACCAGCTTTGCATTGTTGGATTCGAGTGCTTCCAGGTTATCCTGGTAGTAAAAGGTGAACACTTCATCTCGGGCAATGCCCATTTTAACTTTCCGGGTGTTTTCCTGCTGGAATAGTGGCTCCCGACCTTCAGGCAGTTTCCCCGCACCTTTCATTATGTTAACAAGTGCGTCCAGATCTATGTTCTCCTCCATGACCTGGCCCCAGTCTTCAATGTTCCGTTTGATGTTTTCCCTTTCCACTGCCGGTACCAGGCCCAGGTGACGTTGCTCAACACTGATGGCATCATCCCGAGGAATACCTCCAATTACTGGGGTGTTTGCCAGTTTTTCAACTGCCTCCTTGGTCTTGAGGTAGTGTTTCCTGTTTTTAACCAGATTCAGAATGACCCCTTCAATCCGTATGGTGGGATCCAGGGTTTTAAAACCAATAACAATGGCGGCGGCACTTTTAACCAAGCTACGGGAATTTAAAATAAGAACAACCGGTGCATTTAGTGCTTTAGCGATTGAAGCGGTGTTTCCCACATCCCCAGTGGGGCTTATTCCTTCATAAAGGCCCCTTACACCTTCTATAACCCCTATCTTTGAATTTGAAATCTTCAAACCCCTTTCAAATGCCTCACGGATCTGGCCGTCACTCATGAAAAATGAATCCAGGTTTCGGCTAACATTTCCAGTGGCCATGGTATGATAAGTGGTATCAATATAATCCGGGCCTGCTTTATAGGGTTGGACTTCCTGTTCATGGGAGAGGGCCTTCATTATCCCGGTGGAGATAGTAGTCTTCCCCACCGCGCTACCTGTGCCTGCCAGTACTAATCTCATGTGTCTAATAAGAACCGTCTTTATTATAAAAGTGGCGACATGTATAAAAAAAGTGGGATATTAAAATAATTACAAAGGATATATTAAAATAATTAAAAAAACTATTCTGGCACATAATGACCTCGGTTCCAGTATGAATGCCTGAGTAGTTAGAATAATCAACAATTTACTTTTCATCTGCTCTTTCTAAATTTTTATTTATCTTAATGAATATAAAGAAACTTGATGGAGATACAAAAATTGCGTATTCTGGGTGAAGCCTCCCAGTACGACCTCTGTAACTATGTAGGGTTTAATCAAGAGAATTTCACCTCCCGTAACCTGCCTGGGATTTACCATGCCCGAACTCAAGGGGGTTGCCAGGTCCCATTATTCAAGGTATTGATGAGCAATCACTGCACCAGTGACTGTAACTACTGCATCAATCACTGCCATAACCATTTTGAAAGGATTGAATTTTCACCGGAAGAGTTAATATCAGTTTTTCTCCACTATTATCAGAATCACTATGCTGAAGGGCTTTTTTTAAGTTCAGGGATGCCCGGTGATGCTGATGTGGCCATGGAAAATATGGTGGAAGTAGCCCGTAAACTGCGCCTGGAATACGAGTACAAGGGTTACATACACCTTAAAATAATTCCCGGAGCTTCCTATGACATGATTAAAAGGGCCATGAACCTGGCAGACCGGGTGAGTGTGAACCTTGAATCAGCCACTGCAGCTGGTTTCCAGGAGCTCACCAGCACTAAAGACTATCATAACGATGTCCTGCGGAGAATGAAATGGATCGGACGTCTTAAAAAACGTCACCACGAACTGACCCCTTCGGGTCAAAGCACTCAAATAATTGTAGGGGCCAACAATGAAACTGATCAGGATGTATTGAAACGAGCCGAATGGCTCCATAAACATTTGAATATCAATCTAAGTTACCTCAGCCCTTTTGAACCGCTTAAAGAAACCCCACTGGCAGATCAAACCAAACCTGAAGAGAAACGAACACCCCGGCTGTACCAAGCCCAGTTTCTCCTGAATTCCTATGGTTTTTCACTGGATGAGATTATTTTGGATGATGAAGGTTTCATCCTCTTGAATGAAGATCCTAAATTGCTCTGGGCAAAATCTCACCCTGAAGAATTCCCTGTGGAAATAAATGAAGCCAGTTTTAAAGAGCTGATGCGTATCCCTGGCATTGGTAAAAAATCCGCCCAGAGGATCACCGACGCCCGGAGAAAAGGAGTAAAATTCACTGAACTTGATGAACTCAAAAAACTAGGTGTGGTAGCAAAAAGAGCCGAACCATTCATCCAGTTGAACCGTGCCAGGCAAACCACCCTATCATTTTAAAATTAGTTTGATGTATTAGTTTGATGTATTTTTTAAGGTGTCTAAAAATTTGTAAACTTCAAATGATCTATAAAAAAAAGAAAGTTATAAGTTATAACTAATAAGTTCTAACTTATAATTAATTATAACTTATAACTAACCACCCCCGTTTAACCACTAATTTCTAAAAATCTTCCTTTTCAAACATTTCCCAGATCTCAGGATATTTCTGTTGCACTGCCTCCTCAATAAGGGCAGATGCCTCCTTACTTATACTAAATGCCGGTTTGGTATTTTTTAAAAATCTCAAAACAGCCGCTGATTTTGCAGACCATAAGGATATTCGAGGATTTTTACGTACCTCCAGAACCACCCCATCAATAATGATTTTATTGGGATCTTCCTTGGGTTTTCTGGGTTTCCTAACTTTGGGAGAACTTTTAACTTTTGAAGAACTTACAGCAGCTGTTTTCCCCGGTGCCTTCTTCTCTACAGGTACTGTTTTTTCAACGTTCCCCTGTTTATCCTCATTTTTGGGTTTTTCTTTCCGAATGAGGGCATCCAGTCCTCTTCCCAATGCACTTTCACCTTTTTTAGCAGGAGTCATTTATTATCCTCCCCATCAGATTCATTCAAGGCTAAAAATTCCTTAGCAAGGTCATTGTAGGCTTCAGTCCCTATACATTCATCATCATAAATAATACATGGTTTTCCATGGCTGGGAGCCTCGGCCAGTTTCACATTACGAGGAATGGTGGTTTTAAAAATGTATTCAGTGTCACCGAAGTACTGTTTAACATTATGGTAAACATCCCGGCCCAGTCGGGTACGTGAATCATAAAGAGTGATTAATATTCCCTTTATAGGTGAAGGACTGTTTAAACGACTTTCAACCAGTTTCATGGCATCCAAAAGATCAGCCATTCCCTCCAAAGCATAGAACTCAGCCTGGATAGGTATGATAACACTATCTGCAGCTACCAGGGCATTGATGGTTAGGATACCCAGAGAAGGTGGTACATCCAGTAAAACGTAGTCATAACCATCCAAAAGACCATCCATGGATTCTTTTAGTATGAATGGGAATCCAATATCTTTACTGAGCTCTATTTCAGCCCCGCTGAGTGAGATGTGGCTGGGAAGGAGGTCCAGTTCTGAAATTTCTGTGGAGACAATTGCCTCAGCTACTGTTTGTTCCCCGGTTAAAACTCGGTAAACTGAATTTTCCTCGTTTTTCTCCACCCCGAAAGCCGTGGTGGCATTGGCCTGCGGGTCCATGTCAATTACCAGAACTTTCTTACCTAACAGTGCTAATGCTGCAGAAAGGTTTACTGCAGTGGTGGTTTTACCACAACCCCCTTTCTGATTGAGTATTGATATTACTTCGGCCATAATGGTTCTCCAATTATATTTTTTTTGAAATTTCTTATAAGTTATAAGTATAAGTTATAAGTTATAATATTTAAAGTTTTCAGAAGAGTTAGTAAAAAGAATAAGACGAATTTAACTAAAAAAATCAATATGAATTAATGAAAAATTATAGGTTAAAATACAGGGGACAAACTATGGTTTAAAATACAGGGATCAATCCAGGATTATCCCCGGTAATACATTCTCCTCCGCGGGGAGTTACAATAAAAGTATTTTCAATTCCCACCATACCCACACCTTTAATTCCTTTTTTAGGCTCCACTGCAAATACCATGCCCTCCTGGAGTGGCTGGTCGAATCTTTCAGCAATCACCGGAAGTTCATCGATCAACAAGCCTATTGCGTGTCCTAAGAACTTCACTTTACGTGGTCCGAAGCCCATGAAGTTTTCCAGGAATTCATCATCCAGGTTATTCATTATCTCACTATATATCCTGGAGGGAATTGCACCAGGTTTCAGCAATCGAGCTATCTCATTCTGGACTTCCACACACCTCTGATGGGCTTCCAGGGCATGATCAGGTAATGCACTACCATACATGTAGGTCATGGTCTTATCAGTGTTGTATCCATTAACAGCACAGCCCACATCCACAAATACCAAGTCACCTTTTTCGAGCTTCCGATGGCGGCTTCCTAAAACTGGTGCTGCTGGGCTTAATCCACGAGTTCCGCTGGCACCATCAAAATAGGTGGGGTAAATGGAACTATCACCAAAACCAACATGGCCCACCACCATCTCATTATCAAACATTCCAAAACGGGTTAATCCATCATGGCCCTCTTCTACCAGAACCGAAAATAATTCAACAGCCAGATCAGCTTCACTCATCCCTTCGCGTAGCATTTCTGGTCCAAGGTCCTCCAGGACGTGCTGGTGGATCTTTCCAGACTTCCGCATAAATGAAAGCTCGTAGTTGCTTTTAACTGCCCGGACACCAGCCAACTGCAAATCAACAGAGCGAAATTCATTAAAAGAAAAATGTTTAGTAAAACGTTGATACATAGCCAGAGGTACCACTTCTGTTTCCAGGTACACTGTATCAGGGAGGGTTTCGATGTCCCTGCGGGCATCTCGAAAACTTCTCATAGGTTTAATGAAGGGAAATAATGATTCATCCTGAGCCCTCTGGTAGCTGCGCCGTACCCATAAGGTGGGATCTCCTTCTCGGGGGATGATGAGCATACCATCCTGCATGGTACCGGTGAAGTAGTATAGGTTGATTTTGCTGAAAATTACTGCCATTTCCCATTCAGGATTGGAATTAACCATCACATTTTTAAAAGACCTTATCCTGCCCTCAAGTTGAGATAAAGGAACTTTTTCCATAGTTATTTACTCCGTAATTTACTCCTAACCTGTGATTTTAAGAATCATTTTTATTGATGAATTTCTATTATAATATTGTGAAATTCTTATTTATTTGAATGAATCTATTTCATGAAATATTTGGGAATAGGTGAAAAGTTAACTCATTAGAAGTTAACCCTTCGGGAGATGTCCATTGGCAAGGGCAGTGGCCTGAATGGCATTCCTTCAGTCTCCAGTTTTATAACATCGATAAGTTCCTGGATGCCCATGGATACCTTTTGACCGGTTTCCCTGACATTGACTGTTAACTCAGAGCCTTCCATTTCACGGTCACCTATTACAATGACATAGGATGCCCATTCTCCTCCGGCGTTCCGGATCTTCTTACCCACTGTTTCTGGCCGGTCATCCACATCCACCCTTATGTGAGCGTCCTTTATTTGCTGTGCAATTTTATTTGCATATTCCATGTGTCGCTCTGCTATAGGTATAACCCGTACCTGGGTGGGTGCCAGCCACACCGGTAACATGGGGACTTTTTCTTTCATGTCCAGGGCGGATTTTTCAAGTAAACTGCATATAACCCGTTCAATACTTCCAGTGGGGCTGCAGTGTAAGATGAGAGGGTGGTGTTCATGCTCTTCGGAGTCAATGTAGGTGATTCCGAATCTTTCCCCACTTTCCACGTCGATCTGTATGGTGGGATTTTCAATTGGCCTTCCCAGTGCATCGATAGCTGCAAAGTCCATTTTACATATCCAGTAATGTTTACGCTTCGGGAGTATCTCCATGAGAACTGGTTTACCGATCATTGCGGCTGCTTTGTTGATCCATTCCCGGTTTTCTTCCATGAAATCAGCTGTGGCCCGGAAAATGACTTCATAGTTCACATCCAGGTCTTCGCCTGTCTTTTTGCACATCTCGATCTGACCCTCAAATTCTTGGAGAGACTGTTCCAAATCAGCACAAACAGTGTGCAGGTCGGGCATGGTGAATCCACGGAGTCGTTTTAAACCCACAACTTCTCCCTTCTTCTCCAGACGGAAACTGTAGGTTGAAAGCTCGTAAATACCCACTGGAAGGTTCTTCCAGGTTAAGAATGAGTCTGCTAGAATTCTGAAGGCTCCGAAACAGGCCGCGAACCTGAGCATGAGGTCTTTTTTACCGCCTCCCATTCTGTACTGGCGTTCTCCGAATTTCTCAGCGTGCACCCGGATGGCATCATCGGCCAGATCGTACATGATGGGTGTTTCCACAGGCATGGCACCCCGGTCAGTTACCAACGTGTAAACATAATCAGATAAAAGGTCACGGATGAGCCGGCCTTTAGGATACCATCGGAGGTGTCCTACATCCGCAGATGGTTCGTAATCTGCCAGTTTTTTCTCCCGCATGAGCTTCACATGTGGTGGTTCATCCCCAGTGGATTCCCCCCTTCCCAGTTCATAATCCACCAGTTTTTTAAGGTCCCTGTTCTGGTAACTGTAGTTCTCGGTGTCCAGAAGTTCCCCGTCTTTTAACATGTAAAATTGTGATTCTTCTTCATCTGGAGATTCTTCTTCTTTTTCTTCGGCAGATTCAGAGGTTATACTCCTGGAGAGCTCGGATAGGGGATGTCCTTTGCAGGAGACTTCGAATGATTTGTACCATCCAAAAGGCACCCTGCTGACTGGTAAATCCCGGGCCAGGAGTTCTGATTCCAGATTGATGAGGATCTTCTTGGCTGCATCTGGAGCCCCTAAAGATGAGCTTAAATGAGCGTAGGGGTAAATTACAATGTTTTCCGCTTTAATTTTACCCGATACATCCATTATCTCTTTCACAGCGTTTTCAACCACTGCCACTGGGTTTTCTTCATCTTCCTTTTCCACAGCAGTGAAAACCACCAGGGCATTTTCAAACTGGCCTTTCTTCTTCTCGTCGTCTATTTCCTCTGCGATTCGTGTTTTGGATTTGGTTTGGTACTTCAAATGATCAGAATGAATCAAAAGTATGCGCATGCTACCACCTTAATATAAACTCAGTTAGTCATATGTTAATGTTACTTATCTGTTAATCTTTACAGTCAAGACTAGATACACTAAAAATAAAGTTCTGTCTTGATGTTATTTATAAGCTACCTCTTCTTTTAAGATTCCCGGTGACCCTGGTTTAACCCTCATAATAGGGTAGAATTGTAGAAATATTAAACTGATATTTTTAAAATGTAAATGAAAATTAAGAAGTTTAAGAAAGTCATTACGTTAAAAAAATAAATTTCAATGGAATTTTAATAAAGAATGAATGTAAGTTTAACTCGAAGAATTCATTCTTAAAACACCAGTATGGTAATTAACCCTGCAATGATGATGACTAAAAAAATTATTCCAATATTCCGACCGAATTTTCTTGTTCCCAGGAATAATGCTATTAAAAATTTGAAAACCGTATTGGAGATAGCTGCCAGGGTAATGGCAGTCACTGCAGTGGTGGGAGGAATAGTTTCAGGGGCTAATAAGGCCATGCTGATGGTAATAGCATCCACATCAGCCACTCCCGAGATTATGCTGGCCAGGTAGACACCACCACTTCCCAGGTAGATGTTAGCGATCTTGGAAAGGAATAAAATTCC
Source organism: Methanobacterium sp. (assembly GCF_016217785.1). Classification (NCBI taxonomy): domain Archaea; kingdom Methanobacteriati; phylum Methanobacteriota; class Methanobacteria; order Methanobacteriales; family Methanobacteriaceae; genus Methanobacterium; species Methanobacterium sp. Next base: position 161,464 of record NZ_JACRGA010000025.1, read on the forward strand.
CAGGAAGAGGGCTCCGAATATCAGGGCGGGTTTTAATGAGAAGGGGTTATCCAGTTTGAGATCTGCATCCATCTGCCGAACTTCAGTTTTTTTCCAGATAATAACCCCCAATATTATACCCAAAACACCCATTACCAGCATAGGGGCAGATAACTGTGGAAGCAGGCTTGGATTGATAACTGAAACCTCGAAGAGCATCCTGAGGAACATCATGGAACTGGCTACCACTGTGGCGAATACCGCGGCCTTCATTAAAAGTCCTGATTCTTTAACTCTGGCAGCCATGGAGGTGGCCACTGCGGTACTGGACACCAAACCCCCAACGATTCCAGTGACACCCAGCCCCTTCTCAGGGCCAATGAACTTCATGAGTATGTAACCAGTGAAGCTGATGGCGGATATGAAAACCACCATCAACCAGATCTGGAAAGGATTAAACACGGCCAGGGGCCCCATAACCTCATCTGGAAGGAGCGGGAGGATTACAAAGGCGATTATCAAGAATTTAAGGGTGTTTATCAACTCCTTTTCACTTATCCGGTGGGCGAACTGGTGAAGGTGAGGTTTAACCGCCAGGAGAGTGGTGATGATTATGGCGAAAATAGGAGCCACCAGCATTCCCTCATCAGTGAAACAGACTAACCCCAGGGCAAAGGTTAAAAAAGCAGCAACTTCAGTGGTTATCCCCACATCACCATTTTTCCGGGTGGTTACCAGGTAACTCAGGACCACCAGGACCACCAGCCCAGCAAAGGCTACAATCCAAAAGTAGGGAAAGAATTGGGAGATGTAGGCAGAGATGGTTCCCATGATGGCAATTAAAATAAAGGTTCGAATCCCTGCAAACTCAGCCCCCTCTTGTTTTCGCTCCCTTTCAATACCTATCAAGGCACCTATTGCCAGGGCGATGAGGAACTTTAAAATGAGTAGAGTGTCCATGTTATTAATTATATATCTATGATTTATATGAAATTTTCAGATTTAATTTAAGAATAACCAATGCTGAAGATGCTTAAAAGATGATTCTGCTTTATTTAAAAAATTAATACTCCAATGAGGATATAAATGAATAACTGCACTTTGTTCCAGTGATCCAATTGAAAAGGACATTGATGGGAAGATTGTTCATCCAATGCATAAATTTTACCCTCAAAAAGAGATAGCATTTAAAAGTGGTTACAACATAATTATAACATTATAAGTTTACGATATTATTATTTTGTAAATCACAGGTGATTTGATGAGAAGCGATAACATAAAAAAGGGGATGCAAAGAGCCCCTCACCGTTCCCTTTTACGGGCTTGTGGTGTAACCGATGCTGAAATGGGAAAACCATTCATTGGAGTGGCTAACAGTTTTACAGACATAGTTCCCGGACATATTCATCTAAAACAAATTGCTGATGCAGTTAAAATGGGAATCAGCCAGGCCGGAGGTGTTCCTTTTGAGTTCAGCACTATGGCTATTTGTGATGGAATTGCCATGAACCATGAGGGAATGCGTTATTCACTGGCCAGTCGTGAAATCGTGGCTGACACCGTGGAGAGCATGGCCCAGGCCCACAGTCTGGATGCCCTGGTTCTTATACCCACCTGTGATAAGATCGTGCCAGGTATGCTGATGGCTGCTGCCCGCCTGGACATACCATCTATAGTGGTTACCGGTGGTCCTATGCTCCCTGGAGAATACAAAGGGGAAGCTGTAGACCTAATCAATGTTTTCGAAGCAGTGGGTAAGGTTTCCGCAGGGAAGATGAGTGAAGAAGAACTGGATGAACTGGAACGTTGCGCCTGTCCTGGAGCAGGATCATGTGCAGGACTCTTCACTGCCAACAGTATGGCCTGTTTAACTGAGGCCATGGGAATGAGTCTGCCCTACTGTGCCACCACCCATGCTGTGGATTCCCGTAAGATCCAGCTGGCCCGGGAATCCGGGGAGAAAATAATGGAACTGGTGGAGAAGAACATCACCCCCTCCATGATCATGACCCAGGATGCCTTTAACAACGCCGTGGTGGTGGATCTGGCCCTGGGAGGATCCAGCAACACCGCACTGCACCTACCCGCCATAGCCCATGAGCTAAGAGATAAGGGAGTTGAAGTTAATTTAGAGCTTTTCGATAGTTACAGTCGCAAAATACCACATCTGGCTGCAATCAGCCCCTCAGGTAAACATACCATGCTTGACCTGCACAAGGCCGGAGGCATACCTGCTGTGTTAAAGGTTTTAGGAGATAAGATCGTTCAGGGTGCCCTTACCTGTACTGGTGAATCCATGGGAAACAACATCAGTGCAGCTGAAGTTCTAGATAGTACAGTTATACACCCAATGGACAGCCCGGTGCACCAGGAAGGCGGTATTGCCGTTTTAAAAGGTAGTTTAGCCCCTAACGGTTCTGTGGTGAAGCAGGCCGCGGTTAACCCAGACATGTTAACCCATGAGGGTCCTGCTAAAGTCTTTAACAGTGAAGAAGAAGCCACCAAAGCCATATTTCAGGGTAAGATCCAGGAACAAGATGTGATAGTCATCCGTTACGAAGGCCCCCGTGGAGGTCCAGGCATGAGGGAAATGCTTAATCCTACCTCTGCAATATCTGGAATGGGAATCAAATCTGTGGCCCTCATAACCGATGGAAGATTCTCCGGAGGAACCAGAGGTCCGTGTATCGGCCATGTTTCACCAGAAGCCATGGGTAATGGGCCGATTGCCGTGGTTAGAGATGGTGATCTAATAAGGATTAACATACCCCAGAGAAAACTGGAACTGGTGGTTGCAGAAGATGAAATTGAACAAAGGCTCCAGACTGTTAAACACCCTGAAAAGCAGTTGAAGGGATGGTTAGCACGTTACAGTAAAATGGCCAGTTCTGCTGATGAAGGTGCCGTTTTAAAATAGGTGGTTTAATGGCTAAAAAACAGAGAAAAAATGAAAAGGCTAATCAGACACCTAAATCCAAGGAAAAATCCACTAGTATGGGAAGGGAGATAGCAAGTTATGTTATAATCATACTGGTGGGAATTATACTGGCCCAGCACCTGAACGTGGTGGTTTCAGGGAGTATGGAACCCGTTTTCTACCGGGGAGACGTGGTGGTCATTGAAAAAACCAACTTCCTGGGCATACAGGAAATAAACCCCTCTGATCTGAAAGTGGGAGATATTATCATATATAATGCCACCTGGTTCCCTGAACCGGTTATTCATCGCATAATCAGCATCCAAACAGGATCTGACGGGCAAACATATTACGTTACCAAGGGGGATAATAATCCCAAAGCGGACCCTAGCCTGGTTTCAACAAGCCAGGTCCAGGCCAAAGTGGTGAGCATAGGTAGCCAGCCCCTGGTAATCCCTAAAATAGGTTACATAACTCTATGGATCCGTGGACTTTAATCCACTGATTCTATTTATTTTTAATGCACTAAAATTAATCCAATAAAATTATCATAATCTAACCCATCACAAAAAAACATCATGTTTACAGGTGAATTCATGTACAGAAAACTGGAACAAACAGCTATTAAATCCGTTCAAAAAGCAATTCAAGATCTCGGATGGGAAGAAACCGCTGAAATCAAATTCGAAGTGCCTCCAAACCCAGATATGGGTGATCTGGCCACATCAGTGGCTTTTCAATTAGCATCATCACTGAAAAAATCCCCAGTGGAAATCTCAGCAACAATGGTAGAAAACATTGAATTAACTTCCCCTTTTAAAAGTGTGGAGTCCAAGGGACCCTACATTAACTTTTTCTTTGACCCCGAAATATTTTCCAGAATGGTTTTAGAATCAATAAAGGATGATTATGGGTCATTAGAGAGTATAAATGAGAAGATAATCCTGGAACACACCTCTGCCAATCCCAACGGCCCGTTACACATTGGACACATCAGAAACGCCATTATAGGCGATTCACTGGCCCGTGTTCTCTTAGCAGCTGGTTTCAAGGTGGAAACCCAGTACTATGTTAATGATATGGGACGACAGATTGCCATGATCGTGTGGGGACTCCAAAACCTGGACTATCAGATGGACCCTGATGAAAAAGGAGATGTGGAGATAGGTAAACTTTACTTCCAGGTTAATCAGGAGTTAAAGGCAAATCCAGAAATTAAAACCCAGATAGACTTGATCTTAAAAACATATGAAGAAGAAAACCCCCCTGAACTGGAATCTATGTTTAAGGAGGTGGTTAGCACGTGTTTGGAAGGGGTAGAAAATACTTCAGAGCGTATGAACATAACCCACGACTCTTTCGTCTGGGAAAGCCAGTTTGTCAGGGATGGTTCCCTGGATAAGATACTGAAAAACCTGGAAGAGTACACTAAACAAAATGATGTTCTCTATCTTGATTTAAATGATTACGGAATTGAAAAAGAGCTTATTTTAACCCGTTCCGATGGAACCTCCCTTTACACCACCAGGGACTTGGCATATCACCTGCAGAAATCTGAAAACTCTGATCAGGTGGTGGATGTTCTGGGTTCAGATCATAAACTGGCCATTGACCAGCTGAAAATTGCCCTGGGACTACTGGGCGGTGCCAGTCCTGATGTTATTTTCTATGAGTTCATCACTCTGCCAGAGGGATCCATGTCCACCCGGAGGGGAGTGTTCATCAGTGTGGATCAGCTGATAGATGAAGCCACAACGAGGGCCAGGGTAGAATTAGATGAAAGAAGACCGGAACTAAATGAAGATGAGAAAAGGGAAATTGCTAAAGTCATTGGTGTGGGAGCTATACGCTACTACATCGCACGATTATCCCCTGAAAAACACATTGTATTCAAATGGGATGAAGCATTGAGTTTTGAGAGAGGATGTGCATCTATCCAGTATGCACATGCACGAGCATGTAAACTACTGGAAAAAGCAGAGGAATTCACCCCATCTAAGGTAGATATGGGTGCTTTGAACTTCCAGGATATGGATACACTTGAAGTTGACCTCTTAAAAACCCTTGCCAGATTCAGCAGTATAATTGCCGACTCAGCTCATGATCTAAGGGTTCACCCTGTGGCCCAGTACGCCCTTGAAGTGGCCGGTGCCTTCAACAAGTTCTATAAATCCGTTCCCGTTATTGGATCTGAAAAAGAACTGTTACGACTACTTATGGTAGATAAATCCAGGATAACCATTAGAAACTGCCTTGATCTTCTTGGAATAGAAGCCCCAATATCAATGTAGCCCCGAGGAAGAGAAAATAATAAAATAATAATTACTATTAATGTGCTTTAAATGGTTATTTAAACCTTTATTAAGGTTGTTGAACAGAAGGGAGCAAATCTCTTAATATGATATAACTGATGATACAAATACTGAAAAAACAACCTATTACAAAAAAACTCATTTCAAGGGATGTATTTAATGCCTACTAATACTGAACAAAAAATATTAGACGCCGCTTTAGAAGTTTTCTCCGAAAAAGGATATAGTGGAGCTAGAACTCGTATAATAGCCGAAAAATCTGGTTTCACTGAAATGACATTATTCAGAAAGTTCGAAACTAAAGAAAATCTTTTTAATCGGGTTTTAACTGAGAATAAAGAAAGAATTATGGAAGATTTCGATTCTCTGCTGGTTATAGATGAGGAGTTAACAGATCCTAAAGATCAATACCGAAGGTTAGTAATGAACCTTGCAGAACTGGTTGAAAGGAATTTTGAATATGTGAATATAATAGTTTATGAAAGACAGAGGATTTCCAATTCAATTACTGAAACATTCATCGTGCATCTGAGAAATTACTTGAAAAAGGTTTTCCCAAATCACAAGACAGATCCTAATGTGCTATCTTTTATGATCTTAAGTTTCCTGTATTTCATTATTTTAAATAAAAAAACAGAAACCCAGTTCTTTGACTTAGATCAGGCTATTGAAGAGTTTATAAATTATAATTCCAAATGTCTGGAACTGTAAATTTATTTTATCAACTTATTTTTTTTCTTTTCTTCTGATTAATGGTTTTAATTCCAACTTTGGGTAATCTTAAAATCTAACTCTTAAGCAAAATGTACATTATGGCCTTCTGCACATGCAGCCTGTTTTCAGCCTGATCCCAAACTGCTGATTGTGGGCCGTTTAAGACTTCTTCAGTTATTTCCTGACCCCTGATAGCAGGAAGACAGTGCAAGACCATTGCATCATCGGCAGCCATGGCCAGGATATCCTGGTTGACTTGGTAATCCTGCATATCCATAATTCTCTGGGCTTCTTCTTCTTCATCACCCATACTAACCCATACATCAGTGTAAAGTACATCAGCATCATTAACTGCTTCGGCAACATCACTGGTGACTTTAATTACTGAACCTGATTTCTGGGCAATCTTCTGGGCCTCTTCTAAAATAACCGGATCCGGCTCATAACCCTGAGGGCAAGCTACAGTGAAATCCATGCCAACCATGGCTGTTGCCAGTAATAAGGAGTTGCAAACATTGTTTCCATCACCCATAAATGTCATCTGAAGATCTAAAGTATTTTTACGCTCTAGTATGGTGAATATATCAGTGAATGCCTGGCAGGGGTGTTCCAGGTTAGTTAAACCATTTATCACCGGTATGTCCGCGTACTTGGCAAACTGGAGGACGTCTTCATGTTCACGTGCCCTGATCATAATACCATCAACATAGCGACTCATTGCCCGGGCTGTGTCCGGAATGATCTCTCCCCTTCCTAACTGAAGGTCAGAAGCAGACAGGTACAGGGGATGGCCACCCAGCTGATACATGCCTACTTCAAAGGATATTCTGGTGCGGGTTGAAGATTTCTCAAAAACCATTGCCAGAGATTTTCCCTTTAATGGTTTTTCAGGACCCTGTCCTTTTTTAAACTGTTCCGCTTTTTCCAGTATTTCATCCAGATTGTTTTGTGCGTCTAACGCGGATAAAAGGTTTTTCATAGCCTCATCCCTTAAATTGTCCTCATTTTTTAATAAAAATTATAGTGAAAGTAATATAATTCTGTTTTTATTATTACCAGTTTTATTATTACTTCTGAAGTAGGAATATCTGCGGATACTTTTACTTAAAGTTTATGAAAAGAATGAAATAAATATAGTGAGATTTTTAACCGAATTCAAGCCTGTAAACTCTTTTAGTCGCTTCAAGCTGTTTTTCACTTTTTTTAACCTTTTCTTCATATTCAATGACTGTCTTCACATGTCGAATCCATTCATCACGATATTTATGAAACTCTTCCGCAGGACTATTCATAAGCCTTCTCTGTGCTTCTTCTACCAATTGTTGGTGTTTGATAATGCCATGTTGCGCTTCATCCAGGTCTGATTTTGCCTGGTGAAAAAGTTGGGATAGGCCTTCCCTTATCTCTTCATCAACCAGGGATTTGGAAGAAAAAATCTTTTTTTTTCAGACCAGCAATTTTTTTATCATTTGAAAATAAAACATGGGGTAACTTTTCTAACTTTACCTGTGTATTTTTTATTTTTTGAGGGTTTTCCTCGTTATCAAAGGATAAAAGTTGAGTTTCCAGTACTAGAATATCATCTTTTACCTTTGCATTGTCTTGTATGGCCCGGTCCAGTTTCAACTCACAGTCCAGTATATCTCTTGCAAGATCCTTAATGTTTTCAACATTGGGCAGGTTGTTGAGATATCTCCGGGATCTGGTCATTAAAACCGCCATTAATATGGTTTACTCAGGTGACCTAGTTTCAGCCGTGAATTTTTAATCAATTATTATTTGCGAATTTCTTTCATATGCTGGATACGCTTCAAGATAAGTTCATCAGTTCCCACATCACTACGGTGGTACAGGTCCCCCTGCACATACTGAGTAGCCCTTTCACATCGTTCTTCCGCGTCTTGTATACTATCTGCAGTGGTTACCAGGCCCAATGCCCGGGAACCAGTGGTTAACACATTTCCATCTTTCTGGTTTACTGCAGCGTAAAACACCATCCCACCCTCTGCTTTTATTTTGTCTTCATCCACTTGGATGGGCTGGCCGGCTTTTCCACTTTCAGGGTAACCGTTGGGTACCAGGTATTTGCATACAGTTGCTTGATGCCTGAACTGGGCCTTTTTAAGGTTTCCATCCACCACGCCCTGGCATAATTCAACCATACTGGTTTCCAGGAGTGGTAGGACATTCATGGCTTCTGGGTCACCGAAACGGGCGTTGTATTCCACCAGTTTAGGCCCATCACGACAGAGCATAAATTGACCGTAAAGAACTCCCTTATAAGGACCAACCTCTTTTTTAACAGCGTTAATGGTTTCTTCCATTACTTTAACCGCCGCATCATAGTCTTTCGATTCAAGGAAGGGTAAAAGCCCGTTTTTATCAGAGTAGGAGCCCATTCCCCCCGTTATGGGTCCCTGATCTCCCTCGTAGGCATGAGGATGGTCCTGCACTGCAGGCATTGGGACCAGGTGATCTCCATCCACCAGAGCCTGTACTGTGAATTCTTCCCCCACCAGGCGTTCTTCAATGACCACACTGGCATGACCACCTATTTTATTATCAATGATCTCTTTAACGTAATTTTTAGCTTCTTCAGAGTCTTTCAAGTGTTCTCCTACGATTTTAACACCTTTTCCACCGGTTAAGCCCACTGGTTTTACTACCACATCATTTTTAAAATCATCAATGAATTGACCTGCATCTTCTACTGTGTCAAATGCACCGTAGGCAATGGATCCGGAGATGTTATGTTTTGTAAATAGATCACGCATGAATGCCTTGTCAGTTTCGATCCTGGCAGCCTGTTGGGTTGGTCCTACACAGGGAATTCCTGCTTCCTGAAGTGTGTCCACAATTCCATGCTCCAGGGGTGCTTCTGGCCCGATTATGACCATGTCCACTTTCATGTTCAGGGCGTGTTTTTTCACCCCTTCAATATCCATTTCATTACCAATCTTGAATTGGGATATACGGGCAATGCCCGGGTTTTGATTACTCATTATTGAATAAATATCAGCTTCTCCATGTAATGCCTGACAAATGGCGTGCTCTCTTGCTCCAGTTCCTACCACCAGAATCTTCATAATAACCCTCCAAGTTCTCAAATTAAATCTTTAATTTTCACACACATATAATATCATGGTCTTAATCATCTGCCCTGTCTTTTAAAGTAAAGTTGTAAAGGAGTTCTGTAAGGACCATTAGGTACTTTAGGTGCTGTGTCTGGGACTCGCTATTAACATGTTAAGATTGTAATAGCCCACCCTATTGCAGATTCCAATTATTATTATACATACAAATACATATAACATGAAAACTAATCGGCATATAATAAAAATCATAAACCAGATTTTTTTCAAATAAAATGAAATTTTTTAAGAAAACACAATTAGGTGTCAAATATGAAGGGCAGTCAAGCCATAATCAAGTCACTAACCGATGAGGGAGTGGACGTAGTCTTCGGATATCCTGGAGGAGTCCTGCTCCCCTTGTACGATGTAATCTACGATTCAGACCTCAAACACATACTGGTAAGGCACGAACAGTGTGCAGCCCACGCAGCAGACGGTTATGCTCGGGCTTCTGGCAAAGTAGGTGTATGTATAGGCACTTCCGGTCCTGGAGCCACCAATCTGGTGACCGGTATCGCCACTGCTTACATGGATTCCGCACCCATTGTGGCCCTGGCAGGACAGGTAGGTACTTCCTTGATTGGTAATGATGCCTTTCAGGAAGTAGACACCATAGGCATAACCATGCCCATTAGCAAACACAGTTACCAGGCCATGGAATCATCAGAAATACCCCAGATGATAAGATCATCATTTTACATAGCTCGAACTGGCAGACCCGGACCAGTAGTGGTGGATCTGCCTAAAGATGTCCAGGAAGGTGAGCTTGATTATCCTGAAAACATAACCATCGATCTGCCAGGATACAAACCCACCAAAAAAGGACATCCCCTGCAAGTTAAAAAAGCCGCCGAACTGATATTAAAATCTAAAAAACCAGTTATACTTGCTGGAGGTGGCGTAATCCACTCAGATTCATCAGAAGAACTGCAACATCTATCGGAAATGATTGGGGCACCAGTAACCACCAGTTTAATGGGTAAAGGATGCTTCCCTGAAGACCATTCCCTATCACTGGGAATGCTAGGAATGCACGGTCGAAAAGCATCCAACATGATGGTAGATGAGTGTGATTGTCTTATTGCAGTAGGTTGTCGGTTTTCAGACCGTACCACTGGAGATGTGAATAAATTCGCACCTAACGCTAAAATAATACACATTGACGTTGATCCTGCAGAGATTGGTAAGAACGTGGCAGTGAATGTCCCCATTGTAGGTGATGCTAAGATCATTCTATCCCATTTGTTACGGATCATATCCCAGACCAAGGGTATTAACAATCATGACTGGACAGATTACGTGAGAACCTTCCGTGCTAGTTGCATGCCCCGTCTTTCATTTGACGATACACCCCTGAAACCCCAACAGGTTATAAAAGAAATTTCTGAAGCAGTTACTGATGATACCATAGTCACCACTGATGTTGGTCAGAACCAGATGTGGATGGCCCATTACTTCACTTCCAGAAATCCGAGAAAATTCCTATCTTCCGGAGGTCTGGGAACCATGGGCTTCGGTTTCCCTGCTGCCATGGGCGCCAAAGTAGCCATGCCAGATAATGATGTGGTGGCTGTTTGCGGAGACGGCGGATTCTTAATGGTCTGCCAGGATCTGGCCACAGTCAAAGAGTATGATATTCCAGTTGTGGTCTGTGTCCTGGATAATCGCTATCTGGGAATGGTGGCCCAGTGGCAGAAATTATTCTATGATGAGCGAATCTCCCAGACCAAGCTCAACGCCATGCCCGACTTTGTTAAACTAGCCGAAGCATTCGGAGTGAACGCTTACCGAGTAGAACGTCCCGGTGAGATGAAAGAAACACTCCAAGAGGCTTTGAATTCAGGAGAACCCACCCTCATTGATGTGATGATCGATCCTGATGAGATCTTACCAATGGTACCCCCAGGATGTGGTCTCACTGAGATCGTTGGCGAATACAAGGTTGAAAGGGAAAATCCTGATGAGATACCATACCGGCCTTCTGCCCAGGAAACCGGAGGTGATTAAAATGGATGAACAGAGAAGCCATATAATCAGCGCCCTAGTACTGCACCGTCCCGGTGTCTTGCAACGTGTTGCGGGTTTGTTCACCCGTAGGGGCTTTAACATTGACAGCATCACCGTGGGCCCATCAGAACAGGATGAAATGGCCCGTATGACCATCATCTCCCAGGGTGATGATAAAATCCTGGAACAGATAATCAAGCAACTCAATAAGATCATCGAGGTAATTAAGGTCAGGGACCTGGATGCAGAGGGAACTGTAATCCGGGAGTTGTGTCTCATCAAGACCCATGCCACATCAGAAAGATCCCGTTCTGAGATCATCCAGTACGCCAATATTTTCCGGGGCAGAATCGTTGATGCGGGACCCGAAAATCTCACCCTGGAGATCACCGGAACACCCGAGAAAATCGACGCACTCATTGACCTTTTAAGAGGCTTTGGTATAAAAGAAATCTCCAGAACTGGGCCAACCGCGATATCACGGGGTTCGAAGACCATATAATGGTTTAAACTCCGAATCACTTAATTTTTATTTTTTTTATGATTGGGTGTTCCATAAATCAATCAACCGGCCCCGTAGTATCATTAATCTTTGGAAATGAAGCTTTTTTAAAGTTAAACTAGGCTAAAGTTCCTTAATTTAACTCAGGGCAAAGTTTATTAATAAAACTCCATAATGATTAGACATATAAAACTAAATCTAAGAAAAAAAATTTCTTATATACCCACTGGGTATTTCTTTCAATTTTAAAGAGGTGACTCCTATGAAGATTTATTATGAAAAAGACGTGAAGATAGATGCACTTAAGGATAAAACCATAGCAGTAATTGGATATGGAAGTCAAGGAATGGCTCAGGCCCGAAACATGGCCGAAAGTGGGTTAAATGTGGTGGTCGGACTCAGGAAAGGAGGAAGCTCCTGGCAAATCGCTGCTGATCATGGTATGAAGGTTTTAACTGTAGAAGAAGCTGCAGAAAAGGCAGATGTTATCCATGTACTCATTCCTGATGAGATACAGGCGGATGTTTATGAAAAATCAATTAAACCAGGATTAAAAGAAGGAAACACCCTGAGTTTCTCCCACGGATACAACATACACTACCAGTACATAAAACCACCGGAAAACGTTAACGTTACCATGATCGCGCCTAAAGGACCTGGTTCCACTGTACGTGAGCAGTACCTGGGCGGATTCGGTGTTCCTGGTCTGGTGGCAGTTCAGCAGGATTACACTGGCGATGCCCTCCAGGTAGCCCTGGCCATGGGACAGGGAAGTGGCCTCACCCGTGCTGGAGTTCTGGAAACCACCTTTAAAGAAGAAACTGAAACCGACCTCTTTGGTGAACAGGCAGTTCTCTGCGGAGGAGCAACCGAACTCATAAAAGCAGGGTTCCAAACCCTGGTGGAAGCTGGTTACCAACCAGAAGTGGCCTACTTTGAAACCTGCCACGAACTTAAACTCATCGTTGACCTCATATACAAGAAAGGATTTGCCGGAATGTGGAATGACGTGAGCAACACCGCAGAATTCGGAGGATTAACCAGAAGAGATAGAGTTATAACTGAGGAATCCCGTAAGGAAATGAAAGAAATCCTGAAAGAGATCCAGAACGGTAAATTCGCCAAAGAATGGGCTCTTGAGAACCAGTCCGGCCGTCCTCAGCTCAACCGGATGAGGGACATGGAAGACGAACTGGAAATTGAAAAACAGGGTAAAAAGCTCAGGAAACTCTGTGGACTGGAAGAATAACTTTCTTCCACTTTTTTTTATTAAAACGCGATTTATTTAAGATAATTTTATTTAACCCATCACAATTACTGATTTAACATAGTACTCTATCACTATAGAATCTACTCAGGGTGAACTAAAATGGTATTTGTAGGAATGGATCACGGCACCACCGGTATTTCTTTTACAGTTTTACGCGACCCCCCAGAACATCTCAAGATAGGACGGGATGAAGTCTCCTCTGGTGAGGTTTCTGCAATGGAAGAGCTTTCTAGAATAGTTGATCTGGATTCAATCCAGCTGATGGCCATTACCTACGCTATGGGTGACGGTATCAGCAAAATAACACCCCTGGAACAGGTTAAAAATAGGGGTATTCTCTCTATTGAAGGCGCAGGGAAGGTTACCGGTGGTGGTACAGCTGTTTACGAGGAAATTGAAAAATCAGGAATTCCTACTGTTTTAATACCCGGGCTGCACCAGGATACCCCTTCCATGGACCCCTGTTTCCGGGCTGCTTATTCCCATCACGCCAGTGCAGAAAAGGTGAGCATATGCTACAACGCCCATCTGGAAACTGGTTTTAAGAATTTCATTGTATCGGATATCAGCTCCAACACAGTGAGCATTCTCCTGGAAGATGGGAAAATCAGGGGAGCTGTGGACGCCTGTCTTGGTTCCATGGGTATTGTTCATGGGCCTCTGGATTTGAAGATGATACGTGATATTGATGACGGTTTACGCACTGCCAACCAGTGTTTTTCTCGTGCTGGAGCAGTTAAAGTGGCGGGTATAGATGAGAAGGTGGCTCATGCCAAGGATGTGCTTCTAGAAAAGTACCAGGAGGGAGATCCCCAGGCCGAGCTGGCCCTGGAAACCATGCTCATAACCATAGCCATGGAAATATGGGGACTGGCTGGAATTGCCCGTAATGAAATGGAAGGAGTGGTGCTAACCGGTTCAGTGGGATCCATGCAGGACCCCTTTGATTTTTTCGGTGCCTTGAAGGATGAAGTGGAAAATATTGGAGAAGTGGTAATGCTACCTCCCACCTCAGGCTCTGTGGGTAGTGCCCAGATTGCAAAGGCTGTATTTGAAGGTACAGTTGACATACTGGGAATAGGAGTACACTCAGAACAAGATTAATGATGATATTTTAGGTTTTTTATTCATTAATGTTCTTTTATTTTATATTATAATTCTAAATTCTTTTATTTTCACATTCTAAATAAAATTAGCAATAATTTAATTGTTAAATCATTAATAATCCCTGAAAAACTAGTCTACTGTAGAAATAATACAATGTGTAATTTGGTTGTCTTGGATTGTGTAACTTCATTTATTTGGTGTAGGTTCATTTATTTTATTTCTACTGTAGAAATTATGGGTGAATATTACATTATGAAAAATCCATGATTTCATGAATTCGTCTACTGTAGAAATATCTGCAATAGCTGCCAAACCCCGTATTTAAGGAAAATGAAAGTAATTGGAGAATATTAAAAAATTTATATTTTATTCCAGCCATCCATCAAATCCAAAGGTGAGGTAGCATCCAGAGAAATTGGAGTTAGTGTTGCACATCTTTCACGCTTAAGAGTATGTACATCGGTACCCACATCATCGTCCTCCACAGAATCACCATCAATCCAGTAGTATGGTCTTCCCCGGGGGTCCAAGCGTTCCTTGATATGCACCCGGTACATTCTTTCACCTAAACGGGTGAGCATGATACGGTCACTTTCCGGTTGAGATGGAATGTTCAGGTTTAAAAAATCAACCCCTTCAGGCAGACCTTTTTTTAAGATCATTCTGGCAACTCTTTCCGTCATTTTTTGTGCATGGGAAAAGTCTATATCCACGTGACCATCATGGAACTTGATATCCCCCCTGGTTACCTGCAATGAAACTGAAAGTGCAGGAATACCGTGAACTGCTGCTTCCATGGCAGCTCCAATTGTTCCAGAGGTCGTTAGCTCTGATTTTCCGAGGTTTTCACCTATATTAATTCCGGATATAATTAAATCAGGCTTTTCATCAGCGATCTGAAAGATACCTATGATTACCGCATCAGTAGGTGTTCCAGAAACCATGTGGGCCGCACTACCATCATTCATAGTTGTACTTGTAACTCTAATCGGTTCAAAAAGAGTTAAAGCGTGACCAATTCCACTTTGCTGAGTGGCAGGTGCAACTACAAGTGTTTTGCCAAGTTTTTCCGCTGCTTTTTTAGCGGCGATGATTCCTGAGGAGTTAACTCCATCATCATTTGTGATGAGAATGGTCATAGAGGCAAATTTATACCTCAACATCTAAATAGTTTGCGTGGTAGTAACCAGTTGGTGAGGGGAACAGTTTTAAGTATAAAGAAGTAGAAAACAAATATTATCATCTAGTAAATAAAGAAACTATGAGGTGATGTTATATCATCACTGTTTGAAGGTGGGGGAATTGGATAAAAACAGATTAGTCAGATTCATGGCAAGGGTAATGGAGGAATCAGGCTTCAAGGTCTACCGTAACTTCCAGACTTCCCGACACATCATTGACATCTACGGCGTTCTACCCACCATCCTTGGAGATATTGGGGTGGTTGTAGCCTGTAAAAACTATGATGACCGCTGGGAAGTAGGTCTTGACGTTTTGAAGGAGATGGAAATGGTGGGAAAAACCCTGAAAGCCTCCAAGATCGTGGTAGTTACCACCTCTTACTTCACCAAAAGCGCGGTAAACTATGCTGACCGTAGGAACATCAAAATTATTGATAAAGACGGGTTAATGACACTGGCCAAGAAATTTTCCGCCCAGCACGATGAATACGGTGGAGTCGGGGTATACGATGATGAAGAAGGAATAGGGGAAGGAGTAGGATCAGGAACTCCTGAGGTAACCGAAGAGTACACGCCTTCATCAAATACATCTTCTTCATTTCCCAAAACATCTTCTTCTCCTGGTTTCTTCAGCAGGGGAAAAGGTAGTTTAGATAGGGCAAAAAATTCAAGATCATTCTCCATGCCTGAGACTCCAGGGCTTAAACCCCTCTTAACCAATACAATATCCCTAATAATCATTGTATTCGCACTTTCATCCCTTATAACCTATTTTATCAGCATGGGATATACAAATACTGCTATTTTAGGAATCGCCAAAATATTAATTTCCGCAGTATTATCTTATGGACTGGTAATGGCTATTGAGCGTGACGTGACAAAAACTCTCAGTAAAGGGACAATAGTGTTCTTCGTTTCCCTCCTGATCTATGTAATCATGATCATGGCCCTTTAAAACTTCTTTTTAGGCTAATTTTTTTATTTTAAATCCATTTTATCTTGTTTATACCCTCATTTCCCTTATTATACTCTATCCTCATTTTTTTGATTTTGAAAGTCTAGATCTTGAAATATTTTTGCAAAAATCCCAACTTTTTAAAACAGAAATTAAAAAGATAATATTGATACTTCAAATTCATATGGGAATATGATGTCACTGTCAAAATTCCGTGAAGGTGGAAGGATAATTTTAATGGTTATGGTTTTTCCTTGCAGATCTCCAATAAGATCTTCAATCTATTGAATCGGGTGGAATACTTTAAAAATAATACAGGATGAGATGTAGATGGAATGGGCCGGAGGAGATTCGAACTCCTGATCACCTCGGTGTGAGCGAGGTATCATACCCCTAGACCACCGGCCCTGAGTTGAAATAAGATTTCTAATAGGATTTAAGCCTTTTAAAGCTTTAAAATAGGAAATAATCGCTGAATAAAGATTTATAAATGGGCCGGAGGAGATTCGAACTCCTGATCACCTCGTTGTAAGCGAGGTATCATACCCCTAGACCACCGGCCCAGACTAGGTACTTCCATGGTTTGGCAGAGAAGTTATATAAAGTTTTCCAAGTTGTTGATGAATTATGATTTGTTTACTTAGTAAAGTAATTGATACTTACCCGAATTAAAAAATTACTTAATATTTAAGTTACCTCATCCCAGTTCAAAAACTGGTTGTTTTCGTTTTAAATCTTAAAAAAGTGCATGAATAACTTTAAAAATGCATAATATGCTTGATAAGTTAACTTTGGACTTTGTAGATTTCTGATATTACTGATAAAAAAAATAATTTAATAACTAGTTCAACCAATAGATTTTGGAAGATTTTAGATATAGATCATTTTTATTATTCTGAGGGATAACATGGCCTTTGACGAGTCGGGAAAAATATGGTTCAACGGAGAGTTCGTTGATTGGAAGGAAGCAAAAGTTCACGCATTATCACACGTAGTCCATTACGGATCAAGTGTTTTTGAGGGAATACGTTGTTATAATACCAAAAAAGGCCCGGCAGTGTTCCGGTTAATAGAACATGTAAAACGTCTCTATAACTCAGCCAAGATATACCGCATGGAAATTCCTTACTCCCATGAAGATTTCTGTCAGGCCATTCTGGACACCATCAAGATTAACCAGCTTGACGCGTGCTATATACGCCCTGCAATCTTCAGAGGTTATGCTGAACTGGGAGTTTATCCCCTGAACTGTCCAGTAGAGTCTATAATTGCTGTCTGGGCCTGGGGAAAGTACCTGGGAGAAGAGGCTCTGGAAAACGGAGTGGATGTTGGTGTGTCCACCTGGCGCCGTATGGCCCCCAATACCATGCCTAACATGGCCAAGGCTGGTTCCAACTACATGAACAGTCAGCTGGCAAAAATGGAAGCAGTATCCAATAATTATGATGAGGCCATTATGCTGGACTACCATGGAATGGTCAGTGAAGGCAGTGGCGAAAACATCTTCATTATAAAGGAGGGAGTCCTGCACACCCCACCACGTGCTTCTTCATTACTAGATGGTATCACCAGAAATTCCATAATCACCCTGGCCAGAGAAATGGGCCTGGAAGTTAAAGAAGAGGAAATACCCCGGGAGATGCTTTACATTGCTGATGAACTCTTTTTAACCGGTACTGCAGCAGAAGTCACCCCCATCAGATCGGTTGACCGGATAACTGTTGGTGATGGAAAACGGGGTGAAATAACCAAACAATTACAGGAACGTTTCTTCGCTATTTTAGATGGTGACGCTGAGGATAATCATGGATGGTTAACTTTTATTTAACTGAAAATTATCTTTAACAATATTTTTACTTATTTTTTATTTTACCTGTAATTCAAGAAATTTTTTTGTTTTAAGTCCATATATTATTCATTCTCCTTTTTTAACTATTATTTAGTTTGCCACGACAAAATCACCTAGTTTGGTAGACTTAGGGTAATTCTAAATATGGTTGAATTTAGGGGTAATATGTAGGCAAATGAGAGTAAAACAGGATAAACTAAGGGTAAATATTGGAAAAAGCTTATTTTTGATGAGTTTAATAAGTATTAGATAGTAAATACTGAATGATCTTACAAGGAGGCAAAATGTAATAGTTAACCTGCTGGAAAAACTAGTATTTGAAGATAAACTAGTAATTTGAATGATAAAAATCGTTTTTAATAATTTAAAATCAGAAAAGATAGGATAAAAAAATATTCGAACAATCTAAAAATTATAATTATAATTTATAAGTTATAACTTAAAACTTATAAGTTAGAAGTATTAGTACATGTTTATATAACAGTTAAACGTTACTATTTACCTTAGTTTTAATTAAGGAATTAATCTTACAATAATTAAAAAAAATAAGGATAACTTTAAAATAATAAGGATATTTTAGACATTTAAGAATAAAAGGAGAATACTTCATGGATATTATTCAAGCAATCATAATGGGCATGGTACAGGGATTAACTGAATTTCTGCCAGTGAGCAGTTCAGCCCACTTGGTTATAGTGCCGGAATTAATGGGGGTTCAATCGAGTCTGGCTTTTGACACCCTTTTGCATGTTGGTACGCTGGTAGCAGTGGTTGGTTACTTCTGGAAGGATATTCTAGCTATGATAAAAGCATTCGTGTCCAGTATAATAGATCTTTTCCATGGAAACTTCAAAGAGGGTATAAAAGAAGATCCATTTAAACGGCTGACCTGGCTGGTAGCGGTGGGTACCATCCCCGCAGGCCTGATGGGTGTGTTGTTCAAAGATCAGTTCGAAAGCCTCTTCAGCTCGGTTACCTCCGTGGGTTTCTTCCTTCTTGTAACCGGGTTTATTCTGTGGGGTGCAGAATGGATTGCGAAAAGAAACAGTGACAAGGAAGGTAAAGAAATTAAAGAGGTATCATTTACCAATTCCCTAGTCATCGGCCTATTCCAGGGATTCGCCATTGCCCCGGGAATATCCCGTTCAGGATCCACCATTGCAGCTGGTCTGTTTTCCGGGCTGAATCGAAAATTAGCAGCTAAATACAGTTTTTTACTATCCATACCGGCCATATTAGGCGCGGCACTGATTCAAACCAAAGATATAGTTAGTTTTGGTTCTGACCTTGGTGTTTTGATAGGCGGTTTTGTATCAGCGATGATATTCAGTTACCTGGCAGTTAAATTCATGATGGGATACATCCAGAAACACAGCCTCATTGTGTTTTCATACTACTGCTGGTTTGTAGGTGCGCTGACCATTATAATTTCAATGGTCTGGGCATAAGGGGCCCCGTACAAATTAAAAAAATCCTATTTTTTTACTCTTATTCCTTTTTAAGCCTTATTCCAATACTCATTCCAGATAAGGATACTCATCCTATCTTACTCAAACATTGCACACAAAATAGTAATATTTTGGAGATTTAAAGGATAAGCAAAGATTTTTAGAGATTTTAAATTCAATTTAAGCAATATTAAATGGGTTATTTGCCAATTTTTCGTTTGTTAAAGTTCGTCTTTTAAGAAGATCTAAAAAAAGTATATAAAGATCAATTTGGATAATTAAAATTACTTATGAAGAAGTATCCTCAAGTTAATAAACTTAAACCACAGACAAAAATATACTTAGTCATATTTGGATTGGCAGTTGCCTTTATTTTTATCAAGGACTTTGTTATATTTAACGGAATGGATTATAGTATTAATCAACAAAATATCCTTTATTATTACAGTTCATCAGCACAAGCTATCGCTACATTTATCGCTTTTTTAATTGCAGGATATGCAATTGTTTATCAGACAATGACTAATCTTGAACAAAAATATGAAGAAAAAAAAGTAATATTTAAAGGTTTAAAAAAAAAGTATCATGACCAACTAAGATTTTTAACATTTTTTACAGGCCTAGCCATCATCTTAAGTCTAATTGTAGTTTGGAGCGAGGGTTATGTTTTTCCATATACTAATTATTTAATTACTATTACTGACTTTTTTGTGGTTTTAACAATTATGTCGGCAATTTGGTTTGTTTTGGGAATCATAGATCCTGAGAAAGAAGATAAAATTGCCCAAGAAGTTAGGGAAGAAAAGTATGGACTGATAGAAGAACCGGGAGATGTTGGCGTTTTCATAGAAAATTTTATGAAATTAGAATTTACTGCACGGGAATTGCTTAGACGTTTAGAAATTCCTGTCGGAAGGTTTGAGGAAAGACTCAGTATGGAAAGAATGTTAGATGATCTTATACAATATGAAGTAATTTCTCATGAAATCTATGAAGCCCTGATTGAAGTTAATGTATATCGTGATTTAGTCGTCCATGGTAACTTAAAAGAAGTCGATCAAAAACTAATCGATAAAACTAAAGAATTGGACGATCTACTCCAAGGAAAGTTAGATTCTATTAATTGATCCCATCATGGAGAAATCATCCCAACAGAATTTTTGCACCAAGTTATAAGACCGCCCAGAATAATTACATGCCGAATAAATCCGAAATTCAAGATCTAAAAACGATAGAAGACTGGAAAACTAAAAAAGAAAGGGACTTATATTGTTATGAATGCCTTAGAAAATTAATAAGGAATCCTAATTTCATAAATTTTTATTAAATTTAAGAAAGGATGAATTTAATCCTCTTTCCAACTAAATGTCGCTGCTCCTACTCCAAACAGTATGATTCCGAGTACTGCAACGATTGCCAGATCAGTGATGGCATCTCCTGTATTTCCGGTAATCATGGAGCTTCTCAGACCCTCGCTTAAGTAGGTTAGAGGAGATATTTTTGCTAGATACTGCAGTGGCCAAGACATGGTCTCTACCGGTATGAAAGTCCCTGAAACAAGAGATGTTATGCCCATTATCGTTAACGTAACAGTCAGTAAAGCCTCTTCATTTTTAATAAAATTGGCAATGAGTATGCCCAGCCCTGCAAACAATGCAGTTCCAGCGACCATTAGTAGCAGGCTTATCAGGTTAACATTTATATGTACGCCAATTATCAACCATGCCGCAAACATAGCTACAGCCAGTGTAAGAAGTATTAAGATAGTCCACATAATGATCCTTGCAGCAATCCATTCCATATTTGAAATTGGTGTTGTTGAAAGCTTTCGAAACACCCCGGACTTACGGTAGTGGACAATGGTCCCTGCAGCCATTTGTGTGGCAGTCATAATAAAAAAGGCCAGTATTCCTGGAAGCAGAAAATCAAAATAGTTCATGCCAGAAGCTGCATTATTCTGTAACTGGCTTCCCAGACCTCCCAGTACATTCCCTAACAACAGGAACAGAATAGTTGGGAATATAAATTGAAGAATAATATTTATTTTGTCATTAAAAATTTCTATAAAACTGTATTTAAGGTCGGTGATAATTCTTGACATTTTATTTTCCTCCTTCAATGAGTTTATCACCAGTTAAATTTAAAAATACATCTTCAAGCGTTGCTTTTTTAACGTATAATTCCTCACAGGTTGATTTACCTGTATCAATGATGGAAGCTGCCTTAGATATAATTTTCATATCATTTTCACCAGACAATTTCACCAATACATTATCACCATCAATTGCGTATTCCTGAATAGTATTAATAAGTTCATTTTTCGCTGTTTCGCTACATTTTCTGATAATGAGCATTTTATCCCCACCATAACGACCTATTAAGTCTTCAGGCGTTCCTTCAGCAATAATTCTACCGTTGTGTAATATGCACACTCTATCAGCGAGATTTTGAGCCTCCTCCATATAATGAGTTGTAAGAATTATTGTTTTACCACGAGCTTTTAGGTCTTTTATTGCAGCCCATACGTCTCTTCTTGCTTTTGGGTCAAGTCCGGTGGTTGGTTCATCCAAAAAAACTATTTCAGGATCGTTTACTAGAGATATGGCAATTCCTACACGCTGTTTAAGGCCGCCTGAAAGATATCCAAATAGTATGTCTCGTTTATCCTTCAAACCCAGCATTTTAATAAGATCATCCACTTCAACGTGTTTTGGATACATCTGAGCGAAATAATCAATGTTTTGGTAAACTGTTAGCAATTGAAATGCACCGAAATCCTGCGGAAGAACACCAATCCTTCGTTTAATTTCTATCTCATCATTTTTTATGTCGTTTCCCAAAATTTTTATAGATCCTGCGGTTAAACTTTTAAGACATTCCATCATTTCAACTGTCGTGGTCTTACCTGCACCGTTAGGACCTAAAAATGCGAAAACTTCACCTTTTTTCACATTAAAGGATATATTGTTTACAGCAGTGAAATCACCATAATTTTTTACAAGAGATTTAGCTTCAATCACATTATTTACCATATTTTTACCCCATAGTCATTCATAAGCTCAAAAATTAGAGTTTTAATCATTGTGTCTTTTTATGAGTTCCTACTTCGGCATTTTCATCCTTTTTGAAGCCATTCTTGTATTCTACAAGTTCAATTTCACAACCAGGCCCTATTTCTATGTTATTTCCCCTCACAACTTTGGCCTGAGTATTCTCAAGATAGATGTCATCTCCTTCGATTGTATCTACCGTAAGTTCTTTACTAGACATAATCCTGCTTTTTAGACCCAATAAATCATATTTTCCTTTTCTTTTAACTGTGATTTTCTCGCCGCCTATTTCACGTGCTCTAGATGCCCCATATAAACTAAGTTTTAATTCACCAGCGTTTAAAAGTCCCTCGATAGCAAATGTTCCTGCTATGTTGAAAATTTCGGCATTACAATCCCCATCAACATCAATACTTCCATGGATCTCTGCCTTGTTTACAGATAGATTCCCATTAACGTCAGCCGTCCCATGAATTTTCGCTCTTTCTGCTTCAAGATTTCCTTTGATTGAATTACTGCCGTACACCTCAACCGATTCAGCTTTTACATTGCCATTTATATCACATCGCCCATTAATTTTCAATTTGATACAGTCCAAATCACCAGCTATTCTCCCTTCTCCATTTACAATTACATCGTTGTAATTTCCTCCAGCAGAACTTGACTGACCATTGATTTTTAAGTCTCCTATCCTTTCTTTCATAAATATCACCCCATTAATCTATTTTAATTTTTAATTCCTCGATTAAATCCGAAAGATTTACTTTTTCAATGATTTTCATGCTGTTTTCAAAGTAAATATCACAAACACTTGAAACTAAACAGCAGCTTGAAATTCCAAGCTTACGTAAGAAAAGTAGTTCTCCACCATTTCCCTTAAATTTAGTATATTCCCCCTCTAAAAGCTTTAATATCATTTCACCCTCTTCAATATTGATTTTTCCAGATTCAAACATTTTATCTAAAATATATAAATAAAGCATTTTCTCAAAGGCAAATTTTTCTACCTCGCCTCGCTTCTGGGTATAAAAGTCCATGGTTGTTTTCGAAACAATGTTCTGTTCCACTAATTTTCCGCTTTCAAGCACTCTTTCCATTAAGTTTGGAGAAAACATATCTGCCAGATCATCCAGAGATACATCTCCTTTCATGCTTTTTATCTTTTTAATTCTATCCATTATTCTAGCTTTTGGAAAGAAGGTTTCCTGACCTGTAAATGTAGACTTTTTAATGAACCACTCTTCAGGTATGAGATTTTTTCTTTTCCAGCGATATAACTGGCCATAAGATATTCCAGTTACTTTTAATAATTCTTTTTTCGAAATTAGGTCTTCTACCATAACTTTATACTCCCGTGATTAGTGTAACAAAACATTGTTACATACTAATTATTTCATTATATTTAAAGATTTCTCTCACGGAATCAGAAATTTGAATATAATACATTAATGGATAACATTATTAACTATTTTATAAAAAAGTCATGAAGGGAAATAACTGCCTTATTCAGGAAATCTGGAAATACACCATGGAAATAAAGTAATTAAATACTGGAAACGGTGATTTAAAGTATATATCGGATGTTACAGGGAAAATATATAATCTTTATTTGAGGAGAGATATCGAGGACATTTATATCGACCAGTCGGGAAAATAGGAAACCTGAATAATTTAAAAAAAATAGGATTTTTTTGCTTTTATTTCTTTTTAACCTTATTTCTGATACTCATTCCAGATAAGGACACCCATCCTATCTTACTCAACCTACTGGCACAAAATATATCTATTCTGATTTGATCTTCACCAGTACAGTACAGGGAGCACTGTCAATTCCACCAACCTGCCAGGGGATGACCATGACCTCTTCCAGACTCCCTGCTGTTGGAATGGATTCAATATCCAGATCCTCCACAAAAAGAAGGGGTTTACCTAAACCATCGTTAGCACTGAAAGCAGTTTGGTGAACGCGAATCATCTCCTCCATCCTACCGTAACGGGACATGGACACCGTGTCTATAGCCAGACAGGCTAGTTTAGGGAGGTTACTGCGCAGATAAAAAACCGCTTCCGGTGAAATACCCGGATTTTTGGTTAAATATTTTAGAGTATCAGTATCATGATACTTTCCAAATCCAGTGCGTATCAGGATGCAGTCAAAATCCAGATTATCCACATTGTAGTGTTTAAGTGTGGGGGAAAGATCTTCTTCATGGATGAGTTCATCCGGTTTTTTTGGGCAATCCACAATAAGGGGTTTTTTAAAGGTCAATTCAGTAGGATCGTAGGTGAAAATAGAACGTCCGTCCTTTAGGAAATGAGCTGGTGCATCTACATGTGTTCCAGAATGATTTTCAGCAGTTATAACGGAAGTATTGTAACTGTCTCCCACTTTAATCTGATTTTTAGGAGTTATGGTTATTTTGGCCAGGTCCGGGTGGACTGGTGTGTCTTCAGTGAGGTTGTAGGAGATTCTTATGTACTTATAATCATTCCCAGAATCATTCTTTTTATTTTCCATTTTAGTTCCCTATTTTTGTTTTAAAGTGTATGAATTTCAAAGGATCAATTTTCAGGGTAACGTTTCAATGAACTATTATTAAGGGTAAAGTTTCAACGACTCTCTTTTCAAACAAGATTTTTTAAAAAATTTCCCGGCACAACTCCTCAGTTTTAGTCCTTATATCATCAATATGAACTCCCTTAAGCTGGGCAGCTAGCATTGCCCCTCCCGCACCCACACCTTCTTTCACTACCCCCTGGGTGTATTTTTTAAGTCCCTGGTTTTCAGATTTTTCAAATCCAGGATCAACTGCGAAGATGTTTATAGGGGCGATTTGCCTGGCAATGTAGTTTATATCAGCAGTTTCATCAGTGGCCACGAAAATGGTGGTGGCTATGGAAACATCATCAAAATTAAAATCTTTTGTTGCTTCTTTTAAGAATGCGCATACTGCGGTCATCTGGGTCCCGCCAGCCAGGGTTACTGGTACTGTGCTGCCTGCTGTGATTCCAGCCACTGCAGGGATCATCGGGTCTCCCACTGCCCCCACTGCCTGGAATGGATCCAGGGGGAGGTCATCCATCAAACCAGCAGCTTCCAGGCCGTTTTCAACTGTCTGGCGCTTAAGAGTGT
The DNA here is from genome assembly GCF_016217785.1 of Methanobacterium sp. Classification (NCBI taxonomy): domain Archaea; kingdom Methanobacteriati; phylum Methanobacteriota; class Methanobacteria; order Methanobacteriales; family Methanobacteriaceae; genus Methanobacterium; species Methanobacterium sp. The sequence goes on from NZ_JACRGA010000025.1 coordinate 187,022, forward strand.
GGGGGTTTTCTGGTGTGCTTCCACTGACCTTACCCCATGCTTCATATCCCATGGCTTCCAGAACACCCAGGGCAGTGGTGGTTCCTGCAGGGGTGCTTTCACCAATTATCAGGTGATCGGTGAGTTTGGAAAGAGTCTTTCCCAGTATTTTTCCCTTATTAAATATTTCCACAGGATTACTGACCGCATCACCGGTTATAATATTCCTACCCTGCTTATCATTGATATTCACATAAGGAATTGAGGGTTTAACAGCTGCACCCGCATCAGCAACTAAAAATGGGATATTTGCCATTTCAAGTGAGGCTTTGGTTATTACTGCAGGAGTGGGGGCTGCTTCACCACCAACCACGGTTTGCGGGATTTCTGGAAGGCATTGTGGTGCGCCATGGATTATTAATTCCACATCAGCTGCAGGAGTGTAATCAGTTAATTCAGGTGATGCCCCTGCCCCGGTGATTCCAGGTATTCGTGAAGTTAAAGTGGTGGCAATAACGCATAAAAATAATGATTCTTTATTCTGTAATTTATGAAGTGTATCTCGTGATCCGAAACTCTTAATAGATTTATCCATACCAATTCCTCTTTTTAAAAATAATTTGAAAAATTCCAACTAAAATTTGTCTGACTATAAAATAGGGTAAGGTTCTATATAAAAATAAATTTCATTTGAGAAATAAATTGGGATTATCAGTCACTATCTCGGTGAAAATAGAATAAGGATGAAAAAGAGATAATGGGAAAGAAATAATGAAATGGGTGTAAAATCACTTGTAAAAAAAATCTGGAATATTACAGAGAATCTTTATGATAAATCAATCGGATTATACTCAATTAATTATAAATCTAAAAAATAAGTCATTTACATAAATTAAAATCATTTTATGCTATTTAGAGTGTGATACACTTGATATGTATAGGTTTAGAGGGAACAGCGGAAAAAACTGGTGTGGGAATTGTGGATTCAGAAGGGAACATACTGGCCCTGCAGGGCCGTGCCCTTCTCCCTGAAAAAGGTGGAATCCATCCCCGTGAGGCAGCCGAACACCATGCTGAAAATCTGGTTCCCCTTATAAAAAAATCCCTGGAAGAAGCTCATCTGGGTGTGGAGGATTTGGATATGGTGGCCTTTGCACGTGGCCCTGGTCTGGGTCCCGCCCTGCGTACTGTGGCCACTGCAGCCCGTAGCCTGGCTTTGTCCCTGAACGTGCCAATTGTGGGTGTGAACCACTGTATAGGGCATATAGAGATCGGGAGACTGACTACTGGATGTAAGGACCCTCTGACATTATACGTGAGTGGGGGAAACACCCAGGTAACTGCTTTTGATTCTGGACGTTACCAGATATTCGGGGAAACACTGGACATAGCCATAGGAAACTGCCTGGATCAGTTCGCCCGTACAGTTGGCCTGGGACATCCCGGGGGCCCCCGTGTAGAGGAGCTGGCTCTTGCATCAGATAATTATCTGAAATTACCTTACACTGTGAAAGGGATGGATCTATCCTTCTCGGGATTACTCACTGCTGCCATTCGAAAATACGAATCTGGTGCTGCCCTGGAAGATGTATGCTACAGTTTGCAGGAAACCGCATTTGCCATGCTGGTGGAAGTGACTGAACGGGCACTGGCGCATTCTGAAAAATCCGAAGTTCTACTGGTGGGGGGTGTGGCAGCCAACCAGCGTCTGAGGGAGATGCTGGAAGTCATGACCCGTGAACACTACGCTGATTTTTTCATGCCTGAAATGAAGTACTGTGGAGATAATGGCGCCATGAACGCCTGGCTGGGGTTGTTAATGCGCCAGCATGGCATGAAACAGGACATTGCCGACACCCGTGTAATGCAGCGCTACCGCACAGACCAGGTAGATATTCCCTGGATGGAAAAATCAGCCCTTAAACTGGAACTCCCTGGAGACCTGATGGCCAAGGGTGCTGAGGCCAATATCTACCAGGATCAGTACCTGGATGAAGAAGTGCTGGTAAAAAAGAGGTTGGTTAAGGGGTACAGAATCAGGGAGATTGATGAGTACCTTCGGAAGAAAAGAACCAAAAATGAGGCTAAACTCATGGGAGAGGCTAAACGCTGCGGAGTGGTTACCCCCCTAATTTTTGATGTGGATCTAAAGGAGAGCACCCTTACCATGGAGAATATCAATGGAAAGGAAGTTAAAGAAATTTTCAGTGGTGAAAATATCGAATTATCCGAAATTATTTCCATATCCAGGAGTATTGGTGAAGGTGTGGCCAGGCTCCATGACTGTGGCATAATACATGGCGATCTCACCACCAGTAACCTAATGCTTAGTGAAAATAAAGAATCTGTGGTGTTCATTGATTTTGGTCTGGGTAAAATATCCCATCTGGTTGAAGATAAAGGAGTGGATCTTCTGGTATTTAAAAAGGCCATTAACGGTATTCATCATAACATCAGCCAGGAGTGTTTTGATTCCATAATAAAAGGATATGAAGGTGCCAGGGATTACAAGCAGATAGTGGCCAAAATTGAGGAAATAGAAGGAAGAGGTCGTTATACCTAGACTCCTGAATATATTGTGATAAGTTATAAGTTATATCTAATAAGTTATAAGTTATAATTTTCAACTATCAAAAACTTGTTTTGAATATAATTTAAATTGAATATGAAAAAATTGGAATTTAAAATAATAATAATAAATAAAATTAAAGATACAAAAAGAGAAATTAAAATAAAAAAGGAATGATTTGAGGATATTTAATCCAAAAATCTATTCTTCAAGGGTGGACAGGTCTCCCAAGTCTTTCCCCTCTTCCTGGGCACGGAGCACCCTGCGCATGATCTTACCACTCCTGGTTTTGGGTAACTTTTCAACTTGTTTTATGTCACCCAGTACAGCCACGGGTCCCAGTTCATAACGCACGTGTTTCTGCAGTTCCCCAATAAGATTTGTGGTTAACTGATAGCCCTCTTTCAGTATTACAAAGGCTTTTATAACCTGTCCTTTAACTGGATCTGATTTCCCAATGACTGCTGCTTCAGCTACTGCAGGATGTGAAGAGAATGCTGCTTCCACCTCAGAGGTTCCCACCCGGTGACCGGCGATCTTCAGTACATCATCAGAACGGCCCTGTATCCAGATATATCCATCTTCATCCTTCCGAGCCATGTCTCCAGCCCGGTAAACCCCACCGGGTAAGTCTTTCCAGTAAACATTGATATATCGTTCTTCATCCTGGTACAGAGTTCTGAACATGGCTGGCCATGGTTTATTGATCACCAGGTATCCATCTTCACCCACTGGAACCGGGTTACCATTTTCATCAACCACATCAATATCCACCCCAGGCAAGGGGAGGGTAGGTGTCCCTGGTTTTAACGGAGAAATAGGTAAAGGTGCAATCATGTGCATTCCAGTCTCAGTCTGCCACCAGGTATCCATTATAGGTGTTTTCTCATTCCCAATATTTTTATAGAGCCACATCCAGGCCGCAGGATTCATTGGCTCACCCACACTACCCAGTATCTTCAAAGAAGAAAGATTATATAAGGTTGGATATTTACTACCGTACCGCATGAGGTGTCTTACCGCGGTGGGTGATGTGTATAGCTTGGTTACCCCATATTTTTCCACAATTTTCCACCATATCCCTGGGTCAGGATAGTCTGGTGCTCCTTCATATACCAGAGTGGTTGTACCCAGAAGCAAGGGTCCGTAGAGGAGGTAGCTGTGGCCGGTGATCCAGCCTATGTCCCCGGTACACCACCACAAGTCACCGTGGTGAATGTCAAACACTGTTTTTAAAGTGGTGGCCACTCCCACCATGTAGCCAGCAGTGGTGTGGAGAACTGCTTTGGGCTTCCCTGTACTTCCTGAGGTATAAAGTATGAACAGAGGATCTTCAGAGTCCATCTCTTCAACTGGACATTCATCAGGCTCACCTTCAAGGAGTGTTTCGTAGAATATTTCCTTACCACTTAATTCAGACATGTGTATGGGGTTTCCAGTGTGTTTCACCACTACTGTGGTTTCAATGGTGTGGCATTTAAGCATGGCTTCGTCAACGATTTTTTTAAGGTCTATTATTTTCCCTCTACGATAGGTACCATCGGCAGTAATGAGAACTTTAGCCTCTGCATCGTTCATACGCTCCACAAATGCACCTACACTCAATCCCGAGTACACCACACTGTGAATCGCCCCTATTTTGTTACAGGCCAGTATGGAGACCAGTAATTCAGGACACATAGGCAGATACATGGAAACTGTGTCACCCTTATGTATGCCTAAATTCTTAAGGGCGTTGGCCATTTTATTCACTTCACGGTAAAGCTCGTAGTAGGTGAGTTTTCTCTCATCACCCCTCTCATTGGCATATAAAATAGCCACCTGGTTCCTTTTATCAGTGTGTATCCACCGGTCAACTGCATTGTAGGCCAGATTTATTTTTCCATTGGTAAACCATTTGTAGAAGGGTTTCTGACTTTCATCCAGGACTTTATCCCATTTCTGGAACCATTCAAATTGTTCTGCCTTTTCCCCCCAGTATTTCTCCAGATCTTTCCCCTTCTCTATTTCTGCCTCCCAGTTCTTCACATGGGCCTCTTCCACCAGCATGTAATTAGGTTTAAAAATTTTTTTCTCATTACTCGAATTATTAACGGTGTTTACCATGTTTTCTTCACCTCTAGATTTTTATAATTCTTTATTTGCATGAAATAACTTGATATATCAGCTCAATCATTAAACTATCTCATCAGAATTCTTGATGGGCTGTATAATATTCATTCCTTTAATTTTATTACTAATGGGCAAACTTTTTATTGACTATGATGAAATGATTCCTTGGTTTAATTTTAGAACTTAAAACTATTTAGAAATTGTTTTACCGGAATTTAGTGCCATATTAATTAAAAATTAAAAATTGCAATGCCTGTTTATATATTTATCCCCAACTTATACAAGTCTTAGATCGGTTCTTAAGTCAAAATATCATTCTGACAATCTTTTAGAGGAATTAAGAAGTATATAAATACATATGTATTATCAATAGTACCTAGTTATGGTAAGTTTTATACACTCATAACAACCATAGATGTGTTAATAAACAATTGTATTGCAATTATTCTGGTGGATCATATGAGCAAGAATGAAGATCCTTTATACATAACATTTATAACCGGTAACCAACACAAAGTAAAAGAAGCTCAAGGAATCTTCCACCAGTTCAATATCCAGGTGGAACACATAGACCTGGGATACCCTGAAATTCAGGGAGAGCTGGCCGATGTGGCTTGCTTTGGCGCCAAAGATGCTGCCAGGCGACTTGGAAGACCAGTTATCGTTGAAGACGCAGGGCTGTTTATAAAGGCTCTTAAATGGTTTCCAGGTACTTATTCGTCATATGTACAGGACACCCTGGGCAATCAAGGCATTTTAAAACTGATGAATAATGTCAAGGACCGTTACGCCGAGTTCAGGTCGGTAATTGGGTTTGCAACACCCAAAACCGAGCCCGAGACTTTTTTAGGTGTAGTCGGGGGACAAATAGCACATCAGGAAAAAGGAAAGTATGGTTTCGCCTACGATCCAATTTTCATACCAGAAGGATACCCTCTGACCTTTGGTGAACTTACACGGGATGAGAAGAATGAATTCTCCCATCGCCGCCGGTCACTGGAAAGTTTTGCCCATTGGTATAATGATCAGTTAAACAGCGAATAACCAGACTGAGAGCTTGGATTATATTAATAATGTCCCAAATTAAAGATGGGAGCTTATTAAAATTGAATTTAAGTAATTAATGAACTTGAATTAAAATTATATCTAAATGAAGCCATAAATCTGAAAAATATATTTAAAATATATTTAAATTGCTAGTTTAGATTTAACAGAATTAAGAGGTGATTTGATGGCAGCAAAGCCTGATTGGGTTGAATATTCAACCGAAGAAATTGAAGAGATCATACTGAAACTTAGAAAAGAAGGAAAATCAACCAGTGTTATTGGAGTTATACTACGAGATCAGTACGGAATTCCAGATGTTAAAAGCGTAACTGATATGAAGATAACCAAGATCCTGGAAAACCACGGCCAGGGAGAAGAATACCCTGAGGACCTAATGAACCTCATCCGTAAGGCAGTGAACATCCGGGACCATCTCCAGGAAAATCCAAAGGACTTGCACACCAAAAGAGGTCTGCAACTGGTGGAATCTAGGATCAGGAGACTGGTGAAGTACTATACCAAGGAAGGAGTGCTCCCTGAAGGATGGAGATATGACCCCAAAAAAGCAGCACTACTTGTTAAATAGGGCTGAAGAAGCTTCTAAACTCCTGAAGGAGCATTTAGATAAGGATCATGTGGTGAGAGTTATCTCCCACAATGATGCTGATGGCATATCCGCTGCAGGTGTTATCTGCAATGCCATCTCCCAGGAAGGTGGGAAGTTCCATGTTACCATGGTTCCCCGCCTTAATGAGGAAACCCTGGATCGGCTTTCCAGGGAGAAATACAAACTTTTCTTTTTCTGTGACATGGGAAGTGGTTACGTAAATCGGATTGGCCGGCTTAATGGCCAGGCTGTAATCGCCGACCACCACCAGACCATGGACAGCACTGGAGATGATGAGGAAACCCTGGTGCACGTGAATCCCCATTTATTCGGACTGGACGGAACCCGGGATGTTAGTGCATCTGGAGTAACTTATCTTACTGTAAAACCCCTTGAAAAGGTTGAACTATCCGGAATGGCTCTGGTTGGTGCATTTGGAGATATGCAGTACGCTGATGGTTTTACTGGTGTGAATAAGACCATACTTTCCGAGGCCACTGACGCCGGTGTGGTTGAAGAACACGAAGATCTGAAAATATCCTCCAAAGATGACCCCCTGAATAAAGCTCTAGCCCACACATTCCAGCCAGGAATCCCTGGAATCTCCGGGAATCCCGAGGGAAGTCAGGCTTTCCTGGAAAAGATTGGTATATCATACGGTATTAAATTCACAGACCTGGCTAATGAGGAGAAAGACTTTCTCACCGAACACTTGATAAAACTGAATCCAAAAATATTCGGCGCAGTGTACAGTATGCCTCAAGAAGATCCAGCACTGCGAAATTTAGAGGATTACGCTCTGATTCTGGATGCATGTGGTAAGAATAAAAACTACGCTGTTGGATTAAGTATCTGCCTGGGTGAAAGGGAATCTGCTATAACCGAAGGTGTGGAATTTTTAAGTAAATACCGTGAATCTCTGATTAGAGGTGTAAGCTGGATCCGAAGAGAGGGTTCCCAGGAAATGGAGTATGTGCAATATCTTTACACGGAAGATAAGGAAAATAAAAAGATCATGGGGACTTTAGCATCTTTAGGTATTGATCTTGAGATTTTAAACTCTCAGAAACCGGTTATAACCCTTTCCCGCATGCACAATCAGGTTAAAATTTCTGGTCGTACAACCCTTGAAATGACACAACGAGGAGTTAACCTGGGTTTTGCACTTGAACAGGCAGCTAAAAGCTTTAACGGTGCTGGTGGTGGGCATAATATTGCTGCAGGCGCAGTGGTACCCTACAAGGAACTGGAAAACTTCAAAAACTTGGTAAATGATATTGTAAGTACACAAGTTAGTTAAAACCGGGATATCAGATTTACCTGGAAAACCAACGAAAAGATATAATCAGGATGAATTAGGATTAAATTAAATTGAGATATTTCCCTGGGATTGAGATGTTCAGGGGAACATTCTCTCCAATTAAGAATAGTTAAACTGAGGCATTTTCTATGTATCTTACCCGAGAAGAGGAAAAAATGTACGCAGGCGAACACGGACCTGCTGTGGAGAAATCCATGGAAATCCTGGTTGCTCTGGGAGATATCTACGGAGCAGATGGTATGGTGGAGATAGTCTCCGCCCAGATATCTGGAGTTTCCTATAAAACCATTGGCGATGCTGGTTTGGAATATCTGGAAGAACTGGCCAGTGAAGGAGCCCAGGTAAAAGTACCCAGCACCCTCAACCCTGCAGGGGTGGATCTGGACCATTGGAAAGACCTTGGTTTTCCTCCTGAATTCACCAAAAAACAGTTGCTCATTGTGGAAGCCTACCGTAAGATGGGAATCAGCACCACCTGCACCTGTACCCCTTACCTGGTTGGTAATGTACCCCCTCTGGGTAGTCATATTGCCTGGTCAGAGTCATCAGCAGTTTGCTACGCTAATTCAGTTCTAGGAGCCCGTACAAATAGGGAAGGCGGTCCTGGGGCTTTATCCGCTGCAATATGTGGAAGAACGCCCAACTACGGCTATCACTTGGATCAGGGTAGAGTCCCTAATTTACTGGTTGAAGTTGAAGCTCCACTTACAGGATCTGATTACGGTGCACTGGGATATCTGGTGGGGAAAGCTGTAGGAAACGGTGTACCCTACTTTAAACTTTTGGATAAACCACAAATAAAGCCACAAGTTAATCAGTTGAAAGCACTGGGTGCGGCATTGGCATCTTCAGGAGCTGTGGCCCTTTACCATATGGAGAACACCACCCCCGAATACCAGAGTGCTTTAGAACATACTGAGAATCTGGAGAAACTATCTGTAACCCGGGAGGATCTGGATAACACCAGGGAAAAACTCTCTACCGCCCAAAATCCAGACCTGGTATGTTTAGGATGTCCTCATGCATCATTAGAGGAGATAAAAGAAGTTGCTCTTAAATTAGATGGGAAAAAACTGGCCAACCAGTTATGGGTGTGCACATCCATCTCAGTTAAAGCTGCCTCAGATAGAATGGGTTACACCAAAATCATAGAGAAAGCTGGTGGGCGGGTGGTCTGTGACACTTGCATGGTGGTGGCACCTATAGAAGATATGGGTTTTAAAGTTATAGGTGTTAATTCTGCCAAGGCAGCGAATTATGTTCCCAGTATGTGTGGATTGGACGTGGTTTTTGATGACTGGGAGAATCTTATAGCCCTGAAAAAATAAATTGAACATATTAATCAGATATCCCTTGACCGGATTCGAAAGAAGGGATTATAAGCTCAAAATGATACAAAAAAATCAGTGTAATGTTTCTTCCAATATTCATATTATCTTATAATCCAATGACACAAGAAATTTCTATTTTTAATTCAGGTGATGGTTATTACAGATTCAAATCAGGGTTCAATTAGACTGCCGGAAAAAGTAAAAGATCCCCTGTGTATTCTAATCATAATCACCACCATTGTTGCTATTTTTCTATCTGCAGTGCAGATTATGATCGGGGTGAATTACTTCGATGTTTTCACCTACCTGAATGTAGCCCTGCACTACTCCGGCGTGGTAGCTGGAAGCACCAATATGACCGCAGTGCCACCACTCATGCCCTTTTTAACATCTCTGATTTTCCGGGCAGGATTCGTATCCAGTAGTGTTATAATCATATTAAACGCCATTATATTCATTTTCGGAGTTATGGGATTATATTTGCTATTAAATGAGCGTTTTAATAAAATACAAAGCTTCACTGCATGTTTAATCTACATTTCACTCCCCCTGGTATTTTCGTGGGCAGCCAGTGGCTCCATTGATGTGCCTGCAATTTCATTCTCGATCTGGACCATATATTTCATGGTCAGAGGGGTAGAAAAGGATTCAAAATACTTATACCTGGTTATCCCCATGCTGGCAGTGGCCATTCTCACCAGATACACCACTGCCCTTTTAATAATCCCACTTTTCTTTTATTTCATTGTAGGTACCCATTTCCTCCAGAACGTCAAAAAACATTTAAAACAGATTATTATTCCTTTAGGAATTTTAACACCCGTTTTAATCTATGCTTACCTTAAAATTAGTTATTTTAGCTGTTTGGTTTTCCTAATCATCAATCCGTTATTATTTGGGAAATCCTTCGGTGTGGGAGATGCAGCCTACAACCCGGATAACCTGTACTACCTACATAATCTACTGAACTACATTGCTGTTGGACCGGTTAAAGGAAGTTACTATCAAATATTAAGCCCTAGCCAAGGATCTACATCGATTTTAGCCTACATAATTGCCATATTCGTTTTGTGTGGTCTTGGAATATATATTTACACCATTTTAAAAAAGAAGCTAAAAGCAATGGATGGTGTGTCTAAATGGTCCATTGTCCAGGTAATATTACTGGGAATTTTAGTGTTTGCTGGGTTTTTAAGCTTTTCTGGAGCACCTTATCTGGTGACTGATATTATGGTCCTTTCTATCTGTCTTTTGATCTACAAATTATTGCATGATGTGGAAGGAGAGAATTTGAAGATGGATTTACTCTTCCTCTTGTGGTTTTTCACCTTCTTCATAATGCACAGTGTAACACCGGTAAAGGTGGACAGATATCTCATTACCGTGGCTCCCGCCCTTACCTACTTTATTTTCCTGGGTTTAAGCATCCTCATCGAAAGGTATAAATCCAGAATTAAAAGGGACTCTTTAAAGTCATGGGGATTGTATTTAATTGTGGGCCTGGTATTTTTATCTTCAACTGCAGTTACCTTCGCAGGTCATACCCCCAACACCTGTTTAATTAAGTACGTTGAACCCACTGCTCAATGGCTGGATGACTATGATCCACAATACCAGGATAAAATCATTTTTTCAGATTACAGCCCAGCAGTGTCATGGAGTATGAGAAAAATGGTGATTACCGGGGTTTTAAGAGACTATAACAATGTTGATGAGTTTTCTTCCATGTTAATTGATTCAGATGCAGAATATTACATAGATGTTTTAAGTGAAACTAAACCCTCACTCCAGGGTTATCGTGTGATAAATAAAACTGATCTGATTACAATTTACCAAAGGATCCATTAGAATCTATCCATATTGAAATCCCTGTGGCAATTCATTGAGTTTTAAGGTTTTTTATTTGAATAAACTCCATTAATTCTATTATATCCTATTTTATCGGACTGACTCATTCTGAACTCACATATTTCAATTCACCCCCACAACTGCAACTGGAGAAATCATATGGCGCTTCATCTTCAAGAAGAGGATATAATTCATTACAAGCCTCACATAGCAAAAGACCAGCATAATACTTTTTATTCACTAAGGCTGTGATATCGGTGTTTAGGATTTTAAATAATGTATTATAAGCTCTTAAAACATCTTCAGCACCAATATATTTGCTGTCAGATAATACTGCACTACAGTGTGCCATAAGCACCAGCACCTTTTCAAGCTCCAGGTTAAAGCTAGTCTCCTTTTCACCATGATCTTCAAATAAAAATGAAATGAACAGATTATGAAGATTTTTAAAGAAAATTAAGGCATCTTCATCCCAATAAACCCCTTTAATACACTGAAAAAAGTCATCCCCCAAAAACAAGCTACCCTTAAAAACATTGAATATATCCAATCCCCCTAGTAGCCGTTCCAGGAGATCACTTTTATGCAAGGCCCATAAATCATCCATCACCAAGTCCCGGCCCAGATGGAGTGCATACAGTTTTTCCAGGAAAATATGCAACTTACGAAATGTATCATAACTAACTGAATAACCATTAACAGACTTACCCGGCTGCATCCCGTTCTTAATAACCTGCATCAAAACTAAACTCTCTGGAACTGATTTACTGGAATGATCCATGATGCTTAGAGGATTTTTCCAGTTTCGATGTACTTTGAATAAGGATTCCCAAACATGTTCATCCCATAAATGCATGAAATACTTTAAAACTGGGAAAACACCATTAATATGGGCAAATTCGTGTATAAAGTTTTTGTAGATGGTTTCTAATTCCAGATTATGATAATTATTATTCTCACCATCCATTGAAATCACCATAGCAATTACCATCAAAGTAGTAAGTATTATTTATTAATAATTTATTAATAATAAATGTTGGGTGCGGAGACCCATTATACAACACCAATCACGAGGACATATTACAGATCCAAAAAAAGGATGTGATAGTCACTGGGTATTCCTGATTTAAAAATGAGTTTTATAAACAATTATTTTTAATTTTAAAAATAAAGATTAAATATCCCAAAAATCATGTTTTATCGTTGTTTTAAGATGTATCTATCCCCATGCCACTATTTTTATACTATCTTTTTATATACTAATACCATGGTCAGGTGGATACAATCCCCTTTAATCAAACATTTAACATGTGTTATTTCCTAAATTATCCTGAATTTTCTCTTTTTTGTAGTTCTTAATGTTTGGCCTTAGGTAAACCTGAAAAATAAGTATTTTTTATATCCCAATACTTTAGTATCAAAAACCTATGCTGAAAATAGGTCTAATAAGAGTTATAACTCCAAATACTCCCAAAATTGCGTTTTTCGCCAATAATTCCCCCACATAAGATAATTTGAACTACTTAGTTGTAAATTTTTTAATTTTGCCAGAAATACCGTAAGAGATTGAAAAGAATGGATGTATCGGTTAAAAATCGATGCTGCATAAAATAATGTAATCATGACTTTCTTTAGTACGACATTTATGTACAGTGAGTATTAATAAGAATATAAGATAATATGAATTGATGTTGTGGGTTAGATTAAAGGATGATTATACCAATATGGAGTTCATTGAATGAATATTAAGGAGATTGTAAGTGATTCTATAAGATATCCTTTTTCAGATTGGAAGAGATTTTTGATATTAGGGATTCTGGTATTGATAACAGATATAGAAACATTTTTTTTAATAGGTAATCCGTTTAGTAAATTTAACATTGTAATTTGTCTTTTAGTCATCGAATTCATTGTTGGAATCTTAGTTAGAGGGTACACGTTTAAAATCGTAAAATCATCCTTGGATTATGGAGTGAAACTCCCAAAATTTGCCCCTTGGTTTAATCTGTTCATAAAAGGAATTAAAGTGTCAATAGTAACTATTGTGTATTTGATTCCAGTTATCCTGCTCATAATAATTTTTGTTACATTGTATCCATCAAATGTTGGAGTAAACCCCCTTATAATTATTGCATATAATGCGTTAAATTTTTTCCAGATGCTTTACGACATGGCAATTCATGTTCAGGTCGGACTTTGGAGACTTATTACAATTTTTTACGTAATCTTAGCTATTCCATTTATAAATATTGCAATATCTCATATGGCATATAATGATAGTAAAATCGGGGCAGCTTTCAAATTCCGTGAAATATTAAATAAAATTTCTAATATTGGTTGGAAAAATTTCATTTTATGGTATATTGTGATTGAATTCCTCTTTTTAGTGATATATGGCACCACCACATTAATCTTAACATTTTTAAACTTTATCATGAGTATTTATCCGCTTGGAATAGCAATTTTAAAGTTTTTATGTATAATGATTGTAGTTCCATTTGTTTTTATGTATTTTGCCCGAGCAGTGGCTTTAATTTATATGTCTGGAGATAAGTGGTATTTAAAATGTGAAAAATGTGGAGGATACTATGAACTCCAGCCGGGAGAATCTCCAGAAGATTTTGAAGAATGTGAATGCGGTGGGAAACTTAAATACATTGAAATTGAAGAATCAAAAAATTATGATATAATTGAAAATGAAGCAAACGATAATGAGAATCCTGATAAAATAAAATGGAGATTAGTAGGTATCGGTGCAATATCTTCCATTATGATTTATTTAATACCATTACTACTAATGTTGTTAAATTACACTTATTTTGGGGAAGGAATAATTATAACTTGGTCCCTGGCATTTTTAGCACCATTAATCGGCGGATTTTTAGCATCGTATACATGTAGAGGATGTGGATACAAATACGGTGTCATGAATTCAATAATGGCAATTTTTGTATATAATATCGTGATATTCTTGTTAATGTATTTTTACTTGAATATAGGCATGGATTTTGGTTTGTATTTATTTATTCCCGTTTTCACTGGAGTTTTAGGTATTATTAGTGGAGTATTAGGAATTTTCCTTAAAAACAGATTTAACAGATAATTAAACAGAATCAAGCCATACATCATCAGTATAAATAAGGTTAATAGTTCTTAGCTTCGGTGCTTTAATGCGGAAACCTCAAAGACTGAATAACACATTCTAAGATTAATGGGATTAATACTATATATGAGTAAATATGTCAAAAATAGGTCCAAAAAAGTTGTAACTCCACAAACTCCCAAATTATCTTTTTCAATGTAATTCCCCTAATTTAGAATAGATTTTGAATTTTTATATTCTGCATTTGATTTTTTTTGTAATAGTTTTATAGATTGTAAACATAGTATTAGTTCAAGATATGTCACTCTAACAAACCAAATTCAGGATATTAAAAATGGTTGAAAATAAACATCAAAATGAGGCCCACTCTTCAAGAAAATCTGTAAGGTGGATACAACACCCTCTAATCGAAGCCGGGAAAATTGAAGCACGTCTTTATCAGCAATTGCTCGCGGCTAACGTTATAAAAAAAGGGAATACTATGATAGTAGCCCCAACAGCACTGGGTAAAACTGTGGTCGCTGCCCTGGTTGCTGCAGATAGGCTTGAAAAATATCCGGACAGTAAAATTTTGCTTTTAGCTCCCACCAAACCACTGGTAGTCCAGCACGAGGAAAGTTTCATTGAATTTTTGAAAGCAAGCACCAGCAGTCTGACTGGTGCAGTTAAACTGGAAGAACGGATTAAAAGATGGAATGATTCCCAGATCATCTGTGCAACCCCTCAGACAATAGAATCAGATATCATAGCGGAAAGATATTCATTGGAGGATGTTTCCTTACTGATTTTTGATGAATGTCACCGGGGAACTGGATCCTATTCCTACGTATTCCTGGCCAAGCGATACAATAAACAGGCCAAAAACCCACTGATACTGGGTTTAACTGCATCACCAGGTGGTGATGAAGAGAGGATAAACCAGGTTTGCCAGAATCTCTTTATAAATGAGGTGATGGTTAAAAATGAGGATGATCCTGATGTCAAACCATATTTCAACCCCATTGACGTGGAATGGGTGAAAGTTGAGTTGAAAAAGGAACAACTGGATATTAAAACCCATCTGGATGTGGCCCTTAAAAATCGTCTTAATGGTTTGAAAAAACTGGGAGTTCTCAATTCAATCCAGCAGGTCAGTAAAAAAGACATTTTAAGAGCCAGGGGAAAAGTCCAAAACCGAATATCTCAAAGTGCCAGCCCACCAAGAGATTGCTTGCTGGCAATATCCATGTTAACCGCTGTTTTCAGCGTCATGCATTCCCTGGAACTTTTAGAAACACAGGGTGTGAGTAACCTGCACTCTTACTTTGAACGGATGAGGAAGAAAAAAACCAAAGCTGCCAAGGGATTATTTAAGGATGAAAACTTTAAAACTGCGGTGAACTTAACCAGACAGGCCTACAATAATGGAGTGGAACACCCTAAACTGGGAAAACTCATGGAAATACTTAAAAGTGCAGCAGAAGACAAACAACAAGTTATTGTTTTCAGTCAGTACAGGGACACTATAAATCAAATCTATAATAAGTGCCAAAAAGAAGGTATAAACGCCGTTAAATTCTTTGGGCAGGCCAACCGGGAAAAGGAAAAAGGTCTAACTCAGAAAGAACAGAAGAATATTATAAAGGCCTTTAAGATGAAAACTTATCAGGTTCTGATTTCCACCAGTGTGGCTGAGGAAGGTATTGACATTCCCAGTGTAGATCTGGTGGTACTCTATGAACCAGTTCCATCGGAAATAAGAATGATTCAGAGGCGTGGTCGAACCGGTAGGACCACAAGTGGCCGTATGATCGTTCTAATAACAAAAAACACTCGTGATGAGTCATTCTATTATTCAAGCATGCACCGGGAAAGGAGAATGAAAAAACAGCTGGCCAATGGATACAATCAACCCGAAAGACCGCTTATTGCTAATGATGAGGATGTTAAGGTTTTGGACAGGGAAAATAAAGATAATTTATCCTCTGATAAAAGGGTTGTTGTGTATGTAGACCACCGTGAGTCTAAGTCTGGAGTTACCAGGGAATTGAGTAACTTAGAAGTTAAGGTGGAACCCACCAGCCTCCCTGTTGCTGATTATCAGATAAGTCCCCAGGTAGCTGTGGAAAGAAAAAGCACACATGACTTTGTGAGCTCATTGATGGATAAAAGGTTGTATAAGCAGGCCGAGGAACTGGTGGAAAACTTCCAGAAGCCATTGATCATACTGGAAGGGCAGGATTTATACAGCAGTTCGCTGCATCCCAATGCCATCAGAGGAGCACTGGCCAGTCTGGCAGTTGACTTTAACATACCCATCATTCCCACCCGTAACCCAGAAGATACTGCAGCTATGATCTACAGACTCGCAGTAAGAGAACTGGACAAGGGTTCGAAGGATGTTCAAATGCGTACTGAAAGAAAACCATTAACCCTTCAGGAACAGCAGCTTTTTATTGTGGAATCACTGCCCAGTGTGGGACCAGTGACTGCCAGGAAACTTTTGGAAATGTTCGATAGTGTGGAAGGAGTTATCACTGCCCGTGTGGATGACTTGAAAAAGGTGGATGGAATTGGAGATAAAATTGCTCGAAATATCCGAAAGATAATTGCATCCAAATATTCAGACACATTCCGGTATTCAAAGAATGCTGAAAATGATTCCACCGAAAAACCAATTGTAAATGGGAAAAACAAGCCATCAAAAGAATTCATTCTGGAAAAAGATGTTGAAAATGATTGAAGTTCTATTTATGGTAAATAATAGAGTTATGATGAGTAAGTAATTCTAAAGATTTATAATAACAGATCCCGAAATTATAAAAAAAGCCGAAAATGACTGAAAACCCCTTGATAGACTTAAAAAACCTTAATAGACAAAAAAATAAGTAATATACTTAAAATTTTTAGGAACTTTAAAAATTAACTGATATTATCCTGGAATTGTTGAAAAACTCATGATTTAATTAATTCAAGTGGAGATCGATGATCAAATGAAGATTCTGATAAATGAAAAGGGTAAGAAATTCCTCGCCGGTACTGATGACCTTCACACAGACCATGGTTACATTAAAAAAGAAGAAATAACCAGCAGCACCCCAGGAGATGTTTTAAAAACACATCTTGGCCGAGAATTCCGTGTTTTAGATGCCAATATCAACGATTACATCGAACTAATGGACCGCAGATGTTCCATCATCCTCCCCAAAGATCTGGGTGTTATGGCTGCCTACACCGGGCTGGGCAGCGGTCAACGAGTGGTAGAAGCAGGAACAGGGGCTGGTGCAGCCACCATATTTCTGGGTAACATAGTGGGAGAAACAGGTCACGTGTACTCTTATGAATTAAGGGAAGACTTCTGGCAGATTGCCGATAAAAATGTTAAAGGATTTGGGTTAGAAAATGTAACCATAAAATGTCAGGATGTGGTGGAAGGTATAGATGAAGAGAATGTGGACCTGGTATTCCTGGATCTGCCTAAACCTTGGGAAGTGGTGGAACATGCACGGGATGCCCTTAAATCAGGAGGTTACTTAGCTGCCTACACACCATACATTGACCAGGTGAAACTCCTCACCCGAATCCTGAAAAAACGTGAATTTTCTGATTTAAAGAGTTTAGAATGTTTGGTACGTGAAATAGAAGTAAAAGATAAAGGAGTTCGCCCAAAAACCAGGATGACTGGACACACCGGATATTTAACATTCGGAAGGAAACTTTAATCTGAAAAATTTTTTATTCCACCTAGATATGAAAACCTATAATGAAAAATATTAAAAATAGAAGGTAATATAAGTTAATATAATGTTTTAAAAGGAATATACCCCACATAAACAGTACAATGGTGAATACCATGGGTTTCAATTTGAAAAATATAATTTCAATTAAAGATTTTAGCAAAGGAGATATTGAATACATTCTGAAATTAGCCGAAGAAATGGAACCCATTGCCAGATCACAGGAGAAATCAAATGTTTTATCTGGATCTATTCTGGGAATGTTATTTTACGAAGCTTCCACCCGTACCAGACTCTCATTTGAAACAGCTATGAAACGATTAGGTGGTAGTACTGTTGGTTTTGCAGAAGCTGGAACCAGTTCCGCAGTTAAAGGTGAAAATTTAACTGATACCGTACGTATCGTTGGAGAATACACTGATGCCCTGGTTATCCGCCATAACATGGAAGGCACCGCCCGTTATGTTGCAGAGATGGTTGATGTTCCTGTGATTAATGCGGGTGATGGAGCTGGGCAGCATCCCACCCAGACACTTCTGGATTTATACACCATGAAACGTATTCTGGGTGATATTGAAGAGTTACACGTAGCACTGGTGGGTGACCTCAAATATGGTAGAACTGTACACTCTCTTTCATATGCTTTGGCCATGTTCGGTGCCCGAATGAGCTTTGTATCACCACCCGAGCTTAAAATGCCACGAGAAGTCCTCCATGACTTGGCAGCAGCGGGAGTGAATGTGCAGGAAACAGAAGACATTCGAGATGTTCTCAGCTATGCTGATGTTTTATACGTGACCAGGATCCAGAAAGAAAGATTCCCCGACCCCCAGGAATATTTAAAAATCAAAGGAGCCTACACCATTGATTCAAGACTTCTTAAAGGAAGTGAAGCCATAGTAATGCACCCCCTACCCAGGGTGGATGAAATATCCCATGACGTGGATAACACCCCCTACGGAAGATACTTCCAACAGGCATTTTATGGAGTTCCAGTTCGAATGGCCCTGTTAAAATCAATGATAAAGTAATAAATCTAGGATTAAATGATAAAATATGTTATAAAAAATATATAATTTTTAATTAAAAATCTATTTTTAATTCTATTAAGAGTTCGATTTTCAAATTCTATTAAAATGTTCAAGTAAGTAAAATAAATATAAAAAATATTGATGTTGATTATTTTAAAAGGAATGGAAAAGATGATTTCTATAATTAAATAGATAATTTACAAATAGAGTGGTATTAACCACTCCACATGGCATCTTCCAAGAGTTCCATATCACACTGGAGGGTGATGAGATTTGTTCTGCCCTTACCCCTGCCCCGAGATACTGTTTTTGTAGATATGAGTCCTAACATCTCTAATTCATTGATAAAGTCAAAAATTCTTCGGTATGACACAGAATCTCCCTTGGTTATGTCTTTGTAAACATCATAAAGTCTTCCAGAAGTTATTTCCTCTTTACGTTTAGTTAAGAATATCAGTGATTCCAGGACCTTCTGCTGTTGACTGGGAAGGGTCATTACAATGTCAGTGACCTTGTTATGCTCAATTTGATCCTTAGCCTCCCGGACATATTCTTCATAAACCATCTCTGTGCTTTTTTCATCAGCTAATTCGCCTGAAGTTCGCAGTAAATCCAGCGCATACCTGGCGTCACCTTCTTCTTTGGCTGCTAGTGCCGCGCAGAGGGGTATGACTTCATCGTGCAACACCCCATCGTTGAATGATAGGTGGGAACGTTCCTGAAGAATGTCCACCAGTTGCTGGGCATTGTATGGTGGAAAGACAATCTCCCGGTCACGGAGACTGCTTCGCACCCTGGGCTTTATGAACTGTTTGAAGTCCACGAAGTTACTGATTGATGCTATGGAGACATTATCAGTCCGGGTAAGAGTGTAAAGTAAACCATCACCATCATTTTTTAACAGAATATCAATTTCATCAAGGATTATAATTAAAATCAGATCGTTACCAAAAACATTTTTCTTGAAAAGGTTACGGAACGCATTTATCACTTCGGCTTTAGTCCACCCACGGTAAGGAACATCCTGCCCCATTTGTTGGCACAAACGAGCAATTACCTGGTATTCTGTGGTGAAATCCGTGCAACGGATGTATTCCACCCTTACATTAACATTTTTCTCCTTAGATATCTGGTCCAGTTGCTTCTTGGCAAACTTGGCTACTGCAGTTTTGCCAGTACCAGTCTTACCATAAACAGTAACATCAGGTGGTGTTACATTTTTTAATGCCTCAACCCAGTATTTAGCCACGGATTTAATCTGATCTTCACGGTGAGGAAGATTATCCGGTAAAAATCTATGGTCCAGAAACTTTTTACATTTAAATACCGAATTTTTGTCGCCCAATTCCTCAAAAATATTCATAGATACCACTTCTTATAATAAAAATACATTATGCCCCCAATTTTATGAATCTATCGAGAACTACAATCACTAGTCAAATCGTGGTTTCTGATCATTCAAGTGAGATCAATACTACCCCAATTTGATTTTAAGGATCTATTATCCTATTCATCAGTTACACCGTTTAAGCAAATTAATGCTTTAAAGGTTAATAATTTAAGTCAAACAAAGTTTGAACTTTTTTTAATTATCACAACATTTTAATTTATTTTATGGAAATTCTTCGTCAAAAACAGTAAACACAATGTTCTACACCACACTAAACGTGAAGAACCCATTTAACAAGTATGAATTTCAAGTGTAAAATTACAATGTTGACGAAGTAAAGGTGCATTTCAAGTGTAAGTTACTAATCCTATATTAATTGTTATGGTGAGAGGTGCATTTCAAGTGTAAATTATCAATCAACTTTGTTGATCAATACCAAAGAGGTGCATTTCAAGTGTAAGTTACTAATCCTATATTAAGGATTATGGTGAGAGGTGCATTTCAAGTGTAAAAAAATTAAAAAATATGTGATATGATAAAAATAGAGAAAGAGAGATCAATTTCAACTGTAAAAAAAATATATGTAAAAAGAAAAAATTAATAAAAAAATAAAAAAATTTATTTTAATAATATTATTTAAAATAGAAAATTAAGAATATTTAATTAAACACTTGGACATTATTAATTAATCTAATAAATTCCTTAATTAAATAAATTAAAGTTATTTAGCTAGTATTATCTAATTTAGATTATATATTTTCAATATAAACAAAAAACAATTAATTTGATAGTTTTTATTACTTAAAATTTTTAAAAATCAGTATTCCTTAATATATAGTTAATATTAGAATAGTCATAGTTTTAAAACTGAATTTTATTTTAAAATCTTAATAATAGTTTAAATTAAATATGAAGACTTTAAGTTGATATTATATTTACTTTTATCATAAAAATTTTTCTTCACCAATTTCCAGGATCTAAATATTATCCAATATTAATAATTATTCTAAACTTATATTATAAATTTATTTTATTTTTTTATTAATACTAATATTTAAAATTTATATATTAAATTTTACACTTGAAATACATCTCTCACAATGTTAAATATTCACTCTATATACATGTAGTTGACATAAACTGATGGTATGAAATAATACACTTGTAGTCCATGTTTAATTCTTTTTCAAATGGTAACTTTTATCCTTTTACACTTGAAATTGATCTCTTAGTTATCATAATTTCTCTAACAACAGGTATCTTTAAAGTTACACTTGAAACTCATGTCTTACTCATTGAAAAATCATGATTTTTTCCCAAACTGTATTTGATTACCTAAATGTTACGTACTGCTAACTTCATTGTTTGAAAACAGGATAGTTTCAATTTTTTTGGTGATTGTAAAAACGTGATTGTGAAAAAATTTTACAGTTGAAATTGGGGTCTTACTCATTTGATTTGATCAAACCCAAAGACTACTCTAACTACATATGAATTTTATTTAACCCTGATACTATTTCACGTTGGAAATGCTGACTTCATTTGGAATTAAAATAATTTGCAGAGGATTATAAATTTGAATCAGTAAAAATTAGTTAAAAAATTAGTTAAATTAGATTAATTAATTAAAAAATTAGTTAATTAAAATTAGTTACTTAGTTAAAATTAGATTATATTAATATTAAATCAAATATTTAGATTATTGATATTAATTGGTGTTTATTTAAGGAGCTAGGATAAGTTGATGGAAATTGAACTATTAATCGTCATAGTTGTAGCTATTTTAATTGATTTGATATTCGGAGAGCTACCATCATCAATTCATCCTGTAGTCTGGATGGGTAAATCAATAGAAAAAAGTAAAAATTTGTTGTATGGTGATTCTAAAAATAAAAATCGACTTTCAGGTTTCCTAATGACTGCAATCATTCTAATTGCTTTCAATATACTATTTTTACTGATTTTACACCTCTCATCATTTTTATGTATTTGCCTTTTACACACTTCCTCATTTAATTACATCTTATTTTACATCTTATTCTTATTAATAGCTTCAATTATCCTTTCAACAACTTTTGCAATAAGATCCCTATTGAATTTAGTTTACAATGTTTATTTAAGCATTAATGAAGATTTAGAAAAAGGCAGGAGATCTGTTTCATTTTTAGTTAGTAGGGATACTTCTAATTTATCTCCTGATGATGTGGTGTCTGCATCAATTGAAACTCTCACTGAAAATATCACTGATTCTGTTGTCAGCCCTTTATTTTACATATTTCTCTTTGGTTCCTTGGGAACGATCTTATTCTATCTGAATACTTTATCTTATTTGAACTCTTTCTCCATAAGTTGGGGAATGGACTGGATAGGATCTTCAGGGTATCATTTCCCTATTATTTTGGGAGTCTTGGCCGGAGTATCATACCGTGTAGTGAATACTTTAGACGCCATGGTTGGTTACAAAGACCCTCAAAATATCGATATTGGATGGTTCCCGGCCAAGTTAGATGACATTCTTAATTATATCCCCGCCAGAATAACCGGTTTTTTGGTATTTTTATCAGCCATCCTCATGAAGTTGGATTATAAATGTGCCTGGCAGGTAATGTTAAATGATGCACGCAATACTCCTAGTCCTAACTCTGGATATCCAATGGCATCTGCGGCTGGAGCTCTTGGTGTTCAGCTAGTGAAACCTGGGGTATACAAATTAGGATATCCTAAAAATGGTTTAAAACCCGAAATGATAAAAAAAGCCATTAAATTAACTATAACTACAATAACCATATTTTTAATAATTATAATTTTAATTCCAATCTTCACATTTCTATTAATCCAATAAACAATAAATTGAACAATAAAATTAAAACAAACAATTTAATGGAGTGTATGCCGAGTGTTATACATTTTTTTTAAGTGTAGGAAGTTTTTCAATGGTTATACATTCTTTAAGTGTTAGTCATCCACACGTAAACAAATCAAATTTATTTAACAATCAATTTAACAATCAAATTATTTAATTATCAATTATATTCACATTATTTAATTACTAATATTAAACTGGATTACAAACTTGAAGTGGTTTCATGAGATTTGCAATAATAAGTGTGACTAAAGAAGGGCAGAAACTTGCCAGTGACATGGAATTGGTTTTACGGAATGATCCTACTGTCATAAAAGTTGATTTGTTCCACAAAAATGTTAAAGACACAGTAAGTAACTTATTCAATGATTATGATTGCTGGGTTGCTATAATGGCCACTGGAATCATGGTCAGAATTATTTGTCCCATAATAAAATCAAAGTTAAAGGATCCTGCAGTACTTGTTGTTGCTGAAAATAAGAAACATGTTATAAGTTTATTATCTGGCCACATGGGTGGGGGTAATAAGTTTTCAATAAAAATAGCCGGGGTTATAGGTGCAGTTCCAGTTATAACCACAGCCACAGATTTAAATGGTAAAATGGGTATTGATGCATTGGCTAATCAATATTGGTTTGATGTCAAACAACCACAGCTTATTAAAGCGGTGAACCAGTTAATTGCTGAGAATGGAAAGGTTGATCTGCATCTACCTTCACGTTTCAGATTTTTAGAGAATCATCCCCTGGTGACTAGATCATACTGTATTCACATATGGGAAAAATCGTTCATCCGAGCTTCTTTACCTGGAAAAGAATTTGAGAACGAATTAGATCTTTATCCTAAAAGGATAGTGGCTGGTTTGGGTAGTAAAAAAGGGGTGGCTGGTGAACAAGTATTTTTTGCTATTAGATCGGCTCTTCAGCATCTTCATTTGCCTTTGGAGAGGTTGGATGCTCTGGCGACAGTTGATCTGAAGAAAGATGAAGAGGGTATCATTGACGCGGCATCTAAATCAGATTTACCCCTTGAAATAGTAACATTAAACGAAATTTCTGACTTTAAACACGTAGATTGCACTCCTTCAAAGCTGGTGCAGCGTGAATTTGGGGTGCAGGGTGTGTCTGAGCCGGTGTCTCTCATTAGAGCTGGGGAAAGCTCACGTCTTATTCTGAAAAAAACAGCGTACAATGGTGTTACAGTTGCAATTGCGGTCTCAACTAATTAAATAAAATATTAAACAAAATAAAACACAAAGTAAACTATTCCGGTCAAAATTATATTTTATCCCCCAATATGTCTTTAATAATAGTTTAGCACCGAGAATATATCTTTAATAACATTTTCGATGGTTTTTAATCATTTTTTAAAAATTCTCACCAAAACCTTTTTAAAGCTCAAGATATAAACAAACTTGGATAAGGCTTTTTATGAATTACCATCTTAAGCAAAATTAACTCAATGGAGGCATTATTATGAGTACAGAAGCATTTGAACGTTGTAATCAGATTTTAAAACATATTATGGGGGACACAAGTGTGCCAAGGAATATTAGGAGGGCCGCTGAGGAATCTAAGAATTTATTATCACAGGATGATGATGAACCCACTGTCCGAGCCAGCACTGTAATATCCATTTTAGATGAGATAAGCAATGACCCCAATATTCCCATCCATGCCAGAACCCTTATCTGGAATGTTTTAAGTGAGTTAGAATCAGTTCGTGAATAAAATCAATTTAAATCAAATTTTTTGAATCATTCCTTGGTTTTTTAAATTCCATGAACCTGTTTTTAACTTGTTTTTGTGGATACTTATTTTTAAGATAAGTAATCTAAGATACGTATCATTAAATCAAATACACCCAAAGAAACTAGAAATTTTTTTAGTTTCTTTTTTAAAAGAATGAAAGAATTAAGAATGTCATTATTAAATCAATATAAATTATTAAAATTTCAATTTAAGTAATTTAAGTATTAAAATTCAATATTACTAAGAACACGAGCGACAAATTGGATTTTTGCAGTTTCTTCCACGAATTCAGCTAGAAGAGCCGCTTCTCTTAGGTTTTTTCCAGTGGCCACCACCCCATGATTTTCCAGAATAACCACATCTTCCGCTTTAAGACCTTCACCAACCAACTGGGCTAATTCACGTGTTCCTGGTTGTGCATAGTTAACCATCTTCAAAAATGGTTTAGTTCGTTCACCAAAACCCTCTAAGCGTTCAATTTTTTTCCCAGACATTGCAAAACCGGTTGCATATGCTGAATGGGTGTGGACAATTCCCCCAACATCTTTATTTTTATAGACTTCCAAGTGAAAGTGAAGTTCTGATGATGGATTTTTACCACCCACCAGTATTTCACCACCCATATCTACCAGGACTATTTCATCCTCTTTAACATGTCCCAATGAAACTCCACTAGGAGTTATTGCCACGATGTCCTGGAATCTTGCGCTTATATTCCCTGATTTACCTGGAGCCAATCCTTTACTGTAAATGTAATGGGCAGTTTCACATATTTCCATGGTTAAGGGATGGTGGTTCATAAATATTGATCTCCGTTACAATTCGGTTGTTAACTTTTTATAAATAAATTTTTATAATTAAATTTCCCTTAAAATTATTTGTAATTAATCATAAAAAATTCATATTAATATTTACCGTAATTAAACGATATGATGTCAGTTTTAACTGAAGTCAAGCATTTTTAGACTGCCATTATTGATTACTGGAACCTGGGCACAGGTGGGCACGATGTTATAGATCTTCTGAAACTCAGTCTGGGACTGAAAGGTTCCGCTGTTAATGAGGTGCACTCCCTTGTATCTCTTGTAACTGTTGATGTGCACGTGTCCAGTGTGGAAAACATCAGGGATTTCTTCAATAACCAGATGATCCTCAATTTCCGATGCCAATGGAGTTCTTTCACCATAGATAGGGGCTAAATGCCGTTTTTCCAGAAGTTCCTTCATGATGAGATCAGATTGCTGGTGGCTCATTCCCTTAACTGTCATGGCCATATCATCAAAGCTACGACCATGGTAGATGAGCACTTTAATACCATCCAGACTTACCATGGCAGGGTTACTAACGAATTCCAGGTTTTTCAGATCATGAAGGCCTTTGGCATAATCTTCGGATATGGCTGGTTGAGGCTCAGCCAGTCGACAAGCATCGTGGTTTCCAGGGGCTACAATGATTTTAACATGGCTTATTTCCCCAAATAATCGTGCTGCTTCTTCATATTGCTGGTGAATGTCTTTAATGGTCAGTTCTTTATCCTGATGGGGGTAGACTCCAATTCCATCCACCATATCACCCGCCACCACTACGTACTTCACATTATTGGCAATTTCTTGCTGTTCCTCATCACCAAAGTCTCCGTTGATCCAGTGAATGAACCGGTCGAATTCCTCATTAAGGAAGGTGGAGCTTCCAATGTGAATGTCGCTTAAGAAAACAGTGGCAAAATCCATTGGTTTCTCATCAATACGGGGAACACCCGGATTTATCAGTTCACTGGCCATAATCAAAGTACCCTTCCTACTACCCACAACACCAATTACTTCGTCTTTAACAACCATTTCAGCCTGCTGGAAGACTTCATGGTTTTCATTGTGGATTAGAACTGTGGCACTGCCTGTTTCATCCTCTAATTCAATGAGTTTATGGTTGTTTTTAGTGTTGCGTATGTCACTGACCATACCAATGATTTTCACCACATCATCCAGACTGGTGGCCTCTTTAATTGGGTAACTATCTTTTAGTTCTCTTTTGTAGTTTAACAGTTCCTTCAGTTTGTGGTACCTGCTTTTGAAGTAACTGGAAAGGTCTTTGATTTCTCCATTGGTGTATGACTTGCGACTGGCATCTTTAATGATGTGGAAATCAAAATCTTGGGGGACTAGTTTCATCTGGGCGATTTTATCAGTTTTCACATAGGTTGAGCCCAGAAAATCGTCATTTAATTGGCCCAAGTACTTATCTACCCAGTCACCAGTAAGTACCATCATTTCCTGGGGTGAAATAGTAAGATGTTTGATTAATGAATCCACCAAATTGGATGGATCATTATAATCTTTTATTCTATGGTAAGCGGATTCATCAAGAAGTATTTCCGCATCTGCAAATTTTAGTATAATGTCATCAGTCATGGGCACTCCAGGAAATGATTGTTGAAAATATGAATAGGCATATACATCTGGGATTTTCTTTAATTCACGAGAATTTTTTTTATTAACATTTAACAGATTTCATATTAATTAACAGATTTCAATCCAATAAAATTTCAATCCAATAAATTTACTAATTTTATATATTTATCATCGTCTTAGATATAAATCAATTTTTTGACTTAACTCTCTGAATTTATTCCTGAAATTTTCAAGATCATCAATGGATTTTTTAAATTTTTCCTGGCTTTCTTCTGTAAAACCATCTTTAGACAACATGATATACTCAGAATTTACAACTATAACCTCTTGAAGAATGATTAAGGTATTCAATATTTCCCGTTGTAGAGACTTACATTTTGAGGGTGGTTTTAAACCTTCAAATTTGAAGAATATGTTTTCCATGTTTTTCCTGATTTTATCAAGCTTATGGTAATCATTATCAAAATCAAGTTTTCCCGTACTTTCTTTACTAAAAATTTCCCTTATTAAAAGCAGTTGAATCCCAGTATCCTTCAAACAATTCTTGCTTTTTTTTAAGAACTGCTTTTTAGTCATTCCAAACATAAATACCGTCCTGAACTAATTAAAACCTATTTCCTACAATAATTATTTGTTTTTAATTTCTAATAATCATATTGATCCATGATAAATTGATCATTGGATTACCAATACCTTTGGATATTGTCAATATCTTAAAATAAGGTAAGATCTTATGTTTAATCCATGGTAAAATGGAGTTATTGAGATATCTAATTTGATGGATCAATAAGTAACAGTCAAAACATTTAATATAAATGATTAGTGGACTGATAAATAATCAATAGTTTTCATTATTAATAATGCAATATTATCTTGCAAATTTTAATAAATTGTAAATTTAAAATTTCAATATAGTCTTAGAAACTCTAAAATCTAATATTACATCTAATGAATTAATCAATCCAATAAAATCAAAATAAATAAATCATTAAATAAATCATTTCAATCTAATTAATCAATTTAATTGAAAATTTAATCTAATCGAAATAAAAATCAATCGTATACAATCAAATGAATTTGATCCACAATTTAAGGTGATATTTTGTCCAGAGCTGTTAAGATAATCTTATTCCTAATCTTCTTTGCCGTATTCTTTGAGGCAGGTCTATTTGCATCCTACACAATTGTAACCCAACAACCACCAAATCCTGCTGATTTAATTGAAATGCAGATTAACGGTGTAAGTTCTCTTCTTAATTTAGGTCCAAAAATTGCCACTCAAAAGAACCTGGTTATCCTTAATGAGAATGAGGTGGTGGATGCCATGAAAGCCAAAACTGGTATTGATGGCATCAATCTGCAGAGTCTTTCTGCTCAGACATACCAGGACACAGATGATGAAACAATCAATGTTAACATCACTGCCATGGGATATAAGGACTCCCAGACCGGAGGAACAACCGGAAATGCATCTAGTGGCCCAATTGTAATTAAATCCAATGAAACTTACAGTATAACTGCCACTGCAGTGGCCACACCAAAAACAGGTGGTGTGCAGATTGATTTGAACTCTATTGTCATAACTTCCACCCGTGTACTGTACAATACATGATTTAACTCATTTCATTTATGTAAACTGGTGAAAATAGAATGATTAAAATTGTTGGCATAGGCCCTCGCAGGGAAGACATGACTTTAAGGGCTCTCAGGGCACTGGAGGAATCTGAGATTGTAATTGGATACGGGGGTTACACCAGGCAGATAAAGGATCTCCTGGAAGGTAAGCAGATCATATCCAAAGGAATGGGTCAGGAAGTTGACCGGGCAGAACTGGCCATTGATTATTCCAATAAAGGATTCCAAGTGGCAGTTATAAGTAGTGGAGACCCTGGTGTTTATGGAATGGCCAATGTAATCCATCAGGTCATGGGAAAGTATTCCGGGGTAGAAGTGGAAGTAATCCCTGGAGTGACTGCAGTTAACTATTCTGCTGCCCTTTTAGGTGCTCCTTTACATGATTTTGCAGTTATCAGCCTCAGCGACATACTCACACCCCTGTCTGAGATTAAAAGAAAGGTCAGTGCTGCTGCTGAGGCAGATTTTATCATTGCTTTTTACAACCCCCGGAGTAAAAGAAGAACAGAACCACTGAATGAAGCTTTAAAGATAATTAGTGATGTTAGAAATCCACAAACTCCAGTAGGGATAGTCAAAACCAGTGATAATGGTTCTGAAGTTCGGATTGTTTCATTGGGGGATTTAGATGAGGGAGAAGTGGATATGAATACCACTCTACTGGTTGGTAATACATTCACCTATGTGGATGATGGTAAAATGGTGACTCCACGTGGATACGTTCTCCCCCACTCGACTCACCCCCTGGCAGTAGAATTTTACCAGAAATATTTGGCTGGAGAAGGTGTTGAAGGCTCTAACACTACTTGTGAATATTATCCATGCCACAGCCACCCTCAAAATTGTACATTCTGTTACTGTCCCTTTTACCCATGCGGAGACCCATCCACAGGGGGGCATTGGATAAAAGAGAAAAAAGTGTGGAGTTGTGAGGGGTGTACTTGGATACATCAGGATGATGCTGTGAAGTGCATACAGGGTAAGTTGCCTCAGCTCCTGGAAAAAGTGGAAGACCTTCAGGAAAAGAAGAAAGAGCTTCTCAAATTAAGGAGAGAATGTGTTTATCTAACTAAATAAAAAGAGCCCCCTTTGATTATTATGGGGGATACTTTCAAGA
This sequence comes from Methanobacterium sp., assembly GCF_016217785.1. Taxonomy (NCBI): domain Archaea; kingdom Methanobacteriati; phylum Methanobacteriota; class Methanobacteria; order Methanobacteriales; family Methanobacteriaceae; genus Methanobacterium; species Methanobacterium sp. The sequence continues at coordinate 216,850 of NZ_JACRGA010000025.1, forward strand.
TCATTATCCCTTTGCATATTTATTGAAAAATTTATATTTCACCCGTTAACCATAAATCTAAGTCAAATCAAAATCAATGAATTTATAATGCCATTACTCAGATAGTAAACCATGATCTGGCTTAGTATTATCAATTAGTTTACAAAACTGAAGGTATGAAGATATTTCTGATGAATGATAATTAAATAAATAATATTGGGTAAGTCCAGCAATTTTCCCCATAGTATAATGTACCATGCCTAACATACTAACATTAGTGATATAAATGATTCGCATAAAAAGAGCCTACCAGTCACCTGCCCAGAAGGATGGTTACCGGATTATGGTTGATCGAGTATGGCCACGTGGAGTGTCTAAACAAAGGTTGAAGATGGATGTATGGCTAAAAGATATAGCTCCTAGTCATGATCTGCGCCGGTGGTTGTCTCAGAATTCCCAGAAATGGGAAGAATTTAAGACTAAATACAGAGAAGAGTTACAGGATAAAGATGAATTTTTAAACCAGATACTGGACCTGGAAAAGGAGAAAGAAACTGTTACCTTGGTCTATACTTCTGGCAATACAGAACATAATAATGCAATAGTTTTGAAGGAAGTTCTGGATGAATTAAAGTCATAAATTCATCTAATAATTTCAGATTATTAAATAAGTAAAAAAACCTATGTGACTTAAACCAGGCGCATCAACAACACCCTGGTCATGGTTTTTTATTTTGAAATATCCTTTTTTTTATAAGATATTAGTAATGAAAACTGATTCTTACGTTATAAAATTAAATATTTCAATTTTTAAGGAATGTATTCCCACTCTAAGAAATAAATGAAGGTATAATATGGAACCAGTTATAAATCCAGTTCCATTATCCCTTCAAAGACACTAACTGCATCTCCTTCCATGAAGGCACCTAACTTACCCTCTTTCTCGTACACTGTTATCTGAAGATCTCCTCCTGGGAGGTGTACCAGGACATCTTTCTGGAGTAAACCCAGTTTGTATCCTGCAATAACTGTACTGGTTGCCCCAGTACCGCAAGCCATGGTGAAACCAGCACCCCGTTCCCAGGTAAGCATTTCCACTTCCTTGGAGCTGACCACACCCACGAAGTGCACATTGATTCTCTCCGGGAATGCCTGGTGGTTTTCGATGAGGGGTCCTAGATGATCCAGAGCCACTCCTTCCAATTCCTCGGTAAAAATGATTGCATGGGGGTTTCCAACGCTGATAGTGGTGAGTTTTAATGGTTCACCATCAACCAACAACTCCCGATCAATAAATTCCTCTTCATCACTGGCCATGGGCACTTCACTGGTTTTGAAGGTTGCAGTTCCCATGTTAACCCGGATGGATTTTACAGTGCCATTTTCAACATGTAGCGTTAGTTCTTTGGTCCCGCCCAGGGTTTCCACAGTCATTTTCTTTTGTTTGAGGACATCATTTTCATAGACATATTTGGCAAAGCAGCGAATTCCATTACCACACATCTCTGCCTCGCTACCGTCGCTGTTGAATATCCGGAAGCGAATATCTGCCTCTGCAGATGGAACTACAAATATAACTCCATCCGCACCTACTGAGAATCCTCTGGTGCAAAGTTCTGCTGAGATTTCTGGCTTTTTTTCCTCAGGGATAAGTTCTTCAGCGGATTCATCAATTACCACGTAATCATTTCCCAGTCCATGCATTTTATGGAAGAGTAGAATTATTCTTTCACTCATTTTAATAGCCTCATGGGGATGTTTTGTTTGCTGAAAAGATCAGCAAAGGTTTCCCTTTCCCTTATAATATCAACTTCACCATCACTTACCATGACTTCGGCTGGCAGTGGTCGGGAGTTGTACTGGCTGGCCATACTGAAAGCGTAGGCTCCAGCATTCATAATAGCCAGGATATCACCTTCCCTGATTTCAGGGAGTGGTCTATCCCTGGCGAAGAGGTCTCCGGATTCGCAGATATTTCCTGCCACATCAATATTTTCTACAGGTTCTGCTTCTGGTTTATCCGCCACCAGTATGTGGTGGTAGGAGCCGTACATGGTAGGTCGGAGGAGGGTGTTGAAACCAGCATTAACCCCTATAAATTTCCGGTAACTTTGTTTAACAGTGTTTACTTTGGTTAAGAGATATGACGCATCTCCCACTATGTAACGACCGGGTTCTATGCACATGGTTGGATTATTCATCCCGTGTTCTGTGAGTTTATCCTGGTAGAGCCCCACAATTTCACCAGCGAATTTTTCAATATCCAGCAAACCTTCTTCTGGGGTGTAAGGTATTCCCAACCCTCCACCGAAATCTATGAATTCAAAGGTGACACCTGCTTCCTTGTGTACTCGACCAGCCACATCCATCAGTACCTGCACTGCCAGTTTAAATGGTTCAGGATCAAGAATACCCGAACCGATGTGGGTGTGGATACCCACTGGTGTGAAACCGAGTTCCTGTGCTTTCTGGTATACTTCTACTGCTTCCTGTTCCATTATTCCGAACTTGGATAATTCTCCTCCGGTGATGCAGTGGTCGTGGTGACCGGCACCTACCATGGGATTGACCCGAAATGATATTTTAGTACCCTCTGCTCCGGGAAGTTCTGCCAGGCGTTCCAGCATGGACACGCTGTCCAGGTTCATGCGTACACCTGCATCCAGGGCGAATTTGAGTTCATCGGTGGTTACATTGTTACCAGTGTAGAGGATCCTTTCAGGCTCAAAGCCAGCTAACAATGCGGTATAGATTTCTCCAGGGGACACAGCATCAATACAACTTCCTTCCTGTTCTAAAATTTTCATCATTGCCAGACTGGTATTGGCTTTGGCTGCGTAGAATATTTTGAAGTCCTTGTATTCATTACTGAATGCCTGATGGACTCTTCTGTAATTGTCCCGTACTCTCATCTCGTCTGTAACGTAAAGTGGTGTTCCGTATTCTTGGGCAAGTTCCAGAGCATCGGCACCACCGATGTCCAGGTTGCCTTTTTCATTGGTCTTAAAGCGTAAGTTCATAAAATGATCCTCCGAAAAGAAGTAAACATTAAATGTATCCATTTATGTGCATATAATCATTACTACTTGATGAAATATTATGTAAATATTTAAAAAAATATATGATTCAAATTAAAAAAATATAATATTATTAGTCTGATAATCTTCTTAAAACTTCATCCAGACAATCAATCACGTCGTTAATCTGTTCTTGGGTGATTACCAGTGGTGGGACGAACCTGAGTACTTTTTCTGCAGTGCAGTTCACCAGAACTCCCTGCTGGCGCATTTCATCAACCATGCTGGTACAGGGTATGTCCATTTCCATTCCCAGCATCATTCCCACACCACGCACATCTTCTACCAGACCGTGCTCTAGGAATAATTCTTTCAACTGATTTTTAAAGTATTCACCGTTTTCACGTGACTTTGCCAGGAGTCCTTCCTCCCGGATGACTTGTACTGAAGCTAAACCAGCGGCACAGGCCAGCGGTCCTCCACCAAAGGTGGCAGCATGGTCACCAGGTTGGAATGCATTTCCCACTTCTTCACTGGCCATAAGAGCTCCCATAGGGAATCCTCCGGCAATGGCCTTGGCCAGAGCGGTGATATCTGGAGTTACCTTAAATGTTTGGGAGGCAAACATCTCACCTGTACGTCCAAAACCAGTCTGCACCTCGTCGAATATGAGTAAAACATCGTTTTCATGGCAGAGTTTCTTCAACTCATTCAAATAACCTTCGGGGGGTATTATTATCCCACCCTCTCCCTGGACAGGTTCCACCAGAACCGCAGCGGTTTCATCAGTGATAGCCTCACCCACAGCTTCCAGTTTACCATAGGGTACATGTTTAAAGCCAGGGGTTAGGGGTCCGAAGCCCTTCTTGTATTTATGCTGGCCAGTGGCAGTGATGGTGGTGATGGTTCGCCCGTGGAAACTATTCTCCATGGCAACGATTTCTCCCTTACCAGTGTACTTGCGGGCCAGTTTTATGGCTCCCTCATTGGCTTCTGCTCCACTGTTGCAGAAAAATGCCTTCTGGTGAGGTGAAACTTCAACCAGGAGTTCTGCCAAGCTTACTTGCTCCTCGGTGTAGTAAAGGTTGGATGTGTGGATTAATTTGTGAGCCTGCTTACTGATGGCCTCGGCTACTCTGGGGTGAGCGTGTCCCACGTTGTTTACTGCAATCCCTGCTAAGCAGTCAATGTAAGGACGTCCTTCTACATCCCATACTACAGCCCCCTTACCTTCTTTAAGGGCTAGAGGCTGGCGACCATAGGTTTGCATTACATATTCCTTATCCTTAGCCATTATTTCTTCTGTATTCATATTATCACCTGTGTAAATGTAATTATAATCATTTTTATGTCTCCTAAGCATCTTTGCACTTAGTATTATTTTAAGCGATATAATGAATTATGGTTAAATACATTATAAGCATTATCTATCCTCTAACTAGGGAAATGATTAAATATGGTTAAAAACACACCGGATGGATATATATTTGATAGTGGAAATTATTTAATCATCACAATGGAATCCTAATTGAACTGGGTATGGGGAAGGAAAACTCTTATGAACAATCAAAAAACTATTTTATACATTGGATCGGCAATTCTCTTAATTATTGGTGCCTATACAGCTTACATGGGACAGACATCCCAGGGAGTAATCTGGTTCATTTTAGGTGTTATTTTCCTTTCAATCTCACCCCAGCTGGGACGCCCCATTAAAGCGGTGAAAGTAAGAAAAAGAATTGTCTTACTGTGTGCTATCATCTTACTTGGAATTGGAGCATACATGTTCTATGCAGGGGAGTTTTTAGCAGGAATAGCATGGGCAGTTGCAGGAATCCTTGGCTTGTTGATTTCATTCATGTTGGTGGGTCAAAAAGGAGTTTTAGACCCTCAATAGCTTTTTAATTCCCATTTAATCCTATAATCTTCTCATCACATATAATCTCCATCATTTTTATTTATCCTGGAGGGGTGTGAATTGTTAATTTTATTAAACATTTATTAACTGGGAAATAGTGAACTTTTCTTGGTGAATCTTATGAAAAAAGCAATTATTGAAACTGATAAAGGAAACATTGAATTAACCCTTTTTGAAAAGGAAGCCCCAAACACCGTGGCTAACTTTGAAAAACTGGCTAGCAGCGGATATTATGATGGATTAACGTTCCACCGTGTTATCCCAGATTTTGTAATTCAGGGCGGATGTCCCAAGGGCAATGGGACTGGTGGGCCGGGCTACACAATAAAATGTGAGATAAACCCCCACAAACACGGAATCGGCGCTCTTTCAATGGCCCACGCTGGTAAAGACACTGGTGGCAGTCAATTTTTCATCACCCACTCCCCCCAGCCACACTTAGATGGTGTGCACACTGTCTTTGGTAAAGTGGTTAAGGGAATGGAAGTGGTTAATGCCATTAAACCCGGCGACGTGATGAATAAAGTCACAGTTACCGATGAATAATTAATTTTTATTTTTTCCTCTTTCTATTTTTCTTTGCTTTTTTCTATTTTTATGTATTATGGATTTCAAATCTCTGCACAAAATTTTTTATCCTGACTCTGCACGCGTATAGAAATCTTTGCAGGCTTATAGAAAAGGGCTTATAGAAAATAATGTTGTATATAAAGGAATGAGGCTATTTTGGTATTTCATTTGAAAACAATTAACTTGAAAATCAGTTAATAAAGCAGTTTTTTTAATACTACTCCATAAGCTTCCGCTATTTTTTCACAGATTTCCAGATCATGGTTATCATAGTCTTTTTCTGGATTTCCAGCCACAATCTGGCCCAGGATCTCATCATCAAATTTCACTGGAACTGATAAGAACTGATTCACAGGTTCATGACCTGGGGGCAGACCATGGGCAGCAGGATGACTGGTCACATCATGGACATATAATGATTCACCGGTGTCCAGGGAGTAACCCAGAAGTCCACCGTAACTCCCATCTTTCAGGACCTTGAACCGGGCTTCACCCATCTCCTCATACATCTCGCATTCTTTAGTCAGATGAGAGAAAGATATCCCCACACTGTCTCCATTTTCAGGGTCTACAAAGGCCACATAACAGCTTTCACTTTTAAGAAGCCCTTTAATTTCTCCCAAAACCACATCTGAAATTTCCTTAAGGGTAGAATCAGACAACATATCCAGAATTTTCGTTCTAGAAACATTCAGATCCTCATCACTAACCCTGTAATCATCTTCAATCATTTGAATAAATGTTCCCCCTTAATAGATGCTGCTAAACAGTAATAGATGCTGCTAGATATACTATACTTAAGATGTTTATAAATAATTAACCAATTAAAGGGAATCCTCCTCTTCTAAGACTTTAAGCAACACACCAAAAACAGATTCCAAAGGCAATATTTGCCCATCCTCCATTTTAACATACCAAAAGTTACCTTCATGGAAAACCTTCTCCACTACAGCCACCTGGAAAGGGAACCCCGCAACCAGAGCATAAGCACCTAATAGGGGATGTTCTCCTGGTTTATCTGGTATTAAAATGGTTTCTCCCTTCCGAATCTTTCGAGGGTTTATTTTAACCATTAACTTATTTTCAGGACTTAAAGCTGGATTTTGTTCAGTTTCAATACTTATGATAATGATTTTCTCCCCTTGTCTACCACCCTGATTTTTAATCTTCTTTTTAAGTATCCTCATGATTAATGCTTCGATTTCAACTGGATGCACATTGTGTTCATTTATTTTACAAGTTATTCCTTTATCCATTGATTCATGGAGTACTTTGCCTGCGTGAATTTCCCTGCACCGAGAATTTTTACTGGTGCTGCGCATGGGACACTTCCAGCAGTATTTATCCTCCAGGATATTCATAATCTCCTGATAAGCAGTTCCAGTTTGTCTTTGAAATTCCCCCAACCGTTTTTGGAGTTCTCCCATAAATAATCACCCACTTATTAGTAGTTTATTCTCGAATTATTCAATTATTAATGTTTAACAGTCCCTGTTTATCTATCGGAGGGTATTCATGTAACCATGGTACTTATCATGTAATTTATTATCCTTAATTTTATCAGCAATTAGTTTATAATCTAAATAATCAGGTCAATTAAATTGATTTACCATGAATAAATCCAGGGTAACTGGCATAATCTAATTAATAATGGGAACGAATAGAATTTTAATATAATTGATGGTGGATCTGTAAATTGAGGGGAGAAGTTTCAATGTCAAAAGACGCACTCAATGATTTAGATGAGTTAGAAAAACAAAACATAGCCCTGGCCCTATGGATGAAAGAATTCAAGGCCAAAAAAATCCCAAAAGGTGTGAGGACAAGAATTTTGAGTAAAAAAAACAGTCCAGATGCCTTTGGGGAGCGGATGCATCATCGTATTCAGGATTTGCTGGATAACCCGGACTCATTCACCCCTAGCTACAGGAAACGGTATGAAAAGCTATTGGAACAATGTGATTCGTTAACATCCATCCAGGCATATGCCCTGAACCATTTACTAGGAGTGGACAGCAGCAGAGGATATCAAAATATTCCTGATGAATCTAATATTGAGTTTCCCAGGGATTTCGCCCCGCAACTAGGATATCAGGTGGGCTGGCACTTCTTTGTGGGTAACTGCCGCGACACCCGGAGACGTGAATACGGAATACTGGTATCGTTCTATCGGTATTCCTTATTACCTCCAGAGATGGCCCACAGTTTTGGGTTGACAGATTGGGATAACCAGATATTTGAAATGCAACTTGCAGTAGCCAGGGCAGGAGAAGAGCACCTTCAGGCACGCCCATTTGCCATTGCAGGGACCACTGGATTGTTGAAATTCTCCAACAACCCTTTCCATTATGAGGCTGGAAATAACCGGATAACATCTTTAGGGGAAGATGGGCTTTTCCCTCTCCGGGTGCAGGCCTGGGGGGTGAATCAGGGTAGTGAAGAGGATGTGGAGATGGAAGTGGACCTAGGATTCTCATCCAACAAAGATTTCCTCCTCCAGGGGAACCAGGGATGTCTACCCTGCTGCTGTGATATTGGAACACTCTACTACTCTGCCACTAACCTCCGTCTTGAACCGGGCAGTCTTTTGAAGCTGGATGGGGAGGAAATAACCTTTACTCAGGGTAAGTTTTGGTTTGACCACCAGTGGGGTAACGCCCTGGAACCACTGGGAAACAGCCGGTGCCAGGTGGTTCGTGCAGCAAGTATGCTTACCAAACCCTCCCAGTCCAGGGGGTGGGATTGGTTCATGGCCCAGTTTTCAGGTGACCGGGAGATGACCATGTACGCACCCCACACTGATAAAAATTTAAGGTACTATGAACAGTCTGGGGAAGAACCACCAGGGATCATGACTGTGCCGGTTAAAGGGCAATTTATTGATTCAGAACATAATGTAGTGGGCATGAAAGGGACTTTAAAAGTCGATAAATGGGTTAAAAGTGTTAAATCCTCCGACCCTGAAAATTACTTGGTAACCAACACCTGGTACCCTGACCGATGGAATTTCAAGTTCCAGGACATGGTACCTGAGGATATAAGGGAGTTCACCATGACACCCATAGTTAAAGGTGGTCAGACTGGTTACAATGCCAGTGGAGCCCAGTACTCTGAAGGGGGAGTTCATATCAGAAACCCAGAAGGCCGTTTTCTGGGCAAAGGATTCGCCGAATCAGTGTACTATGCTGATGCACTTAAAAACATGTTCCATCTGGCAGGATTGCAAGATACACCGGAAATGCGGAAACTAATGGAACCACCCGGACCGTCTTCACTTTTAAAGTTGAAAAGTATCCTTTACATGGCCTGGCCCCCCCACCAGCGGAAACTTAAGAAAAAACTGGAAAAATGCCTGGAACAGGGGTTGCCCGTAGATTTCATTGAATAATTTCAACAATCAAGTTAGGGGTTTGAAAGTTTTTGACAGATAAAAATAAGTATAAATCACCCTATGTTGATGTACCGGATGATTGGCAATTTTTAGGGTCTTCTGGACCCGGACCCTTCATCACCCGGGCCATTTTCAAAACCCCTGCCGGTGAACTTGTTTCATGGACTTCCCGTTATCATCGAAAACACCATTTCAACCTTGAAATAAACAAAGGGTCCACTTGGTTGGCTCCTGGAGCGGTAGGCTGGTGGATTGGAGTTTTGTTTGCTATTGGTTCTGTATGTTTTGCCCTGGGATCCCTACCTTCCTATACCAGTTTCTTGGGTGTTTTCTATGATAACTTAACCTATTTTATTGGTTCCATATTTTTCACCACTGCCGGGTTCTTGCAGTTTCTGGAAACAGCCAGCGCACCGCAAGAAATAGGGGGAATTAAAAGTAAATTGCATTTCATGTTTTTCCAGCCAACAAGAATTGACTGGTGGTCGGCAGGAATACAATCTCTGGGAACGATTTTTTTCAACATCAGCACCTTTGCAGCAATTATCAGCATCATGTCGGCTTCACAGGCTGAATTATTCGTATGGAGTCCTGATCTTTATGGTTCAATTTGTTTCCTGGTTTCCAGTTACCTGGTCTACATTGAGGTGAGTCATAAATTTTTATCCCTACAACTGCAAAGTCTCTCCTGGTGGATAGTTTTCCTGAACCTGGTGGGCTCTGTGGCGTTTGGAGTATCTGCAGCAGGAGCATTTATCATTCTACCTTCGGATCAACCATTCAATCCATTTCTAATGAACATGGGAACATTTATAGGTGCGGTGTGCTTCTTTGCTGCTGCGGTTTTATTACTTCCCGAGCGGACTATTAACCTGAATAAAGTAAATAATTTATAAACTTTAAGAAATAAAATGGACTCGTAAAACCGTAGGGGTATTTTATGAACAAGAACTTAAGCAGAATTGCCGTGCTAATGATTTCAGTTGTCCTGGTTGTACTCCTTTACCAGACTTTCATTTTGGGACAGTATTCCACCTACAATTACCTGGCAATAATTGCCTTTGTGGTGTTTCTGTTCATTAGCTTATATGATATGGGAAATGCCGATGATAACGAGTAAAAGAACCTATTTTTTTATTTCACTTTACGCAATGACTCTAAAAGTCCAGATTTACGAGCGTAATGGAACAAGTACAGTTGAACGTAACCTGCCCAGTCACCGTAACGTTCCATTCCGAATTCTCGGACTTTCTGAGGTTTAATTTCTTCACCGGGGAAGTAAAGATGTTCAATGATCCTTTTAATCCATACATCCACCGGGAAAGCTTCTCCCATTCCGAAACCGTAGAGTAGAATGCAGTCCGCCACCTTAGGCCCCACACCGGGGAGCTCAATAATGGTTTCAAAAGCCTTTTCATACTTCATCCTAGCCACTTTCTGGATGTCAATCTCAGACTGGACCATCCTAGATGCATTGATAATGTACTTGGCCCGGTAACCTACCCCACAAGCCTGAAGATTGTTTTCAAAGATGAAATCTTCGGGTAACTCATCTTCACAGCGTTGCATCTCTTCTAAATCGTGTTCAGGAACTTCACCAAGCACCCGAGGAGATGGAAATGAGTAAAAATCTCCAGAACTAAACTGATATCCATCACCCCACTTCCCCTTAACATCGTTCACGGAACGTGTCCAGCGTAGTATTGAGCAGTTAGCTGATGATATGGATGATATAATACATTCAAAATGGTTATGGGCCTTAAAAAGCCTGAGTCCCTGGCAAAAATCTATGGTGGGTGCCAGTTTAGGATCTTCACCTAAAAAATCGTATAATTGGTTTAAATCATGGTTGAGGTCGAATATTTCCCTGACTGAACTTTCAATACTCTTTTTGGATATTTTTTCAGGAGATTCAGCAATGATTTCCACCTCACTTTCTGGATCAGTATCATTATGCCTAATCTTAACCAGACATGGAATATTATCCACTTTTATCAATTCCTGAAAGTAAAAATTACCTTTTTTCCAAGGGGGCTGGCTGGTCTGGCCACTGTTGATGGTGAGGTCAAGGTTAAAAGGGCCATTAAATTTTTCAAAAGCGAAATTCAATTCAGTCTTCATCAATTAATCTACTGATTTTCTGGTTCTATAAATATATTCCCCCAAATTAACCGGGTGCTTAATGATCAAAAAATAGAAAAAAGAGGAGATATTATCTCCTTTTTGGCAGTACCAATCCACTTATAACCATTAAAATGGCTAAAATTAATCCATTTATAGGTATTCCGGTGCTCTGCATCCCCACGGTATTTGCGGCATTTACTGCTGATCCAAGGCCAGGACGGGCTTTGATCGTGACAGTTCTGGTCAGGGTCTGACTATCAAGGAACACGGATAGCAACGCTTCCCCTGCGGCTTCATCACCGCGCAACGTAGCTGTGGCTATTCCATTCATGGTGCCAATTGTTACGAGTTTACTGCCCACATTACCTAGTGTGGTGGTGAAGGTTATGGGGGTACCATCAGGAACGTGGTTACTGGCATCACCAACCAGCATTCCATTACTGTTACGGTTAACGTTGGCTAACAGGGTGGAGATCTGTCCCTGCATGATGATAATGGGGTTGACAGTAAATTCCAGGATTAACCAGGGATCAGCGATAACGTTGGCAGTCACTCTTCCAATGGCTATGGGATTCGTTCCCTGGAAGTTGGTTCCCCACCAGTTATTTTCGGCATATGCACCGGATCCATAGCTGTAAACATCGATTCCTATGTTATTGGCAATACAGTTGAAGTGAATTTCCGTGTTTTTGCTGTTGGTGTAAAAAACACTACCCTGTGAGGCTTTGTTACTGGTGAAAGTATTAATTATGGCGATGAGGTTACCCTGATTAAAGATAGCCCCACCTAAACTTCCTTGATTACTGACGAAATCGCAGTTTTTCACGGAACAGATACTGTCAAAGTCATTGTAAATTGCACCACCATTACCTGCCCTGTTACCAGTGAAGGTAGAGCTTTTCACTGAGCATTCACCGCTGTTAGAAATAGCACCACCCGTAAAATTTACAGTGTTAGCGGTGAAATCACAGTCTTCCATGGTACAGTTGTTTACATTGTAGATAGCACCGCCCATAAAATATGCAGTGTTAGCGGTGAAATCACAGTTATTCAGGGTACATGTATCTGCAGTGTAGATAGCTCCACCGTAATCAGAGGCCTTATTATTAGTAAAAGTACTTTTTTGGAGAATACAAGTATATCCATTTACTATAGCACCACCAGGACCTCTAATTGCTGTGTTATCACTGAAATCAGAATTTATGATTTTAATGGTTCCGGGGTTCTTATTGTAGATAGCGCCACCAGAAGGTGCATTGTTTTTTTGGAAATTAGAGTCTGTAACAGTAACATTACCTTCATTATCAATAGCTCCACCCCATCCACTAGCAGTATTATCAGTGAATATGCATTTAGACAGGACCAAGTTAATGCTATTGAAGATGGCCCCACCGTATGAACTATCTCCTACTGAGTTATTGATGAATGTACTTTCTGCTACATCCAGGGAGCCTTCATTATCTATTGCCCCACCCAATCCATCAGCAGTATTATCCTGGAAAGAACAGCCCGTAACAGTGCCTTCGTTATTATTGTAGATGACCCCTCCATCAAAGTATGCTTGATTACTGATGAAATTAGAGTTAATTAATGTCATATTGCCTTCATTGTAGACTGCTCCTCCAAAGTTTCCGGTATTACCAGTGAAATTACAGTCAATTACAGTAACTGAGCCACAATTTCTAAGGGCACCTCCATCATTCGCTCCACAAGTATTACCATTAATGAGAGTTAATTTTTCAATAAAAACAGTTAAACTGGGTTGAATTAAGAATATTTGCCCCAAATTTTCCGCATCTATTACTGTGTTTTCTTTACTCTGACCAACAATACTCATGTTTTTTTCAATAATTATCTCCCGGTTATCGGACCCCATATAATCACCATTGGCGATATTCACGACACCATTTTCAGATACCGTGTTTGTTGCGTTTTTAATGGTTAATTTGGGTCCACTGGTACCGTTCCAGGTCGGGTTTTGACCATCATGGGAATCGTCTCCCTGAGTGCTAACATAGATAATGCTTTGATCAGCTGATACCGCCCCAATAAGGATGATAAAGACAAAAATCAAAATCAAAATGGTTAATGGAACCATTATCTTATGATCTAAACTTTTTGATTCTTTCACAGCCCTTTGAATGATGATTTTCTCATTTTTAATAATTTCACCCCATTAAATACTATTTACATACTAATAAAGTGTGGGAATACGCATAAACTTAAAAAAGAAAAATAAAAAATATTAATCCCGTTTATACAGGATTAATCCACTTATAACCATTAAAATGGCTAAAATTAATCCATTCACAGGTATTCCCGTGCTCTGCATCCCCACGGTATTTGCTGCATTTGCTGCTGAGGGAGATGTGTTTGACGCGGCTAAAATGGTTACAAAGGTTTGAACTACTTGGTAATCACCGGCAGTCACTGTGGCTAGTCCAGCACCTTCATCAGCTCTTAAAATTGCTGAAGCCGCACCACTGGCCCATAAAGCAACCACTGATTTACTTCCCACATTACCCAGATTGGTGGTGAACGTTACTTGAGGGCCACTGAAGTACATCGATGCATTGGCACTGTGATCACCACCTGCCGAGTCCCTATAGACGTCTGCAGTTATAGTGGAGGTTTGGCCTACATTGATAGTGGATGGATCTGCATTAACATTCAAAACCAGCCATGGGGAATAATCTAGAGTCCCATTACCTTTTAGGAATTTATCGCTGCCAGGGTCGCTGTTGGTTCCATACCAGTTATATGGAGCGGTGGTGTTGCTTGGTATGCTGTCAATGCCATCAATGAGTTTATGATAACCATTTATTATTGCCGTAACGTTTTCTTCAGTTATGTTTATGTACGTCCCGTTTACGTATGTCCCGTTTTTTGAAAGGATATATTCTCTGATTTGTTCGTCAGTAGGAAGAGTCTGGCTTTGACTGAATTCCATTAATTCAGTGAAATTAATGTTTTGAATGTTATGCTGGAAATTAACAATGCGGTTATAGTTAATGGTGTTATGGTTTCCATTGACTGCAATACCTTCTCCTGTTCCTGTTCCTTCAAGGTTGTTACCGTTAATTATGGCATTACCTTGGAGAATGCTTAGATCAACTAAATATTTAGTTTTGGCACTGTTAAGTCTGAAAACGTTGTTATGTATGATGTTAGAATTTCCCAGATTAATGGATTCAATTCCTGATGTAATGTTGTTGGCGGTTAGATCAGTAATTGTATTGTTATTTATTGTTATATTTGATTGGAAAGTAGTGTAATCTACATCTACAGACGAAATTCCAACAGCCATCATATTTGCTCTGAAGTTAGACACGTTATTTTCAGAAATAGATGAATTTGCTGTGCATAATTGTACGAAAGAGATTCCTTTACTGGTACCGTTCTCATCTTCGCTGTTAATGCTGGTAATTTTATTTTTAGAGATAATCAACTTGTCGGCCATTGTGGTGTTATTGTAGGTTCCATTATCATCTTTAAATCCCATTGCAACTTCTGAAATAGCGGTGCTGGTGCTGTTAACCCCTTGACTGGTAACATTGTTAATGGTGTTTTCCATAACTTCTATGGTGGATATGGGTCCGTTTAATGCCAGAGCTACTATTGAAAGGGCAGTTGCCTTTCCTATACCGTAGAGGTTTGAAATTGTATTTCCCAAAATCAGTATACTATCCAGTGTATCATTCATGGTCATGGCGAATGCATCAATCCCCAGAGCGGTATCGTTAGTGCTGTTAATGTTAGATAACGTGTTTCCGGTAATGGTAAGGCCGGTGGTACCTGTAAAGTTTATGGTGGCTAATTGAATTCCGGCTTTTGATCCACCACCCACCATGTCCCTTATTTTGTTTCCAGAAATGATGGGGTTACAGCCAAACAAAGAAATCCCACGTTCCTGTGTCTGGGATATTTCATTACCAGTAATCATGGCATTGTCACCTACAACTGCTATTCCGGTTAATCCTCCCCTAATCTGGTTATTTTCGACTTTACAGTTATTTGGATTGACACTAATTTTTTTTGGAGTGCCGGAGTCATTTATTATTGAAGTACGTCCGACTTGAACGCTGTTGTTTAGCACGTTGGTAATAACATTGTTTTTTATAAGGGTATTGTTAGCTAATGCCAAAATTCCAGTTGTTCCGCCGGTAATCTGGTTATTTTTCACGGTACAGTTTTCTGCACTGATATTTACTCCAGTACCTGTGGGAGAATTGTTTATGTTAAAACCATCTATGGTGCTTCCACCACCATCACCGGTTCCATCATTCACCACTGTAAATCCAGTATTCACGGGTTGTATTTCTACATCATCACCAGTATTGGCCTGTAGGGTTAAAATTTTGTTCACAATGACGTCTTCAGCGTAAATTCCACTGTGTACATTGATAACATCATTATCAAGGGTGTTCGCATTATCTATTGCTGATTGGATAGTATTGTATGTCTGTCCGGAACCAACTTCCCATTGTGTCGCTGATATGGGAGTAAAACTCAAAAATAAAACTATAATAATGAATAACGCCTGCAATGATCTTATTGAAGTCTTTTTATATTTATTTAATGATTTCAAGTTGTTCACATCCAATAAAAAATTAAAAAAATTACCACCATTAAATCCACTCTAAATTTTTAAAGCAGATCATGGGGGTAATTTGGTGGCCTAACCGCTTTTAACTGAACCCTGACCATTCACTTGCTGGGTTACTTGAGGGTTGCCGGTGTAGGTTATTGAACCTCCTCCGTTTACCACTGCATTCAGAGTGCTAACCACATTAACGTTGGCTTTACCATCTCCATTAATTGTCACGGTGGCAGTTTGGCTCTGCAAGTCTTTGGCATCAATGTTTCCCCCTCCGTTAATAGTGGCGATAAGATTTTCAGCTTTACCAGTCAGAGTCATCTTCCCATTGTCAAGGGTAACTGTGAGTTTATCAGTGTTCAGACCAGTCACCTCAGAATTACCACCACCATTGGCACTGAGGACATTTAAATTTTTAAGGGTGATATAAAATTTTACAGCCCCGTTACCTACACTATTCAGGTTGCTAATGGATAAAGAGTTTCCAGACACGGTGGTGGAAATTTTAGATATAAGGTCATCTGCTGCTTCCACTCTATATGATTCATTGTCTCCTTGCTGGATAATCAAAGTACCAGGACCATTTAAAACAACACTAGTAACTCCACTGACATTAGGGGTTTGGTTTCCAGTTCCAGTTTGCTGAGTACATCCTGATGCAGCAACTACTAAACACAAAAATACAACTAAAACAAAAATATAAGATTTGCTATTCATTTTTCCCATAATATCCCCTCCGTTATTATTAATAGAATGATTTTTATTTATATAACTTTTTGTGATAATAATACAACAGACTCCGAATAAAATAAGGAATTATATTAAATTTAAAAAGAAATAAAAAGGTATTATGGGTAAAAAATCAAAAATAGAATCAAATAGGCAAATGTGATTAGTATAGCTGGGGTAAATACCTTATTTTTAGTTAAAAATGTGTTAGGATTTATAGCTTCCTTTTTATAACTATTAATTCGGATATAACCAGTAAACAGCCATTTTCATGCTCAAAGGGTAAAATATTTCAAGATTTAAGATCATATTATGCTTGGCATGTATCATTATTATAATTTGATTAAAGTATGAGTGGGGGATGTTAAAAAATGAGTTTACTCCAAGACCAGTATTCAGATTCAAGGAATTTTATGGCCCGGGTTGAATTAAGCAGGAGATTTAAGACCAATCCTTACTCCTGGATTCTATGGATATTTGACCATATCAATTTTCCTGAAAACGCACAGGTACTGGAGATCGGATGTGGCAACGGACTTTTATGGAAAGCAAACTTAAACAGAATACCCGAAGATGCTCATATAATCTTATCAGACTTTTCTAAAGGGATGCTCTCTGATGCGCGTAGGGTATTGGGGGATGATGCTGAACGGTTTGAATACCAAGTGCTAGATGCCCAGGAAATCCAATACCCTGATGATTCTGTTGATATCGTAATTGCTAATTTAATGCTATACCACATTCCCGACCGGAAGAAGGCCATATCCGAGATAAGCCGAGTTCTTAAAAGTGACGGTGTACTATATGTCACCACCTTTGGAATTGGTAACATGAGGGAAATAAGTGAACTGGTATCCCGCTACGATGATGATATTTATTACTCCTTAAAACCCTTTGCCCGTGCATTTGGGCTGGAAAATGGTGAAAAACAGCTGAGTGAATCCTTTGAACAGGTGCAGATGATTAAATATCTGGATGGTCTGGAAGTAACCGAAGCTGATCCCCTGGTTGATTACATTCTTTCCTTTGAAAAGGTTAATGAGGCCATAAAAGGCCAGAAGCGGAAAGATTTTGAGGATTACCTTGCAGATATTATAGAAAAAGAAGGAATAATTAAGATTACCAAGGATAACGGTATTTTCATAGCCAGTAACCAAAGTTTGAGGTGAGCCTTTGCTTTGGGAGAAAAAAATAAGGGTTAAAGAATTAAATGAACTGATATGAAATTCATTATATCCGTAAAAACACCACTATGGCAATGTTTCATTATTTATTGTTACGGGCATAGAAATGTTAATTTACTGGATAGGACTCAAAATAGATAAACTGGTTTGAGTATAATTATGACCACTAAAACTGAACACTACAACAAATCAAACCTTACCCTGGCAGGAATCCTATTCTTCCTGGCAGGTTGCATTATTTTAATGGGTATCATAACTGCTGAATCGTTTTACCCCGAAAATTACACATACACCACTGCGAACAGCATGATAAGTGATTTAGGAGCCACTGAGCCACCAAACAGTATCATAACCCAACCATCGGCAACGATATTCAACTTCAGCATGATATTAACCGGAATTCTAGTCCTTATCGGCACCTATTTCCTATTCAGATATTACAATGACCGGATTGCAGGAATTTTAACAGGTCTGTTGGGATTGGGAGCTTTAGGTGTGGGAGTATTCCCCGGGAATATCAATCCACAACACCCAGTATTTGCCCTGACAACCTTCATCAGTGGTGGATTATCAGCTATTTACTCCTACCGATTAATCAAATCACCCCTTAAATACATAACACTCCTCTTTGGAATAATATGTTTGGTTTTCCTTTTTACAGCCAGTATATTCATGCCAATATTGGGAGGGGGCGGGGTGGAAAGATGGGTGGCTTATCCCATTGTTCTATGGCTACTAGGATTCGGAGGATACCTTTTAGGTCTGGGATCCAAAGAAAACAAACAATAAACCATAATTAAAATTTAATATCTATTAAAATTCAGTATAGGTTTGGAAACAAGTTTGATCCAAATAATTAAAGATTTAAAAACAGGTTAAAATAATTAGTTTTTATGGGAAAGGGAAAATCAGGGGGTTCATTAAGTGTATAAAAAAGAGTACAGACTGAAATTAACCGCTCCAGAAGAGGCAGTCAAACTAATTAAAAAAGGGGATATGCTGGTTCACGGGTTGACCATGGCCGAGCCCCCAGCCCTCCTGGAGGCGGTTGCTGAACGTCTCCGTGAGGGGGACCTTGAAAAAATGAGAATGTTCTCTGTACTCCCCCTGGATTCTGTCTGCTCCACCATACTGGCCCCGGACCTGATGGATTGTGTGGAAGCTTACTGCGGATTCGTGGATTCAGGTACTCGGGGTCTGGTTAGCACCGGGCTTAACTATTACGTTCCCAACCACCTCCACCAGATACCCCGGCTCTTAGAGGAGTTCATTGGGGTTGATGTGTGCATAACCACGGTTTCTCCCATGGACGATGCAGGTTATTTCTCCTTCGGAACTGCCAACGACTTCACCTCCACTGCAGCCCGAGCATCCAGGGTTTTAATTGTGGAAGTGAACCGTAACATGCCCCGGGTATTTGGGGATTCCCTGATCCACATCTCAGAGGTGGATGCAGTGGTTGAAAACCACCAAAACATCCCTGACTTCCCCTGTGGGGATAAACAGCCCGAAGCAGATATCATTGGTAAAAAAATATCAGAACTGGTGCCAGATGGTGCCACCATCCAGATGGGTATCGGTGTCCTGCCCAATGCCGTGGCTGAACAACTGGAAAACCATAACGATCTCGGTATTCACACTGAAGTATTCGGTCCGGGAATGGTCCACCTCATAAAGGAGGGTGTGGTAACTGGTGAGAAGAAAACCCTCCACCCTCGTAAACATGTGTTCACTGTGGCTCAGGGTGACCAGGAGATGCTGGAATTCATGAACCAGAACCCGGCCATGGAAAGCTACCCCTGCTCCTATGTAAACAACCCTGGAGTGATAGCCAAAAACGACCGCATGATATCCATAAACTCCCTTATCCAAGTGGATCTTCTGGGGCAGTGTAACGCCGAGTACCTGGCTGGCCATCAGTACAGTGGAACTGGTGGGCAGCTTGATTTCGTTCGAGGAGCATTCGATTCCAAAGAAGGAAAGTCGATACTGGCTTTCTACTCCACCGCCAAAAATGGCACCATCTCCAGGGTGGTGGACCATTTAGATCCTGGGGCCATGGTCACCACACCCCGCATGGATACACATTATCTGGTAACTGAGTATGGTGTAGCCAATCTCAAGGGAAAATCCACCAGGGAAAGGGCGCATGAAATAATTAATATTGCCCATCCTAAATTCCGTGATGAACTCTACAGAAAAGCTGAAGATATGTATCTAATGTAAAAAGGGGATAAAATGCAAAAAAATTATTGAATTTCAAAAATAGGTGCATATATTACCTATTTTGACCTATTAATTTTCCGTTCCAATTCTCATTTTTTCCCTTTAGGCTATTCCTAACTTTCCTAATCCACTGTAAACCACGAAAAACCCTATGGCTATGCAGAAAATCCCGGTTACCAGGTTGCCATGGTTGGAGATCCATTCATTAACTGGATTCATAACTTTATGGGCCTTATCCGGCAGAATAATGAAGAATAACAGTGGTATCTCTATTATTAAAAGGGTGATAAGAATTAAAAGGAGAATAGACGTAGCATCGTTGGTGAAACCTGCGTTTACCACTCCTATAGCGCGTCCTGCTGCCAGAACAAAGATGGCAGTACTGAAGTTCATTAAAAATGCTATAATTCCAATGGAAAAGTATTTGATGAACTGGTGCAGTTGGCCTGTTTTTGGATCTACCTGCAGACGATTTAAAATGTTGGTACTTTTACCATGTTCCTTGCTTACCATGTTTCGAAATCCAAGAAGAAACAGCACGGCACCCAGGAAAATATCTATGGCTGCCATGGTGATTGGGTCAGCGTGACCTGAAACAGTTAATTTTTGGCCCAAAAAGATTCCAATCAGGACAGTTAACAGGAGGACTACGATGGCACCTAGGTAAAATGAAAAACCAGCCAGTCTGGGTTTTTGGGCCATGGACATTATAACCAGAAAAATAGATAGGGTCACTGGACTCACCGCCGCTGCCCAGGAAAGAGGTATGGTTATTGCTAAAAGACCTGCAAGATCAGACATCAGTTACTACCTTTGTTAGGTTTTAATTAGGGATTCACACTAAATTGGCATTCAATCAATAAATTGGCATTCAATTAATTAATATAACTCATTATTTAATGAATTATATTCAGATTGGTTTATCACTGGATTAAAGGAATGGCTCGTTATCAAGATCAAGCTCACAGTTAGCGAACTGTAGTTTCTTTTTCTTCACCCAGACAAATCCATGGTCAGGGGTGATGACCGCCACATCTATAGGGCCTCCCACACCGGGCATATCTCCAGGGTCAGCGTTGATACCGTCACTGAAGCGTTGTATGGCGCTGGTGGTCTGGATCATTAGTGTGGCGAAGTCAATGGCATCCTGCAGCGTCATGGTTCCCCACTGGATGGCATATTCCAATCCCCTTAGCTGACCCTGTATTTCCTGTTCGCTCCGGGACTGAATGGCCTCTTTAACAAAGTCCACGTTCTGAATCCTGCCATCAAATCCCAGCACTATACGGGCGGCCACATCTCCCTGGCCAAGCCAAGAACTCCCGTATTCCATCCCCTGCTTTTTGCTGTCCCTGAGCTTTTGCACTGGTCCTGGTATGGATGCACTGTAAACCTGGTGGGTTCCATCGGGATTGTAACCTGCCACCAGTATCTCAATGGGGTCTGCCCGGGCTACGCCATTTTCAATGGTCCCCTGGGGTGTTTTGAAGCTGAATTTCAATAACTGGTCTTCCATTTCCATCTGGATGATGGCACATCCTTTGGAGTTCAGGTCATTCTGGATGTTGGTTTTGATCTGGTCAAGCTGGTCCTTCCAATGGTATTTATCGTTGAATAGGTGGTGCAGCTTCCGGGCCACATCCTTCACCTCCATGTTTTTAACCTTGGAGGATCTGCGGAACTCTTCAATGTACTGACTGACATTTTTCTGTACCCCTCCTTCAGGGAGGAAGGCCAGGCCAGTTATGCCCACCCCAATCCTCCGATTGATCTGGAAGAGTTTAATGGCGTTTTCACTGCCAATACGGGCCATGCCCTTCATATTACGATAACTCTGCCTGCTGTCTGCAGCCAGTACTATTCCTTCCGGTGTGGTGGTGTTTATGACCAGTGACATGTTGTAACCTTCAATTTCCTTTATTCTGAATTTTAATTAAATTGTCAAGGAATTATTATGATTATAGTGGTTTATATTCCTATCTGGAGGGTAACTTCAAATTCAAGTGGAATTTTGCATTGATTTATAACTTGAACAAGAAAGGCTTGAACAAGAAAAGGAAATATTATTCACAGTTAGAAAAGAATCAACAGTTACCAATTGGGGAAAGTGAATTTATTTAGGAGAAAGGTAATTATTCGAGTATAAATGGGGTTATATTTCCTTATTTGGGCTTATATTTCCCTTATTTGGAATTTTCCATAGAAGTTAGGGGCTTGTACTGCACGTAAACTGGTTCCCAGATATTGGATTCCACTATACTCTCAATATTTCTATCTTTCTGGGTTCTGGCAACTCCCTCTAGGATGGCCTGCCTGGCCACTGCCACTCCAATGTTTTTACTCACTTCCTGCAGCTGGGCTATTTCCGGAAGCAGTCGAGCATCATCGGTGGTTGAATTGGCCAGTTCTATGGTGGCGGCATCCATCATCCCTGAGGTAACCCTTTCAGCCTGGCAGCTGATTATGCCCAAGCCTAATCCTGGGAATATCAGGGCGTTGTTGCACTGTGACACTGGGTAAGATTTCCCCTGAAACTCCACATCACTAAAGGGACTCCCAGTTGCCACCAGGGCACGACCTTCTGTCCATTTAATTATATCATCGGGGCTGGCTTCCGCCAGGGTTAAAGGATTGGACAAGGGGAATATTATGGGTTGTTCTACATGGGACGCCATGGTAGTTACAACTTCACGGTTGAAAGCCCCATGCACCGTGCTGGTGCCAATAAGGATGGTGGGCTGCACATTACGCACCACATCCAGAAGGTCCTTAGGATCATCTGCAGGGCCCCATTCATCTGTTTCTGTTGAACTGCAGGCGTAAGGTGCTTTGAAGTAGTCAATGTTATCCCGGTCGCGGGTTACCAGTCCCTGGCGGTCCATGAGATAGAAACAACTGTAGGCTTCCTGGTGGTTGAGACCTTCCTTTACCATCTGCTCCCAAATCTGATCAGCGATACCGCAACCTGCAGTTCCCGCCCCGTAAATTAGCACCCGATGATGAGATAGAGGGGTCCCGGTTAATTTCAAAGCATTGAGGAGAGCGGCCATGGCAACAGCCCCGGTGCCCTGTATATCATCATTGAAGGTGCACATCACATCCTGGTAACGGTCAAGGTGATATCTTGCATTTTTCTTACCGAAATCCTCCCACTGGAGGAAAACCTGGGGGAACTTCTCATTTATGGCATTAATCACAGTCTCCACAAACTGATGGTATTCCTCACTGCTGATGCGTGGATGGCGCCAGCCAAGATAAAATGGATCTTTCAGTAGACGGGGATTATTGGTGCCCACATCAATCATAATGGGGAGCATCCTTCTGGGATTGATACCGGCGCATAGTGTGTAAATCACCAGTTTGGCCACGGAAATACCAATTCCATTAGCTCCCTGGTCACCAATTCCCAGTATCTGCTCAGAATCAGTTAAAACAATCAGGTCAATTTCCCCATCACTCCAGTTATCCAGAATTTCATCAACATGCTCCCGGTCAGGGTAGGAAAGATAAATTCCACGTGGTTTCCGGAATTCATCACTGTAGTGCTGGATTGCCAGGCCTGCAGTGGGTGTGTAAACAATAGGCATCATCTCCTGAATGTGCTCCCGGATAAGGCGGAAAAAAAGAGTTTCATTGGTATGGTAAAGATTGTTTAGAAAAATATTTTTCTGAAGATCATCAGCCTGGAGAGAGTACTGATGATAGGCCCTCTGAAGCTGTTCATCCAGAGTTTCCACAGAATGAGGTAGAAGTCCGATAAGATTGAATAATTCCCGTTCTTTAGTACTAAAAGCAGTGCCCTTATTTAAATGTGAAGATTGAAGAAGTTGACTTCCTCTAAGATCAGTTCTAATGTATTTAGTTCCTTCTTTTTCGACAGTAATCGCTATGGATTTAAACTGTAACCCCCCATATTTTGGGAACTCCCTAATATTTGATTGTCCCCCTGGTATGGAATATAATTATCCTTTTAACCCGTATATATACTTTACGGATGCAAAAGGCTGAATTTTTGTCACATTCCCTATTTTGGACATGAATGATGACATAATTCTGACAATTAAAACTATGGGGAGGATATTATCTGATCTAATCAACGTGCTTAGGTAGGGGGAGGTGGTTTCTTTTAATCTTATCTATTCTTTTCATATATTGGTAAATTCTAGATAACCATAGAAAATAAGAAAGGTAATTAAAACAATAATAAAAGTGGTGATAGAAATGGCAAAATTCATTACCATAACTCCTGAAAGTGCCCGTGATTTAATGGAAAAAGAACCAGAGATTACCATACTGGACATCCGACCTCATGAGGATTTTAAAAAAGAACACATTCCCGGGGCAGTGAACCTGGATTACGATGGCCATCAGTTCCAGAGTAAAGTGGAAAAACTGGATAAAGATAAGAACTATCTGATCTACTGTAAGAGCGGTGTCAGGGGAGGGTATTTCATGGATAAAATGAGAGAATCTGGTTTTAAGGGAGCTTTTAATATTTTAGGTGGCTTTGTGGCCTGGAAGATTAGTAAATTACCCCTAACAAGTGATTAGGAGATATGAAAAATGTCTTCAAGAAAGGTTGTAAAGATTGTTGAACCAATCTATGTGATTGAAGGGGCGGGTGTTCGCCTTAGAAGAACCATTGCCACAGATTATCTGGATCCATTCCTACTATTCGATCATTTTGGCTCGGATGATCCCCTGGATTATCTGGCTGGCTTTCCAATGCACCCTCATCGGGGTATTGAAACTGTTACTTACATGTTAAGTGGTAATGTGAATCATAAGGATAGCATAGGTAACTCTGGGACAATTGGGGCACGTGATGTGCAGTGGATGACCTCCGGTAGCGGTATACTCCATGAAGAAATGCCTCAGGAGCCAGAAGAGGGTAAACTGGAAGGCTTTCAATTATGGGTAAATCTCCCAGCTAAATTGAAAATGACAGGTCCACGTTATCAGGAAGTAAAAGCATCCCAGATACCTGAAATAGCCCTATCTGAAGGTGTGCAGGTCAAAGTTATCGCCGGTGAGGTAAATGGGGTTAAAGGACCCGTAACTGAAATCTTTGCAGACCCAGAATACTTGGATGTTTCTCTCGAAGAGGGAAGTTCTTTTGAGCATAATCTCCCAGGGGGGCACACGGTTTTTGCATACGTGTTTGAGGGTGAAGGTGTCTTTGATGAAGAAGAAACACAGGTATCTGCCACTCATTTAGTGATTTTTAGTGAAGGGGAGTCAGTTAAAATTCACACCGAAAATAAACCAGTTAGATTCCTTTTAATATCAGGTAAGCCATTAAATGAGCCCATAGCTCGTTATGGTCCATTTGTAATGAACACGCCTGAAGAAATTGAGGAGGCTTTAAGAGATCTTCAAAAAGGAACATTTGTCAAATGACCTCCATTAATATCCTAAACATCAATTTCCCTAACAGTGTAACCTACCTAATCAACGATGGCCATGCCATGTTAGTTTGAATATTGTTTTATTATAAGTCAAAAGTAGAAATATATCCAAAATTTTACTATCACTATATAGAGCGACCTATCAGAAAGAACGATTTTTTCTCATATTCTTTATTTTGCTTAAATTAGGCACATAATTACTTATTTTTTAATAATTTGCTTAGAAAATTCTCGGATAAAAAAACAAATGGTTAAAAATAAAAATTAAAAAACTATTCCAATCTTTAGGGATTCCAATCTTTAGGGTTGGATTAATTCTATTTCCACACCATCTGGTCCCTCTAAAAATGCAATTTTAGGACCTCCAGGTGCACCAAGAGGGCCACGGGTTAATTTAACTCCTTTGGATTTTAATGAACTGATCTCATCATCCATATTTTCTACTTCAATACCCACCATGTAGAGTCCCTGTTTACCTTCTTCACCTTCCACCAGTTCAATGGTGGCTTCTCCTTCCCCTTTAAAGAAAGCGATGGTCAGGCCCTCTACTGGACTGAAACGTCTTACTTCATCCAGTCCCAGAATATCTGTATAAAACTTGGCAGATTCCTCCAGATTTTCCACGGCTACTACACTGTTTTTAATTTTCACTACAAATTCCCCCAATTTTTAACTTTAATTGTCGATTTTTTTTATCTTTCAAGTATTATTTCTTAGTTTTCTTATATTTTCATTTTTTCACTGGAATTCCCCGGTATAATCACAAATGAAAAGAAAATATAATTCCACTGCATCGAGATAAATTTATTGGGTTATTGGATATTTTGTAGTAAGTAAACATTAGGCTAAATCAACAGCTAATATTACTTCTAGGCTAGTATGACTGTAATAATGATAAACCCTTAATTTTGGATCAAATTTAGATTTATCCATTAATATCCCTACGGTTGTAACCCACAATCCCTATTAATATAAGCAAGGCCGCCACCATCAGGACTAAAAAGAGAGACCATCCCAGTGTATCACCTACCAGTAATTTAGGCACATTGGTGTAGGGGGATAAATTTTTTATCAAGGGGGTTAGGTCGTAAAATCCACTTAATAAATCAATCACCACGATCAAACCCAGGACTGCCCAGCTCAATGAAGTAAATCGAGGTAACCATCCAAATAATGCCATTGAGATCCCGCAAAATATCCATACGGCGGGTAAATAAGCCATTATGGCTGTTAATATCCGTGGTAGATCTGTGGATAAATTTCCAGTATTTAAACCGTAACTCAATCCGAAAACCAGGCCAAAGATTATCATGATTGTCGCTGAGCCTAATACTGCAAATATAAGGTTACTAACCGCCCAATCGTTTCGACTGACTGAACTGGTAAGTATGAATTCAGAATATTTCTTGGACTCCTGGGTTCGTAGTTTAAGGGTGGCTAGAATAGCGTAAACTGCGAATATTTCTCCTAAAGATGCTAACACGAACGTGAAGTAACTATCAGCAGGCCCAGCATTACCTCCTAATTGGGAAATAAGGCTCATAAATTGGGGGTTTGCATTTATCATGTCATTGATTGTCTGGGCTGTGTATCCGAACATAGCTCCAAATAAAGCAAATATCAATATCCAGAAGAGCAGCATGCCACGGTGAAGCCTCCAAGCCAGTGCCAGTGAGTTTTTTAGGCGAAGAGATCCATGTGCAGGGCCTGGACGTTGGCTTATTATTCCTGCACCCAAGTCACGTTTGGAGGATAACCAGTAGGCTGTAACTGTCAATCCAGTGATGAAGATAAGGAATATTCCAAATACCCATAGCTCATTACCAGCAAAGGAACGGATTTGATGAACCCAGCCAATTGGGGATAACCAGGAAATCCAGGCAGCATTTCCATTGTCCCATCCCAGAATTCGCAGCACAAAGAAACCCAATAAAATAGCAACAGTTATGTATCGGGCATCACCAGAACTTTCAGTAAACTGAACCGCCACTCCGCTAATGGCAGCTATCAAACAACCAAAGACTCCCATGGACAGACCAAGTACCAATGAACTTTCTGGAGGAAGACCTAATCCAATAAGGCCTGCTGCAATAGCAAAAGAAATAAAAATACTTAATCCATAAGTGACAATGAAAGCTGCTGTCAGCGCTGCTTGTCTGCCTACTCTGGTGGAATTTAAAATCTCTAAACGTCCTTTTCTCTCTTCACTACGGGTGTGCCGGATGATGAGAAATATGCTAATAAGTCCCAGCACGATTGTCCCGGGAATTCCAGTTCTCCATGCGGTAAGTCCCCCAATGGAAGGGTCCTGTACCGAGCCCAAGAGTGCTACAATGGTGGGGTTATTTTGCATTTGTAGAAAAAATGCCTGACGAATTGTTTCATCAGGATACAATTCCAAAAAGCTGGCTGCAATGCCCACCACCAGGATAACCATGAAAATTACAAAAATAGGCAATATCATTAGGTCCCGACGCAATATCAGCTTGGTCATTGCTGAAGTACCGGCAAAGTCATCCGTATTAACCATGGGATCATTCCTGGATGAGTTCTTCTTCCAATGGAGTGTATTGATCACCGTAATATCGTATGAATAATTCTTCAAGGGTGGGAGGGGTGCTTAAGAGTGAAGTAATTCCAAATTGGGTTAAATGTTTTAGTATAGCGTCTATTTTTTCCGCGTCAACACTAAAATGGGCATTATTTCCTTCAATACTTAGATTGTGCACTCCAACCATATCCTCCATTCCAGTAATGGGTTTAAGAGTGTCCACGGTTATGGAAGTACGGGTGAGATGTCTTAATTCTTGGAATGTGCCGGTTTCTATTATTTTCCCTTCTCTTATAATACTGACCCGATCACAAAGAGCCTCTACTTCGGCCAGGATATGGCTGGACAGAAAAACTGTTTTACCAGCTTTTTTCAGTTCCTTGACGCATTTTCGGAACACACCCTCCATTAAAGGATCCAGGCCAACTGTGGGTTCATCAAAAATGTAGAGATCCACATCAGAAACTAATGCGGCAATCAAAGCAACTTTCTGCCGATTACCTGTTGAATAAGCTCCACATTTCTTGGTAGGATCTAATTTAAAACGTTTTATAAGTTTCGCTCTACGTTCAGGGGTGAAACCGCCCCTCAGTCTACCAACTAGATCAATAACTTCGCCTCCGGTGAGATTCGGCCATAAATTCACTTCACCTGGGACGTAGGCCAAATCACGGTGGAGGGTCACGGCATCATGCCATGGGTCTTTTCCCATGAGCCGAACTTCTCCACCATTTTTTCGAAGCAAACCAAGTAAAATACGTAAAGTGGTGGATTTACCTGCCCCATTGGGTCCGATGAAGCCGTAGACTTCTCCCTCGTCAACAGTAAGATCCACCTTATTCAGGGCTTTAACCTTCCCATAATATTTGGTTAAGTTTTCTATTTCAATTACAGCCAATAAAACCACCCGCCTCTAATAATTATCAGAATTTTCTTGTGAATCTAAATAGTAGCCTTATCATATTAATTATGTTAAATGAAATATTTAAGTCTTGGAAAATAATTTATCTTGATTAAGAACGGCCAGGAACTTTCCAGTGGGAGCACAGTTCTTTTTAATGAGGTTTCTCCTGATCATGTGGATTTACTCCTGATTGGCTAATTTTAAGGCTGAATGATAGGCAAAAAGTTAGTGTTTCTCGGGAGAAATTCCTTCCATTCAGGTTAATGGTTAATTTTTCTCATTTTAAACTTTCTTGTGGAAAATTTCCGGTATAACCACTCAAATAAAAAAGATAAGAAAACCACCGCAGAAAGAACAATGAGTGTTAAAGGAGAATTATAAAGCTCATAATAGGCTAAAACTGAAAAGGAAAATAAACATCCTAAAATAGCCAAGTAAATAATGTATTTATTAGCACCTGTTTCTGAGGTAAGTTTAAGATGGGCGATATTTACTCCGGCATAAATAAGTAGAAAAGCAGCGCTGCCCATCATGGCAACACTACTAAGATTCAGGGAAAATATCAGTATAATCACTAGAATGCTGGTAACAAGTAGCCCTTCCTTACCGTCCATCCACATTTTTCTGTTAAAATTGGGGTAGTTCTCCTTTTTTGGCCATTAAATAGCTAACATTGGCACCACCATATAAAGTGGCGTTAATGGCTGAAGATGTGGAGAATAAAGCTGCAAAAACCATAATGGTAAAACCAATGGAACCGGCAAATGGTGCAGCTGCTGCTGCTAAAGCATAATCTGCTGTTTTTGCAATTGCGGGATGGTCAGATTTCCCACCACAGCTATTGAAACAGCAACATAGATCACTATTACAATAAGCATAGATAAATATAAAGCCCTTGGGATGTTTTTACGAGGTTTATTTATATCTTCCGCGGTATTGGTTATTAATCCAAAGCCCTCGTAACCCAGAAATAGCAGTGCAGCCCCAGTCAATATATTTCCCATTGATGGTAATGTGGAAATGGATAATAATTCGGGTTTTATGAAGAAAAATCCAATAAATGTAAATGCTATGAGTATTGCTACTTTTATCCCCACAATTAGAGTTTCTGATTTTCCAACAGCTTTAGGACCAATGAAATTAATCAAAGTAAATATAACAATGATTAAAATGGCTAATACATCTACACCAATTTTATAAAGGTTAGAGGGTAGGAAAGTAGCAGCATAACTACCGAAAGCTTCGGCATAAACCGCTAAAACAAAAACATATCCAAAGTAGAGTAAAAAGTTAAAACCTCCACTAATACTCCGTCACCAAACCCTCGAATTAGAAATTCCACCGGACCTCCGGCTGAGGGATATTTGGAGCTAAGTTTGGCATAGGAATAGGTGCTTAAAAAGGCAATCATTCCACCGAAAATGAAGGATAAGTAAACAACATTGCCTGCTATTTCGGTAGCAATGCCTAAAACAGAGAAAATACCAGCCCCTATCATCCCACCAATTCCAATGGCTATGGCTGACCATAAACCAATGGTTTTTTTAGCAGGTTCTTCATTTTTCATGTTAAACACTG
Source organism: Methanobacterium sp. (assembly GCF_016217785.1). Taxonomy (NCBI): domain Archaea; kingdom Methanobacteriati; phylum Methanobacteriota; class Methanobacteria; order Methanobacteriales; family Methanobacteriaceae; genus Methanobacterium; species Methanobacterium sp. The sequence goes on from NZ_JACRGA010000025.1 coordinate 247,026, forward strand.
GAATTCTATTCTTAGATCACCATAATTTTGTTCTTAAAAATATTTAAGGTTTTTTTAAAGTGAAATAATCAGTAATCCCAGATGAAATTATAGATAAAATGAATCAATCATGACAACGGTTAAAATTTAAGAAATAAGGCCGCACGATAAAAATAAAACTCATAAAAATGATGGCCAAGCTATTAACTCAGTGTAAATTAAATAATCAATTCAAAAATAGAAGTTGCAGCCAAAATTTTGCTATCACTCTATAGAGCGACACATCAAAAATCAGGAATTTTCCTTAACATCTAGTTTTTGGCTTATGTGCTGATATATGTCCTTGGTTACTCCAACGTTCCTAATAAAATCATTGGAATATCGGATATCTCCCCTTCGCGGGTTATCTTGCCTCATGACGTACATACAGATTGCAGTCACGATCATGAGTGGGTCGGTTTTCCTACCTTTACCTCCACGGTATAGTTTACGGAAATCTGCCTTGCAGATGATCTCCCTGGCCCGATCCTTCTGACCACCACCCACTGGCATCATAACCTCATCACCCTCTTCACGTTTGGTTAGGACCATGGTGGGACTGTGACCAGTCATCATAAAGTTACTGGCCACCACACTGAGCATGGCTAGTTTTTCCTGCAGACGGAAATCTTCTTCAGGGGTTTTATCACTATGGGACTTGTATCTGTTGTATTTTTTAATCTTTCTTTCCAATCTGCCGACTTTGGCATTGTCTTCCAGGAAGATGTGTTTTCGTTTTTTCAAATGTCTCGCCTGATATTTCATATAATTTTGATGATGTATATTGTTAGGGGGATGTCAAATCTAAAAAAAATAGAAAGTTTAGAGTCGAACTGCAACACCCTTCTCCTTCAAGTACTCCTTCACCACGGGCACTGGGTACTCATCAAAGTGGAAGATGCTGGCAGCAAGAGCAGCATCTGCTTTGCCCCTGGTGAGTACTTCATAGATATCATCTGGGTTACCTCCACCACCAGAGGCAATTATGGGAATATCCAACATTTCGCTCATGGTCCTGTTCAGAGGAATGTCGTAACCATCCTTGGTACCGTCCCGGTCCATGCTTGTGAGGAGAATCTCCCCAGCACCACGTTCCTGGCACTCCATAGCCCACTTAACTGCATCTATGCCTGTGAATTCCCTTCCACCATAGATGCTGCAGTCATACCAGCAGTAACCCTGGGGGGTTTCAATTATAACATGGTCATCACTTTCTTTAGGATCTTCAATGTAGCGTCGTTTAGCATCGATACCAATAACACAGGCCTGGCTTCCCACTACCTTGGAAGCTTCATTGATAAGATCTGGGTTGTGTATGGCTGCGGTGTTGGTTGAGCATTTGTCTGCCCCGGCCTTTAGCATGTTCACATAGTCCTGGGGCTTCCTTATACCGCCACCCACACATATGGGCACGAACACATTCTCGGTGGTTGCATTTATAACATCGGCCATGGTCTCCCTGCGCTCATGGGAGGCGGTTATGTCCAGGAACACGATTTCATCTGCTCCGTCCTGGTAGTATTTGGTGGCCAGTTCCACAGGCTCTCCAGCATATCGGATCTGTTTAAATTCCACTCCTTTAACCACACGTCCATGGGGAACGTTGAGGTCGCAGTCCAGGCATGGTATAATACGTTTAGCCAGCATGATAATCCCTATAATATTTTTTTGGATGAAAATTTATTTATTTTGAAATTAATTATTCTGATTGATAAATTGTTACTACCTGGGTAATTAGGTAGATTTAGAAACTTTACAACTAACCTTTTGATCGGTGACATTTAAAACTCTTACACTGGGGTGGTAAGTCCGGTTTTTCATCAGTCCACATGACTTCATAACTTCTATTATTCTCCGGTTGCAAGTTCCACTTGCCTCCAAAGATTTAATCATCTTTAAAAACAATCATCTATTTAGAGTAAATGGGGAGTTACTGGTCAAATGGTTCCTGAAACTAATTCATCCCACATAAACCTTTCCAACATATCAGATGGAGGTGATTTACCTCCAAATCTTCTGGAATTTCTAACAGAAATAGCCCGGGCTATGACTGCTGCAGGAATCGCAGTGATGACCATAGAAGCTATTTTAAAGAACATATGTCGGGCCTATGGTGTTAAAGCCCAGGAAGTGATTGATTTTCCTACCTTCGTACTCATCAAGATCAGTGATGGGAATTCAAAGGCCCTGGCAGTGACTGGGCAGAAACCGGGCCTCTTGCCCTTAGACCAGGTATCACAATTATACGAATTAATCTACCAGGCAGAAAATGCAGAAATAACTCCAGAACAGGGTATTAACCGCATAAGTGAGATAATAAATGTTAAACGCCAGCACAACTACATAAGGCACATTTTGGGATATGCACTATACTCCATTGGGCTAGGAATGCTCCTCCTACCGACAATAAATGAATTATTATTCTGCGGAGCATTAGGGGCAATTGTAGGTTTAATTATAGGATATTCTGAGGATAAACCTAGACTAACCCTTATTTTACCGGTTTTAACCGCATTCCTGGTGTCTATGATCTTCTTTTTCGGTGTGAAGCAGGGAATTATAAAGGGATCCCTAACCATCCTGGTCCCGGCACTTTCCTACTTCATCCCGGGGGTGGTTCTGGCCACAGGAATGTATGAACTAGCAGCCAACAACGTGATATCCGGTGCCAGCCGCCTGGTCCAGGGAGTGGTCATACTGTTACTCCTCCTGTTTGGGGTTATAATGGGTCTTCAGGTGGCTGGACTCTCCGCAGGGACCTACATGGTAGCTTACCTGGCCAATCCTCTTGGATGGTGGGCTCCCTATATTGGGATCCTGGTTTTCACCCTGGGAATGTACCTCTTAATGTCTATAAGAAACCGTGACATGTTAGGGGTTTTGATTGTGTTATTTGCCACTTTTCTGGGGCTTCAAGCCGGAAACTACCTCCTGGGAGGTCTGTTTGGTGCCTTTTTAGGTTCGGCAATCATGACCATATTGGGAACATATCTGGAACGTTCAAAACTCAAAACACCATACTACGTATCAATAATACCTGCATTCTGGATTCTGGTTCCTGGGTCTCTGGGATTCATCAGCCTGGCTACACTGGCAGCACAAAACTATTCTGCATCCATTACCAACCTGATAATGGTGGTCCTGACCTTTGTGGCTATCTCTATGGGGTTATTGATTGGTGCGGTCATTGCGGATCCATTGAAAATTGAAAATTAGGAATTAACCAATGATTTAAATAAACGGTGATAATAGTGATGCCATTTTCCCGTAAAAAAATAGATTACCAGCGTTTGAAAGAGATTGTGCACTTATTGGCCAAGTACCAGTTTGATAATCTGGTGGGTGAACTGGAACTGAAGGGTTCCCGCTGGGGAGACCTGTTATATAAATACGATTCTGATCTGGATCTGGATTCAACTGCTCCGGAACGGTTAAGGATGGTTTTCGAAGAACTGGGGCCCACTTTTATTAAACTGGGGCAGATGATGAGCACCCGGGCGGATTTGGTGGGGCCAGAGATGGCTGATGAGTTCACTAAACTCCAGGATGACACTTCACCCTTTGATTTTGACACGGTAAAGGTAATTGTGGAGGGTGAACTGGGAAAACCATTAGACCAGTTATTCCAGAGCTTTGAAGAGGAACATCTGGCTGCGGCTTCCATTGGCCAGGTGCACCGTGCGGTTTTACCCGATGGCACCCTGGTGGCGATTAAGGTACAGAGGCCAGGTATTCAGGATATGGTGGAAAAAGACCTGGTTATCATGCATCACCTGGCTGATATGGTCCATACGAAAATTCCCAGTCTCCAAGTGTTCAATGTTCCGGAGATTGTGGATGAATTTGAAAAATCCATCCATAAAGAGATGGATTACGGCCTTGAAGCCAGGAACACCCAGAATTTCCAGGCTAACTTTGCTAATGATGAGGGAATCCGTTCTCCAACCGTCTTCCCGGACTATTCCACAGCCATGGTTTTAACCATGGAGTTCATCAGGGGAACCAAGATGAGTCAGGTAATGGAGAACCCGGAAGGCTTTGATAACAAGCTATTAGCGGAGAGGGTTGCTAAATCATACTTCCAGCAGCTACTGGTGGATGGATTTTTCCATGCAGATCCCCACCCTGGAAATCTCTATGTTTTAGAGGATAACGTGGTATGTTACATTGACTTTGGGATGATGGGACACATTGACCATGATTTCATGCAGAACCTGGGTGAACTCTTTGTCCAGGTGATTGACTACAAGGTGGATGCAATTATCAACCAGCTTATCTACATGGGTATCATCAATGACTCGGTGGATAGAACTATCCTTAAAAGGGATATAATGGATATACTGGACCGTTACTATGGTGCTAGTTTGAGTGATATACACCTGGGCCATATCTTAAGTGAACTGGCCCTACCCCTGATTACCAAGTACCAAGCCAGGGTACCGCCGGAATTCACCCTTATTGCCAGGGCAGTATCCCTTATTGAGGAGGTAGCCTACTCCCTTGATGGGGAATTCGATACTACTGCGCAGTTCAAACCAATGGTGAAGAAACTACTCCTGCAAAAATTCAACCCCAAAAACATGGCGGATGTATTCAAGGATAACATGTTTGAACTGGAGCACCTGGTGAAAAACTTACCTCAAAACATCAACCGCCTGGTGGCCAAGATTGAAAACGGGGAGATAAAGGTCCGTTATACCGAGGAACTCTCTGAAGACATTGAAAGAACCAGTAATAAACTGGTGGTGTCCATAATAATCGCGGCCCTGCTCCTGGGTTCCTCATGGATTATCCAGATCAACACCGGCCCCATGATCTGGGGGATGCCAATTTTAGGATTTCTGGGGTTCGCAGCCAGTGGGGTGCTGGGGGTGGGGCTTATAATCTATATTCTGCGTTACCGGAAGATTTAGAAACATAGATATATTATGCCTGAAAATAAAATTTATCCTTTTTTTAAGCTCATCCTATCAGAGAGTCTAGCGACATGCAAAAACATTTATATTGTAAAGAATTAACTGGAAATGATAATAAATTAATTGTATGATTTCATATTTACATGGGAGTTGATTTAATATGGACATGGGTGAAATTATTGGTAATGCTTTTAAGTATCCAGTTTCTAACTGGAAACGACTGTTGATTTTGGGGGTAATAGTTTTAATTTCCCAGTTTTCAATGGAAATTGTAATGGGATATGGTCGTGTTTCTGGCTTATTGTATTTTCTTTTAATTCCTGCTTTAGTAGCATCTATCCTGATATTGGGATATCAACTCAGGACAATCAGAACATCCATAATGGGTGAAAATGAACCTCCTGAATTTAATGAATGGACTAAATTGTTCCTAGATGGGCTTAAATTGTTCATTACAAGTCTTGTTTATGGAATAATTCCCACAATAGTTTTAGTTGTGGGTTTCATCATGCTACTTGTAGGATCCTCAGGCATAGGGGTGATTATTCTGTTACTGGGTGCGATACTTCTCATCATCGTGGGGATAATATCTGTAATGGCCATTTCCAACATGGCTTACTATGATGAAATAGGAGCAGCATTTAGATTCGGCGAAATCCGGGAGAGAATAGAAAGTATCGGCTGGTTAAGATACATATTGATGCTAATTTTACTAGGAATTTTTTATATTATCCTGGCAGTAGTGGCAGCGTTAGTAACCATGATACCCTTTGCAGGCTTGGTTTTAGTGAGCCTAATCATTTATCCATTCATGTACCTGTTCATGTACAGGGCATACGGATTAATCTTTAGAGAAACACTCGATGAAGAACCCGAAGAATCTCTGGTTCAAAGTTGAAAACCTCCCCGGAACTGAAATTGAACTCAAATTAAGTGGGTACAGGGTATTAAGATTGGTCTTTTACAACTGCCATTAGTAATACTCTATACTCTATTCATATGATAAATTTATATGGGTGTTTATCCTAGTTTCATAGCGGTGAACCTCTATGCAACTAAAAAACTTCAAAAGAGAATCCATAATACCCCTGCCCGTGACCTTCATTTCCACCCTTAGTCCAGATGGGGTGCGAAACGTGGCCCCTTATTCCTGTCTGATGCCTATTTTACGCCCATTTGATCTGATATGCGTGGCCACTGCGGGTGTGATGAGGGACACCTTCGATAACATGAAGGCCCGGGAAGAATTCGTCATCAGCCTCCCCGGAATGGATCTGGCTGGTAGTGTGATGCCCACAGCCAAATTCGTCCCTCCAGAGGTTAATGAATATGAACTTGCTGGTCTGGAAGAAAAACCCAGTCAGAAGATTGAAACACCAGGGGTGGACGGATGTTACGCCTGGATGGAATGCAAACTCCACAAAATCGTAGCTGAAGAATATGATAATTTCCCCTATGCACTGGTTGTGGGGAAAGTGGTGCACCTGGAAGTACGTGATGATATTTACAACCCTGAAAATGGTTCATGGGATGTGGAAAAGGCCCAGCCATTGATGATGACCGAGTCCAACCAGGGAATGCACTTCTGCACAGTGAAGGACATGGACTGGTTCGAACCCTACGGAGCAATGTTCCCCAATGGTAAAGATCCACTGGCTGGAATGTACGAAGACTAATGAAGGAATATACTTAAATACAGATGGATCAAGCAGTTCAGTAGGGAAAAAAGACCCTATGTTAATATCAAGACCCTATGTTAATATCAGTGTAGTTAACAGGGGCCGGGATGAATTTATCACCGGGTAATAATATAAATAGGAAATATACAAGTCCATTTCAGGAGTGATAATTATGGAAGATGCTAAAGAATGTGAGATAATTCCATTTTCTGATGTAATCAAATTCCACGGACATTCATGTCCAGGAATATCTATAGGGTACAGGGCGGCTGAAATAGCTATCTGTGAATTATTGTCTGCCAGGGCAGAGGATGAGGAGCTGGTGGCCATAGTTGAAAATGACAGCTGCAGTGTGGATGCCATTCAGGTGGTAACTGGATGCACCATGGGCAAGGGAAACCTAATATTCAAGGATCATGGAAAACACGTTTACACCTTTATGAACCGTGAAACCGGGGAAGCACTGCGTATATCTTTGAAAAAAGACATGACTGAAATGGATCCTGAGTTTGCCATAGCCCGGAAAAAAGCTTTCTCTCCTTCAGCCACCCCTGAGGACATGAGCCGGTTTATAGAACTCCGTAACAAAGCTACTGCTGATATATTAGAAGGACCTGCTGAGGATCTCTTCAAAGTGGAGAGTGTTGAAATGGAGTTTCCAGAAGAAGCAAGGATCTTCAAGTCCATCTACTGTGCCAAGTGTGGAGAACCAGTAGCCGAACACAGGTCCCGGGTGGAAAATGGTGAAATAGTCTGCATACCTTGTTTCAATAACTATTCGCGCAGATAATTCTTATTTTTTTTAATTCTTATTTTTTTTATTTTAAGATTGATTTTATCCTTAAGGTCATTCATTAACTTTATAAGCAATATTGATAATCATTTAATAAAATAAATTAAGAATGGGGGATGAACAATCAATTTAGGCCACGTTATTAATGATGCACTAATATATCCATTTCTGAATATTAGGAAATTTTTGATAATGGCATTATTAGGTTTGGGATCTTTTTTAATTATCCCCCTAGTCATGATGTATGGGTATAAATGGAGAATTATAGAAAGCACTATCAGGGGTTCCTATGGGTTACCCAATTTTAGGGGTGCTGGTGATTCTGATGACATACTAACCCAGGGTTTTAAATCAATCGCCGCCAGCATAATATATGAAATAATTCCGCAAAATATTGTTTTATTGGCATTGATGCTGTCTGGAAACTCTGATTTGAACAGCAATTCAGCGATAATTTCTGTCTGCATTGGTTTTGTAATTAACATTGTGTTTGTACTATCATTAGTTAACATGGTAGACGAAAACAGATTTGGGGCGGTTTTTGATTTTAAAAGGGTCTTTGGATTGATAAAAAAAATGGGATGGGTCAGATATATCCCATTTTTGATTGTTTATACTGTAATAATTGAGGTTTTATTGCTGATCGCTACTGAATTAATTCATTATGTGAAAGATCTAGGGTCTTTCATAGGTAGCCTTTCTATTTTCATAATATTTATGTTGTATTATGCCTATTTATTGATGTTCAGCAGCCGATTTAGTGGATTAGTGTATTTAACTGCTATGGAAGAACAAGGAATTGAAGAAACAACTAACATTGGTAATAATATTTTTAGTCTTTTCTGCATAGAACCACTAAATGGCAGTATTAAACAATGCGCTGCTTTTTGTTTCACAATTCCAATTAGTTACTTAATTCTGGAACTAATGGGTTGCTAAAATATCATAAAGTATTTAAAAAGTGCTGCCATATTACATTAAATAAGTTTTTAGTATATTTATGTGATAGGAGATTAAAATGGAGTCTGAAAGTTCAAGTATACTTGTAGATACTAAGCGTCTCGAAACACTGGTTGATGGAATATTTGCCATTGCCATGACTTTACTGGTTTTGGCTTTAGCTGTTCCGGATATTATCGGCCCATTATCCAACGCTGCAGTTCAAAATTCTCTTTATAGTCTAATACCCAGCTTTTACACCTTAGTTATGAGTTTCATTCTCCTGGCTCTATTCTGGAGTAATCATCACCGTGCTTTTCACCGGATAAAAAAGATGAACACCATATTATTATGGATAAACGTAATATGGCTCTTATTCATAGTACTGGTCCCATTTTCTGCTTCTTTAACAGGTAAATATGGAGAATTCCCCATTTCTCACATTATTTTCAATTTAAACATGTTGGGGATAGCAGTTTTCCTAGGTCTGAACTGGTACTATGCTGGTAGAAGTAACTTTATAGATGAAAAAATAGATCCAAAAACAGTAACCATATCTAAGAGGACCAACGCGCTTTTCATAGGCATTGCTCTTTTAGCACTATTGTTATCATTTATAGTCCCCAGATTCAGTGCTTTAGTGTATCTACTCATCTTCCCCCTGGAGTATCTGATAAATAAGATATGAAAAATTATTTAAAATGTTCTTCTTTGTGTGAAGCTCATCTGTCCAGGGTGGTAAAGTTTATATTAGGTTATATTCAAAAAAAGAATACACTTCATTAGTGTAAGATCATTTTTTTTAAATAATTTTTGGGCCTGTAGTCTAGCCTGGAACATGACGTGGGACTTCGGATCCCAAGGTCGGGGGTTCAAATCCCCCCAGGTCCGTTTATTTTATTGGATTTGTTTTGATCAACCTTTTTTTAAGATCAACCTTTTTTTAAAAAGTTGGGGTATTAATTCTCTTAGTCAGCTATTTGGGATTTTCATTCGATGACCCCTTTTCTAGAATACTGTTTAAGTATCCGTCAGGTTCCCGTTCCAAGGTTTTAAATCCTTCAGATTTGTCATTATTCTTAGTTATCTCGTTTACAGGTGGTTTAAAACGTAATTTGTTCCCAGGTTCATGATCATCTAAAAGTGCATAGGCTGTGTTAAACCCGGAACCCATACGCACCAGACCAGCTACAGCAGCAGCTTCCATAATTTCTTCTTGTGTGGCGCCTGTTTTAAGGGCCTGTTTTTTGTGTGCACGTGTGCACGGGTCACATTTCACTGCAACAGCACATGCCAGGGCAATGAGGCTTTTTTCCTTGAGGGTTAAGGCACCATCTTTTAATATTTCTGATGCCAATTTTTTAAAAGCAGAATCCACATCTTCACCAAGAACCTCTGTAAACCGGTTAGGTCGGGCTTTTTCTTCCATTATAATTATCTCCTGAGTTTCATGAGATCCACTGTTTATAATTTGCAGGGATTAGACTTCATAATTTCTATCACATCATCTTTATATCCATATCAATCACTATAAATTAACTATTATGTCCAAATCTCTCCGGGATCAGTTTCAACGTTTCTACGCCAGAAACAGGGAAGAGTGGAGATGGTGGCTCACTGAACACCATGAAACTTCTCCAGGGGTATGGCTCATTTATTATAAGAAAAACAGTGAAAAAACCGGGATTTCTTATGATGATGCAGTGGAAGAAGCCCTTAGCTTCGGCTGGATTGACAGTAAAGTCAATACTCTGGATGAAGAACGTTACATGCAGGTTTTCACACCCCGAAAACCAGGTAGCACCTGGTCAAAGCTAAACAAACAGCGAATTGAAAAACTTATGAAAAAAGGTCTGATGAATCCCCGGGGATTGGAAAAGGTGGAAGCCGCTAAAAAGGATGGTTCATGGAATTTTATGGATGATATTGAAGATCTGGTGGTTCCAGAAGATTTGAAAAATGCTTTGAACAAGGATAAAATAGCCTTTGATAATTTTGAGGCATTCAGTGGTTCAGTTAAAAAACAGGTATTGTACTGGATTGCTAGTGCTAAAAAGGATGAAACACGAATTAAAAGAATTGAAAAAACTCTTGAAAGTATCAAAAAAGGGGAAACTCCCTTTTAATAAATTTTAATAGATCGAGTTTATTAAATTTATATAAATATCCGTAGTTGTAGTAAAATAAATGTGGAAGGTGTGTGGAAGATAAGCGGATATCCTTTGATTGAAGAATAAATCAAATATTCTGGAAACTTACACGTTAATGGAATATATTTTCTATTCTTTTTAAGGGGAATAATCTTTTTTTTAAGGGAATAATTCTCAATCCCCTTTCAATGGGATGTATATTTCAGATTTATTCCCGGATAAGATCCACCATTCCATCTGGTCGTTCTTCAATTTCACCCTTCTGGATCAGATCATTAATAACTCCTTTTATCCGGCTTATTGCAGGTTTACGGGTTACTTTGGCTCCGAATAGTCGTGAAACTTCTCGAATCAGTTCATCCACATGGGTGGCGTACTGTGATTTTAAGATGATTCTCACTGCAGCCGCAATTTCCTCTGGACTTATGAGGTCCATCTTAGCGGGGGTTTTACCTGTTCTCCTGCGAACCACCACCGGGGCATCTTTATAATATAAAAAGTCACCTTTCTGGATTATCTGACCATCCATCAATCCCAGATTGATGGCTTCTTTCATAACAGCCTGCACACGTCTTCCAGCCCGACTGAGTCCCCAGTAAGTTCTCACTCGTTTTACAACTTCGTCATAGTGTATGGGGCCTTCTATTTCCACTACTTTCATAGCTGCCCGGGCAATGTCTCCCACTGGCTGACTGTGGAATTCCCCGGAAACAACAACACCGGGATCTTCACAAACCACATATTTTGGTAATTCATCTTTTGCTTCTTTTGGTAATTCTTTTGCTTCTTTTTTAATCTCTGAATCAGGAGATGATTCCATTTGGGATTCTAAAATTTCTCTAAATTCTGTAATATCGGTATATTTTCCATCATTGGAACTAATTTCACCAGTTTCTTCGGTAAGTTCAATAATATCTTCAATTTCTTCTAATGGAGATTTATTTTCTCTTCCTTCTTCAGGGGTCTGATCTGTTTCTTTAGGGGTTCGATCTGTAGTGTCTTCTACAGAGGGAAGATCTGTAACCTTTTCAGTGGTAGTTTCTTCTACAGTAGAGCTAATATCACTTTCCCCCTCTTCTACAGATGTAATTATTCCAGCCTCTTCCACGGGAGGAATAGCTTCTTCCCCACGATCTTCACCCAGAAGTTCTTCAATTATTGCCAGGAGCCGTTTCTGTACTTCACCACGATTTCGATACCAGTCTGTAGACCATAAGCTATGGAAGCGCCATCCTAGTCCTTTCAGGATTTGTTGGCGGAGTCGATCCCGGTCCCGGGCCACCCTGCTGGTCTGGTACATGGGCCCGTCACAGGCAATGCCCAGAAGATAATGTCCAGGGTATTCAGGATCCAAAACTGCTAGATCCACCCGGAAACCAGCACAACCCACTCTACGGTGGACTTCATATCCATGTTCACTTAAAAATTCAAAAACAGCCTCTTCAAAGGCATCATCCGCGGTATGTTGAATCATATCCAGATGACTCAGGGTTTTCTCCTCAGCATATTCCAGGAATTCTTTAAGGGCACGAAGTCCGAAGGGTGCACTTGAACCTAATTGAAGGTCCTGACCCCTGAAGTTGGAGAATATCAAACACTTCTCACGGGCACGTGTTAAGAGAACATTCAAACGTCTTTCTCCCCCATCCTGGTTCACCGGTCCGAAGTTATGGCTCAAATTACCTTCTGAGTCGAATCCATAACCCACACTAACCATTATAACATCCCGCTCATCTCCCTGGATTGTTTCCAAGTTTTTCACGAAGAAATGCTCCCCATGATTCCCTTTAAAATACTTCTCCATTTTAGGGTTGAGCTTCAACTGCAGTTCCAGTTCTTCCAGGATGGCCTGCTGCTGCCGTACATTGAAGGTACCCACACCCAGACTCTTGGTATCACCATACTTCTGGTAATGGTCAAACACTGCTTTAATAACTGCTTTGGCCTCTGCCCTGTTGGTTGCAGTTTTCCCCCGGTCATAAACAGTTTCTGGGAGGTGAACCAGTTTCAATCCCAGTTCCTCAGAGTCCTGGCTGGGTGAGGGGTAGATCAACAGGTGGTTATCATAGAATTCCTGATTACTGACTGCGATGAGGGATTCATGCCGGCTCCGGTAGTGCCAGCGGAGCATCTTCGAGGGGAAGCTACGTTTGCAAAGGTGGAGGATGCTTTCCATATCTGCTAGAACGGCCAGGTCATAATCATCACTTTCCACATCAATCAAAATGTCGAAAAAGCTGGTGGGAGGTAACTGTCTTGTGTCTCCCATTACAACAGCACATCGGGCCCTTAAAAGCGCCCCCAAGGCATCTTCAGGTTTCACCTGGCTGGCTTCATCGAAGATAACGTAGTCGAAGCGCAGGTTCTTCACACTGTAGGGGTCCAGGTACTGGGCTATGGAAAGGGGGCTCATCATGAAACATGGTTTGATGGTCTGGATTATGCCTCCGCAGATGGATAATAGTTTTCTAATGGGCATGTGTCCCCGTTTACGGGAAAATTCACTTTTAAGCACTCCCAGTTCTGAACGGGGGGAGGCGGTGCTGGAAAGTGATGGTCGGTTCTGGTGTAATTCCTGGGCTATCCGGAAACGGTTAAGATTTATAATCTTACGGTCCAGTTCCCTGAATTCATTTATCTTCTTCTCATGAACATCTCCCACGAAACGGGAGAGTGATGGTTTCTCTAAAAATAGAATGCGAAGGAGTGAATCTGCGAAGTTACCCTCTAAGCAGGGTATAATGTCGGTTGCTTCAATTTCATCTTTATCCACCAGTTCCACCAGGTTACTGCCCACTGTTTCCAGACACTCCACCCTGGATGAACTGAAACGCGACCAGTTCTGCAAACTAGAAAGCCCCACTTTTAGGAGGGAAATCTGGGATAATAGGTAATCAATCGGGCTCTTGGTCAGAGACTCTCCTAAAGCCGAGTCAGGGTTAAAGTGGAGGTAACTATCCAACTGATTTATGTACAGGAGGATCTGGTTATAATCCTGGTGCATTTCCTGGGTGATCTGTTTAATTTCATACTGTTGCGTGGAATCAAGGATTATAAGAATTTTCTCGGTAATTCTGCCTTCTTCAAGGGCTTTCCTGAATTTGAGTATCCATTCAGATATGTCCTTCAGGTTTTCAGCTTCACTTTCCTCCCTCTTCCAGTGGGAGCCAAACAGAGATCGGGCCAGTTCATCCTGTTCTCTGATCTTTAACTGCAGTTTTTGGCATCTTATGAGTTCTTCCAGATCCTGAAGTATTATCTCATCATTTTCAGGGGTTTTACCAAGGTAAAGTTTACCAATCCTTTTTTTAGCCTTTTTAAAATCTCCACTAAGGAATTTTAGTAGTTTCGGTTTTTGTTCCTGGAAATTCATGAGTAATGATGAAATATCTTCGTCCAAAACTCCTTCCTTGAACCTTTTCAGGCCTTTGGATTTGGCTTTGTATTCTTCCAGACTTTTAATGAGATTGTAAACCTGTAATTTGTCATAATCCCATTTGGTGTTAAGGATAAGTTCCCTTTCCAGGGATGGGAAGGAGGATATTATCTCTACTGCTGCTATCAGGTGTTCTGTATCCTCCAGTGTCACCGGGATCTTAACACCGGATATTTTGGAAAGAGTTTCTGCCTTCAAATTCAGTTCATTGAGTGTTTCGATGGTTTCCTCTAGCAGGGTTTCGATTTCCTCTTCTTCGGCAGGTAGTATGGGGTCTGGTCGGGTTGATTTCCATGGATTATAGGCTACTGGCTTCACCAGTTTGTACAACTCCCCCAGTTCCTTGAACTTGTTGATGGTTCGCTGCCATTGCCTTAAAGTGCAAGTTGCACTGTTATCCATGGTGAAACGTGGCATTCTGGTGCCATTTTTTTCAAAATGGTGCAATGATTTTTCTTTAACTCCGAAAAGCTGGTAGGGTGTCCATTTGATTTCTGCGTAGGGAGAATGCAGTAGGGTAACATATTCATTCAGATTTGATTTTAACTCTTCAATGGTGCTGAGATCATCATCCATTGAAAGATCAATGGGTTTAGGATTCCGTAATACACTTTCCAGTTTCTCCAGAACATCTTTTTTCTGGGATTTTTTGCTGTGAAGTTCCAGACAGAATTCTCCCAAACCAACACTGTCCAGACGCCCTTTAACCACTTCCAGGGCGGCCATTTTCTCACTAACAAAGAGAACAGTGTTACCTCTTGCCAGTAATTCTGCTATCAGGTTCACAATGGTCTGGGATTTGCCAGTTCCAGGGGGCCCCTCCACCACCAGGTCCCGGCCATGTTTCACATCTTCTATAACTGCGATCTGAGATGAATCTGCATCCATAACATGGTAAACATCTTCGGATGATAGTTTCACGTCTACCTGGTCTTCCTGGAATCCCGGCCCCAGTTCTTCTTCTGTTGGGTCGAATATGGCTTTAATAAGGGGGTTCTCTTCCAGGGGCATGTCTTCGGGCCAGCTTTCCGGGTCCAAGTCCTTGTACATCACGAACTTGGTGAAACTGAAAAAACCAAGGTAAGCCTTATCCCGAACTTCCCAGCTTTTTTCATGGGAAACAGCTTCTCTTACCTGGTCTAAATATTCATCAATGCCTTCCTGGGTTCGGGGCATTTCAAAATCAGGTATTTCCACCCCATAATCCAGTAATTTGGCCTGAAGGGATATGTTTGAGATTATGTCTTCACCAGTCCAGCGAAGCTTAAAAGAACCCTTCACTCGCTTACGTTCCAGTTCCACCGGGATGAGAATCAGGGGTGCTTCACGATCACCGGGTGTCCCGTTATTTTCATGCCATTTCAAGAATCCCATGGCCAAGTAAAGAATATTATAACCCTGTTCTTCCATCATAGACCTGGCACGCTGATTTATATAGAACAACCGCCGTTGAAGCTCTGATGGAGTTAAATCAGTGGATAAAAAGATTTCTTTATTCTTTTCAAGGGTTTCCTGGTCTAATGAGGGTGATTCCCATAGTAAGGATTCTTCAGGGGCAAGACATTCCTCATCACTATCTTCATCTGGAAAATCAGGGGATGTAGCATCATCGGTTACAGGTGAAGATAGATCATCTACATCTATATCCTCGACAGAAGGTTCCCCCAGTTCATCAGCAACAGCCGAAGATGTTAAACCTTCATCATCTACCTTTTTAATTCCTTTATCAGTGCTAGAAACTGATTCTTTATCCGTGGTTTGGCTTCCCACAGTTAGGGAAGAATCCTGCTCTTTAAAATAAGTTTTATCCGTGTAATCCGTATCTGACCGTGTGTCGGAGTCTGTCCGGGGAATAAACTGTAAAAGTTTCCTTTTGCTTTTTTTAAGGACTAATCGGTCGTAAATCTCAGCTAGTTCTCCCTCTTTAACTTTTACGGTCATGCTGCGGGAGCGGAAGTTTAAAAGCTGGTTACGCATGGTAAGATCCAGCAAGCTCTGCCTTAGAACATCGATCTGTCTGTATATGTCCACCTTGGAAAGTTCGGACATTTTCATTGTACCTCTCATTACTTGGATTGGCCCGGGAACTAACAATAATTATTAATATACTTGGTAATGGTTTATTTAAACTCTATATTAAAACTATCTCATCTTTCTATGAACATAATGGTTATTCTCTCTGTATGGCATCCTTGAAGAAGCTGGGCACCAGTTCCCGGTAGAGCTTGTTCCTGAGTAACATGCGGAAGTTCCCATCCAGGATGTAAGTCTCACAGTAATCATCCTCAGCACGCATGCCACGTCCATACGCCTGAAGGAGTGTCATAATTGTTTTATAAGCATACCAGGAAGGATCTTGTTGTTTACGCTGGTTAATTTGGGGATCTCCTAAGTAAGGGAATGGTATCTTGTAGATAACTTGGAATTGACACTTTTCGTAGGGTAAGTCTACTCCTTCACTCATGGAGGGACTTACCAGTACTCGTGGATCGGCACTGTGTTCAAATCGGTTAAGAACATGCTCCCTGTTTTTGGAGTTGTGGCCCATTAAACGGGGATTTTTAAGGTGTTTGATGATGTATTCCTGGCACTTGTAGTTATGGGTGTGTATCAGCCCTCTCTCATATTTGTGGTGTTCAATGATTTTCTCAAGTACCGGGATGGTTTTGGGGGCGGTACGTTTGATCAGGCGGTGGGACATGTTTCCCACCAGTTTCAGATGCACTGGACGGGATGATGGGGGGAAGGCGCTCTTGATTTCCAGGTGATAGGTTTCTTCTGGTTCGATGCCCAGCCACTGGCAGAAGAGGTCCTGATCCAGGATGGTGGCACTCATAAACAGCCTTATATCTGCATGGTTAAGCAGCCGGTCGTTGGCATAGGTGTTAACCCGGAGTGGTTTGAATGAAACTCCTCCGGGACTAGTGTCCACCACCCAGTTATCCGGAGTTTCCTCCAGGTTCCGTGAAAGCTCGCTGAGGTTCATTTTCATCCGATTTACCCGGTCAGCCTGGTTTTTGGGGATCTGTTTAATATTGATGTCCTGGTAGTCTTCGTATAGTGATTCCACAAAGAGTATCCATTCCTGTGGTTCTTTGTGTTGCATCATACTGGGGGGTATGGTCTTTTTGATTTCACGTTGCAGCCTGCGGTTGTAGAGGTTAACCTCCAGGCGCTGCATGAGCTTGTTCTCCAGGTTATGGGCCTCATCCAGGACCATCAGGTCCCTTTTACCGAAGTGTTTCACGTAGTTAAGTTCCAGGAGGGCGTAATCATAGTTCATCAGGGTTATGGAGCTTTCTGCTGCATGGGCTTTTTGATCCCAGTAGCGACATCTCTGGTTGGAACGGAAATAAAGGGGTGATCCGAAGGCATCCTGAAAGGCGTGCATCTCCCCACCAAAGGGAGATTTACTAATACCATAATCACAGGCAAATTTCTGAGTGCTGGGAATGGTCTGACAGGTTCCCTGGTCACAACTAAACTCCAGGCTCTCATTCTGGCACAGGAAATTTCCACGGCCTTTCACCATGGGGTAACCAAACTCTGCTGCGTACTGGGACTGTAGCTGTTTGGTCATGGTGAGTATGTAGGCTGGATGGTATAAGCGGGCCAGGGTGGTGGCTACCACTGACTTACCCGTTCCAGTGCCGGCTTCCAGGATTATGTTAGAGTAACCCTCTTCTATGGCATCCCTGATTTCGGATATTATCTCCAGTTGCCCTTCCCGAGGTGAGGCGAAGGGGAACTTCTCAATTATGTCCTCGTCAATGTGGGGATAAGCCCTTTTAATGGCATTGATTCTTGATGATGATATTTTAGGAGTTTTAGCCTGGATGCTATTTTCAACACTTCCAGAGTTACATATGCAGCGGTCTTTTATCATTCCGCACTTGTCACAGAAAAAGCCGTTATCCATAGAGAGTTATATTTTGGGTAATGGTATAAATAGGTAAAGTTTCCCAGCGTATGAATAGTATTCTTTTAAAAATAGTTTATTATATAGTTTTAAGGGGTTTATTTAAATTTAATCTGAGTAAACTCCTTTTAAATACTTTTGTATGAACTGAATGATGATCCTGGCCTTTATTGGAGTTTTTTTTACAATGCAGATTTAATAATACATTTATAAATATTTTTAATACAATTTGCCAGTTATTTAAAAGAATATTCTTAGCTATTTGGGGTGTACTTATGAGATTCGTGGATAGAACATTGTTATTTTGATGAATTTTTCTTATGAGATCAAATATATGATATTTTTTAATTATTACTTTTTTGCCTCATTTACACCATTTAGTAATAATATGAATATTATGGAAAGTATTAAATATTAGATTATTACTCCTTTAGATTAAGGGGACATATCATGAAAAAATTATTAATATCAATTGTACTGGTGACTTTTGTTTTTGTTTTGGGAATAGGTTGTGTTTCTGCAACTTCTAATTTTACAAATGGTGATATTGCTTCGGCTTCAGTAACTGTTAAAAATCAGATTGAAGCTAATAATGCGTTACCAAGTAGTGTAGTTATTAAAGGACAAACTGTAAATACAGCACAGTATCTTCATTTGGCTGTTCAGGCTACTGATCACATTAACAGTAATACTAATACTTCAATATATTTAGAAAGTGACACTGCGCCTAGTTATCAAGAAGAAGAATTGAATACTGGTAGTATGAGTAAAGCGGACTACGTAGATTTTGCACAGCGTATTGATGGTTACATGGATGACAATGATCAGGCACCCCCTTATGGCTGGGCTGGCCCTGGTAAAATTAGTTATTCATCTCAGGTTTATCTTTTTAGTCGTGTTTTAACTATTTATAATTGTTCTGGTACTTTACCAACTCAAATAACTATGAAATCCTGGTCTACAGGAAACATTCCCATAACTGAATCACAGTCTTTCAATTTCACTCCCACTCAGATAGTTGCCACGGCCAATACTTTAAAAGCAAAAATTGAATCAACTAAAAATGTACCAAGCACGGTGACTGTTGCAGGGGTAAACATCAACACTGCCCAATTCCTGCATCTGGCGGTACAGGCCACAAATCAAATAAAAAATAACAATAACACCCGCATAGTTCTGTCAAGTGATAGTATACCTGGGTCACAACAGGAACAGTTGAATAGTGGTAGTATCAGTAAAGCAGATTATATTGATTTTGCTCTCCGTGTTGATGATTATATGGATAACAACCATCAGGCACCGCCATACGGTCTTATTAACTTAGGCCAAATAGGATATTCGTCGGAAGTTTATTTATTTAGTCGTATTTTGAGTGTTTATTATACTTATGGATATCTGCCTGCGTATATTAGAGTTAAGCCCTGGAGTGCAGCAAATATTCCTATTGTGTTTAATTCAACCACTTTTACTCCTGCACAGATTGTAGCAGCTTCAGTTCAACTAAAAAACAGTATAGAATATAATAAAACCATGCCTAATACTGTTACAATTGGTTCGGCGAGGGTTAATATGGCACAGTATTTGCAGTTAGCAGTATTGGCTACGAATCAGATTAACAATAATGATATCACACCTATACCTTTACTCGATGATACACCACCTTCTTCTCAGCAGGAATCTCTGAATTCGGGTACTTTAACTAAATCTGGTTATATTGATTTTGCGCAACGTATCAACACTTATATTATTAGCAATAATAACCAGGCACCATCCTATGGTCTTATTGGTCTAGGAACAATGAGTTACAATAATATGATCTATACTTTCAGTAAAATCCTGGATACTTATAATTCTCTTCACACGCTCCCTGCAAGTGTTGATGTGCAACCGTGGGCTTATATTATAAATCCAATATGGAATAATAGAACAAATGAAAGATTTAGCACCATGCAAGCGGCGATAAATGCTATAAATACCCTAAACGGTGACACTCTACTTGTAGGGGGAGTATCCTATACTGAAAATGTGGTTGTGAATAAACAACTTAGTTTAATCTCAGCTTATGGAAAAAATGTGACAGTTCGACCTATGAATTCTTCATTGCCGGTGTTCGTGATTTTTTCTAGTAAATCAACAATTCAAGGATTTAATATAAAAGGATCTACTAATTATGGAATTTTATTATATGAAGTCAATAGTTGTAATATAACTGGAAATTCCATAACAAATAGTTCTGGTGGTATTTACGTTTATTACTCAAATAGTACAAGAATAACTGGAAATAACGTGACAAACAATACTGCAAACGGAATTTTCTCGTATTATTCAAATAATAATTTGATATCTGGAAATAATATAAAAAATGGACTAAATGGAATCTATACTGATCATTCAAATAACAACACCATATCTGGAAACGCAATAAGCAACAGTTTCAAGGGAATTCGTATTGATAATTCAAATAATTCAAATATAATTGGTAATACCGCAACTTACAATATTCAAACTGGTATTTTCCTTAATAATTCAACTTGCACTATACGATCTAATAATATTAAAAATAATGGCCAAAACGGGACAGTTTACGGTGGAATTATTGTCGGTTATTCAAATAATACCATTATATCTGGAAATAACGTGACTAACAATACTGAAAATGGAATTCTCATTTATAATTCCAATAACAATACCCTATCTGGAAATAATGTGACAAATAACATTGAGGGAATTAACCTTCAAAATGCGATGAATAACACCCTATCTACAAACAATGCAACAAACAATATTCGCGATGGAATTGTCTTTCTTTACTCAAACAATAATTTAATATCTGGAAATAATATAACAAAAAATCTGAATGCTGGAATTTACATTGGAAACTCGGATAATGTGGGAATAACTGAAAATACAATAACAAACAATCACATAGGCATCTGCCTCTATTTTTCACCTGCCACAGTTAATTTCAACAGAATTGCGGGAAACGACCTGTTCGGATTATTTAATGAGTACAGTAGCTTTGTAAATGCCACTAACAACTGGTGGGGTACTAACACTCCAACCGCCTCCTCAAGTAATTCAAGTGACATTTACATTTTAGGTGGAAATGTTATTTACAGTCCATGGATTGTACTTACAGTAAATTCCGTTCGTGTTGCAGATGGTGTTTCTAACATAACAGCCGATTTAACCTACAATAACGAAGGAATTAATACATTATCCTTAGGGCACGTTCCCAATGGAATAACTGTGAATTTCACCACGAATTACGGAACTATCCAACCAACTGCACGAACAATCAATGGAAAAACAACTTCCCAACTTAATTATTCCCCACCACATAACACCGCTAACGTTACAGTTACTGTAGATAATCAGATAATCAAAAAAACGGTTAATCTATTTAAAGTGTATAATGCTGTAACTAGAGAAGGATTTACAACCATACAAGCAGCTATTAATGATTCTTCAACTACTGATGGTGATATTATTGAGGTTGCAAATGGAACCTATCTTGAAAACATCATTATCAATAAACGGTTGACCTTAAAAGCAATTACTGGAGGGACTGTAACCGTACAAGCTTTAAACTCAAATCTCCCGGTCTTCACCATAACCTCCAGTGGAAACGGTTCAACAATATCTGGCTTTGTTATAAAAGGATCTACAAATAATACGGGAGTTTTGATCAACAATTCCTGTAACAACACTATTACTGGAAACAGCATAACTGGTAATTATAAAGGTATAAATGGTATCACAAGTTCGAATAATTTGATCCAGAACAACGATGTATACAGTACCTATTCCGGCATTTCCTTATCAGGTTCTAATTCCAATAATAAAATTCAAAATAATAATATAGCTAATGGTAATTACGGGATATATTTAATTTATTCTAATAATGCTACAATTACTGGGAACAGCATAACCGGTAGCATATATGGGATCAACCCACAATATTCAACTGCAAACATCCATTTTAATAGAATAACTGGCAATAGCAGGTTTTCACTTGTTGTTCAGGGTAATAGTACGATAAACGCCACAAATAACTGGTGGGGAACTAATACTCCAAGTTATATTTATTCACCCAATTGGGTGTCTACGTATTATGATATTTACAGCTGTAACAGCACCACTTATTATAATCCATGGTTACTTCTAAGTATAAATTCATCAACCACTAACTCCAGTGAAAATAAATGCATAACAGCAGATTTAACCTGTAATAATAATGGCGAGAATACTTCATCAAAAGGCCATATACCTGACAATATCCCAGTGAATTTCACCACCAACTTAGGCACAATTGCCAGTCCAGTGTACACCAAGAATGGGAAAACTGTCGTAACATTAAATTCAGTCTCATCAGGAATAGTCAGTATCACCACCACACTGGATAGGCAAAGTTTACATTTAAATGTAACAGTTGACACAATTGTGCCAACAGTAAATGCAACTCGGGATAGTGGACTCTACAATACCACTCAATCTGCGAATTTAACAGCAAGTGATAACTTTGACCCTCATCCAATCATTTATTACACCACTAATGGAAGCACCCCAACTCTTTCCAGCACAATATACACAGCTCCCATTGTCATTACTACAACCACCACTTTAAAATTCATGGCAGTGGACTTTACAGGCAATCAATCCCCAGTGAGCATTTTATATTATATCTTCGCACCGGTAGGAAATCTTAATACAGGTAAAGGTTATTCCAGTATACAAAACGCTATTAATAATAATTTAACACTTAATGGTCATGTTATTGTAGTTAGAAATGGAACCTACACAGAGAACATCTTAGTGAATAAAAATCTCACCATAATGCCCTATGATGGCAACGTGACCATCCATGCTGCCAATTCCAACAACCCGGTTATCACTATCAACTCCGGTGGAAGCGAGTCTGTGATTTCAGGATTTACCTTAACAGGAGCCAATGGCACATCTTCCTCTGGTATATATCTTAACCAGACCAGTAACTGTACTATTGCCGGTAACACTTTAACCAATAACTACTATGGATTGCTTCTTACCAGTTCCCAGGATAATATGATATGGGACAATAACCTGACGGGTAATTTAATGGGGGGAATCAGACTTAACAGTTCCAATAACAATACAGTGTACTCCAACGCCATCACCAATAACTCTGGTCAGGGAATTTATCTTGCTAACTCAGTGAACACTCTAATAATGGCAAACACCATCCAGAACAATTTAATGAATGGGATTGAACTCACAAGCTCCAATAACAGCACAGTTTATGAAAACACCATCACAAGTAATCACCAAAGTGGAATTAAAGCCACATCCTCCTCTGCAGATATTAATTTCAACATAATCACTGGAAACAGTGTTTATGGGCTATACAATCTCGGCACAGGGACCGTGAATGCCACCAATAACTGGTGGGGAAATAATAACCTTACAGTTTCATCAGCCAATGGCAGTGCAATCTACATTGCCGGAGGAAATGTTACACGAAATCTGTGGCTGGTGATGAATTTAACTGGTTCTGTGATCCATGTAACACACAACACAAATTCCAGTTCAGAGATAACAGCAGATATAACACATAACAACCAGGGAGAAGACACTTCCAGTTCAGGTACTATACCTGATGGTCTGCCAGTGAACTTCACCACCACGCTTGGAACTATTAGCAGCAGCACTGCATCTACAAGAAGAGGTAAAGCAACAGTCACTCTCACCTCCAGCCCCACATCCAGTGCAACCACTATCGCAGCCACTCAAGGCAATTATTCTCTCTCGAAACTGTTCCACAAATCCTTCAGCACCATACAGGGAGCAGTTAATAATCCTTTGACTGTTAATGGTGATATTATTCTGGTTAGTAATGGAACTTATCTTGAGAATGTGGTGATAAATAAAAATTTAACCATGATCTCTGAGGGTAATGTGACAGTACAGGCATCTAACCCTTCATCATCAGTTTTTACAGTAAATAATTGTGGTGGTGTGATGATTTATGGTTTTACCCTTATTGGTGCTACGAATTCATCTGCTGTTTACTTGAATGCAGTTAATAATTGTCAGATATTATCCAATACCATCACTGGTAATGGGGTGCAGTTGGTAAATGTTACCAGTGCTTTTGGTTATGGGATTTTCCTTAATTCTGCTAATAACTGTACTATCTCTGGTAATATTTTGCAGAATAATTTGGGTGGTATTGATCTGGAATACTCAAACAACACTCTAGTATCAGGGAATAATGTAACTGGTAGTACATTTAGGGGTGTTTATCTTTATCAGGCCAACAATACCACGATAACTGAAAGTAGTCTAGCGAGTAATGATTGTGGTATTCTTTCCAGTTACTCCAATAACCTCAAGGTCACTGGAAATGACATCAAAAATAACACCTATCAAGGTATTTACCTATACTACTCCTCTGGAGATCTTCATTTCAACAGGATACTTGGAAATGGGCAATATGGGCTGTTAAGTAGGGGTGGTACGGTGAATGCTACCAATAACTGGTGGGGTACCAATAATCCGGTGGTTTCATCGGTTCAGCCTAGTGCCATTTATGTGATAAGTGGATCCGTGCTTTACAATCCTCGTTTGGTTCTCACCATCACCCCTACATCCTACAAAGTCGCAGATGGCAAAATATACGAGGCAACCATTACTGCGGATTTGAACCACAATAGCAACAATGAAGACCTTTCAACCGTAAACTACACACCCGACGGGATACCTGTCACTTTCACCTCAAATAATAACAGTACCATTACCAGTACCAGTTATACTGAAGATGGTAAGGCATCAGCTACGTTGGTGTTAAATCCGAACCTTCAATCTGGTTTCACAAATGTTACAGCCACTTTAGACAGTCAAAATGCATCCACGAGTGTTGATAGGGTTGCTAAAGCAACTATTGTGGTTTACAGTCTCACAGCTTTGGATGTTAACAATCCAACTCAGAACCTAGGTTTAATTTATGATGTCCCTTTGAATGAGTCGGTTAGCTGGGTGAGTGTGTTGTGGAAGTCAACCAGCAGTGATTTTGGTTCATTCGAGAATGAGGTTGATTTGATTGTGAATGGGGTTGTGGTTCGAAGTCAGACTGTTATCAATCCCTATTATTACTATAACAAGAACAATTACTCAGATAAAGTCTGGTACAATGTGAATTTCCTCAACTGGCTGTTTTCAGAGTCAACAGAATCCCGGACTGCATTGCAAAGTTATATTGAACGGTATCCTGAGTTGCAGAGTTTAACAGGAAGTGCGTTGGAGGCAGGAATCCTGAACATAACCCAACAGATTAACGATTTTAACAGTAGTGAGATGAACGTGATTGCCCATCACAATTACTTCATGGATACTATAACAACTTACATAACTTATCCTGGTGATGCCGCTAAGAAGATTTCATTTGAAGACCCGGGTACCAACCAAACAACCAGCATTAATTTCCCAGGAAACCCTATCTGCAGGGAGAGTACCATGATCTATGCCAACGGAGGATACTACCACACCTACGGAGACGACCCATCCAACCCCACATCTATTCTTTACAAGGATGCAGGATATGAAGGGGTGAGAAGCTTTGCCATAGTTACAACAGAAGTTACCGATGATATTTTAAGGTACTGGCTGAACCAGAAGGATAAAAAAGATGCAAATGGAACCCTTCTCTATGCTAATGGACCTATGAAAGCAGCTTATGGAACCTTCCTGGAAGCGCTATTAGTTATTAAATGTCATGATATAGTTGCTGATGCAGCAGCAACCAAATACAATGTCAATTGGACTCGTACTACTCCGATTGTGGTTTCGGTTTGTGATGATGCAGCCGAAACTTACATAACAGGGGAAATGGACCACAGAATGGGAATGGACGTAGTTGGAGATGAAGACAATGCGAAAGCATTCCGTTATGCATGTTCATCAGCATTTTCACCCATAGAATACTGGGTAGGGCAGGTTTTATTCCCTTCATTCAATTCCACTGGGGATCTTAATGGTAGTGTGACCATGGGTTTAGGGAACATGCTACTGAATGGTGAGGCACTGGAAATAATTGAGAGCAACGGCTACATCATAATAAAAGCACTAGGAGACAACCAGAAAATCTTGATTATGAATCCAGAAACAGGCTTAGTAATGGATGTTATGATGCCCTCTAATGAAACTTTTAGTGGTTCATTCTGCTACAGCAACCTACAAACCGAATGGGCCACAGACCTTGCAGAATGCATCCTAAATATTGGACAAACAGGTTTTGGACAAATAATACTAGACGTTCTCAACGGAGGCACGGTCTCTATCTTCAACCAATTTAATACCAACGTCCAAAATGGACTCACAGGTTTCATAAACAGCGCTATCATATCATTAACACCAATAGGCATAGTTAATTATGGAGCTAGTGTTTTAAACCAATTTTTAGGAGTAGAAATGGTTGCATTAACCATGGTTAATGCCTACGGTACGCATAAAGATGGATCTCCTTATGTTTATTATCATGAAGATATAACGTCAAACAAAGCACTTTATGGTTATATATATGGCTTTGATAATTTAGAGTATAACTGGTATAATTGTGATGTTAGCAGAAAAGGACACCCATTAGATATTATAATCGTGCAACACGCTGTAACATACTATGATTATTCTGAAAATAAATACAAAACTGAAACTCAACAATGGGTTATGTTACCTGCACCCTTAGCATTTTTTACTGAAGGTAATTCACATACATTCACCGAAAATTTACCCGGACTTAATTCACGATCAATAATAGTTGATACCCAAGTACAAGCTGTTTGTATACCCATATATGATTTGCCTGGAATTGTGAATTATTTGCGCTCAATGATCAATGTATGAGAAAGAAATTCACAGTATAAGTAGAACTTTGTTAAGGGGCTCAGCACCCTCTCTATTAAAATCTGGGATATGAGGCCATATGGGAAAACATATATTGGATTGCCTATACCTTTTTTTGTTGCGTGTAAAAAGTTATGGGGCGCACACAGGTGATTATATGGATGAAATTCATTCAATAAAGATTGAACCCAAAATGACATCAAATTCCAGCTTTTTCTTTCAGTTTATATGTCATTGTATCCCAGAAAGAACATTTAACATCAAAGGATACTATTTTCCTGTGTGTTCACGGTGCACGGGCATCTATACTGGGGCCATATTATTTTTCATTTATTCATTGTTGTTTCTTGTCGATTATACCTTAATATTAATTCCTGCCCCAATCATAATTTTACCTTTGGTTATAGATGGATCTACACAATTTTTAGGTTTAAGAAAAAGCAACAATTCTTTAAGGTTTATAACAGGATTTACAGCAGGAACAGGGGCTGCAATCATCATTACATTCATCAAAATTTCTATCTTATAAAATGAGGGATTAACATGACCAAAATTTGTCCAAATTGTCAAGCAGAAAACGAAGACAAGTCCGATTTTTGCCAAAAATGTGGTAAAAAAATACCAAAAACTGTTAAAATACCAAAACAAGATACACCCTCCAGAGGTGTCCTTAAAGGATGGTGGGATAAACAAAATTCTGGTGTTAAAATAATAAGCGTCATTGGAGGGTGTTGTTTAGGTGTTATTATTATTTTAGTAGTCATGTCTGCCCTATTCCCAGTTACCAGTCTGATATTGGAAAAAAATGACGTTCTGAGAGATAATCTAACCGTACAATACATATTAAAGGGAGACACAGATGTTAATGCAAAGGTCTATATTAGTTCTACAGAATTAAACCTCAATAATACGGAAGTCAGAGTCGATGAAAAAGGTAATTTTGAATATCAACAACAACTTCCAAAAAATCTAACGGAATTAAGTGTGAGTATTACTGCCAAAGCACCCAACAAATCTCAAAAAGAGGCATCTTTAATGTATACAAAGCACAACTAGCTAAATTAAATCGTGATTTCCCATCAAAATAGCTTCACAGACAATATAACAACTTACATAGCTTATTCTGGTGATGCTGTGAAAATTACTGTGGAAGACCGACACACAAAACATGTCTGATTTCTATTTCGGTGTCGTCAATATATCAGTTAGGAAAACTTTACAAACATCATACGAACTCAGATCATTTCATGGGGTCATAATCAAGAAGATTTCATTTGAATGCCTGAATACTAATAATCCTGCACTGGCCTTATTTCCAGGGTAATCTTATCTTCAGGGAAGTATCATGATCTGCACGACGCCTTCAAATTATACTAATTAAAACTTTCTTTATTTTTAAAGTCAAAAGAATCTAGATAAATACCATTATTATGATATAAAATAGAAGAATAGTTATTCTAAACTTACTCTCTAATTCGGTGTTTTATCATGAATATGAATAAAGGCAAACTCATAGGCATTGGTGTGGGTCCAGGGGACCCTGAATTACTCACGGTTAAGGCAGTGAAGACACTGGAAAGCGTTCCAGTAATCTGCGCCCCTAAATCATCAGAAAAAAAACCCAGCGTGGCACTTTCCATAGTCCAGGGAATTTTAGATGGCCGTAGTGATGAATACATAACTCTTGAACCATTATTCCCTATGATTGAGGATAAAAAGGCACTTGAAAGTTATTGGGCGGGTGCTGCACAGCTGATTACCATGGAATTAGATGAAGGTAGGGATGTTTCGTTTATCACCCTGGGAGATCCTTCCATTTACAGTACATTTTCCTATGTTTCCCGGATAATTGGAGAACGGGGTTACACTGTGGAGATGATACCTGGAATAAATTCCTTTACTGGTTGTGCTGCCAGTGCTGGTATCACCCTGGGTGAGAAGGATGAGATAATTCTGGTGGTGCCCAAGGTGGATCAAAGACTGGAAGGGTTACTGGAACACGCTGATACTGCAGTTATCATGAAAACCTCCCGCCACTCCCAAATGCTGGAAGAGATCATAAATAAGGATCCCAGGGATAAAAAGGTTCTCTCAGTTCAAAACTGTGGTATGGATGATGAGGAGATTTTTGATGGTTTTGCCCGGAATGGAAAGTACCTTTCCACAACCATAGTTAAATTCAATGACCGTAGGGACCATTAAATCTAGTGTGGAGTGTTTAAATTGGGGTAATGATTAATTGTCTTTTTAGGAATTGTGAGACAAATGACGTTAGATTTATATTCACTGAACATGGAGAGAGGCCTCCATTATGAGGGTATTGTAACCACTTGTAATGAAGATGGAACACCAAATGCTGCTCCAATGGGGGTTATTTGCAAAGGCCCGGATCATGTGGTCCTCCGACTACATGAGGGGTCGCATACCATATCCAATGTTAAACGGGAAAAAAGGTTCTATGTTAATTTATCCAGAGACCCACTACTTTTCACCCATTCACTTATAGGCAATCCTCCAGTAACTGAATTCAAGGATGAACCAAATGGATTTTCCCTGAAAAATGCGGATGCAACTTTTTTTGGTGAAGTACGCCATGAGAAGAAAGTGGAGAAGGAGGATGCCATGGGTGAAAATATCACCATCATGTTCCATTCTCAGGTTCAAGACATAAAACAGGAAAAGAAAGAATCCGAACCACTCAACAGGGCCATTTGTGGGGTGATTGAAGCTCTGGTGAATCTAAGCAGGGTTAAACGTGTCTCTTCTAAGAAAAAGAAGGAATACGCTGATAGACTGAAAGAAATATCCCGGGTAGTGGGCCGTGTTGGAGGACCTAAACATCAACAGGCAATGGAACTCATTGAAAAGGAATTTGAAATCAGAATCAAAGGATAAAGACGATACAGGGTGAAATTATTGCTTGAACCAAAATATCACATTTTAAAAGATTTCAAGTTTGAATCAGGGGAAGTTCTCCCGGAACTGAAGTTGGAATACGCCACCCAGGGAATTAAAAAACTGGATAGTGAGGGGAACATAACCAATGCCTTCATCTACCTTCATGGGTGGAGTGGGGACTACACATCTGTGGAGAGTCTGGCCAGTGTAATAGGTCCGGGTAAAGCCATAGACACCAACCATTATTACGTGATCAGCCCCACTGCCCTGGGAGCACCAGGATCATCAGCCCCATCCACATCAGGCAGGGGAACAGAATTTCCCCGCTACAACATAAAAGACATGGTAAAAGCCCATTATCAGCTCATAACCCGGGGATTGGGAATTAAACATCTTAAGGGTATTATGGGCACGTCCATGGGTGGTTTCCAGGCCCTTAACTGGGCAATTGAGTACCCTGATTTTTTAGATTTCCTGATACTTAATGGAACCAGTCACAGAATCTCCAACCGGATGTACGGAGTTTATGATCTTATGAATCAGATAATCCTGGATGATTCTGGATACGAAAATGGAAATTACACTGAAAATCCAGTTAAAGTCATGGAAAAATCAGCTAACCTTAGTTTTCTCTGGTCACTATCCCCTGAAAACTATGAAGAGTGTTTCCAGTCCCGGAGTGAATTTTCCGATGGAGTTGGGGAGAGGAAGAAGGATGCTCATGATTGGGATGCCAATGACTTGGTATGGAGAAACCATGCCCTTTTAGGTCATGATTTAGGTGATAAGATATCTAAAATCAATGTTCCTTCCTTGGTAATTGCCATAAATCAGGATCAGATAGTTGATTTCAATTATTGTGTCATGCCTATGTATGAAGGACTGGATAATTCACAACTTTTCAGTTATGATTCAATTTGGGGACACTATGGTTGTGTTAGAGACATTCAAAAAGCAGAACATGCACTTAAAAAGTTCATGAAAATGATTTAACCAGGGTTATGTTTCACTGCAAAAAATTGATATTTTAATCATGATTTTTATTTTCAAAATCATTTTTTTTAATTTCAAATCAGTTTTATTTTCAAAATCAATTGTTTTTTGAATAAATAATTTTTTTGAAAATTTAAGCATCATCTTTTTTTAGGGGTTTAATTATGAACTGGCAGAAGTCATCTCCCTGAGCGTAACATTTGGTTTCCTCGGCTTCCACTTCCTGACCATAATAATTGGAAAAGATACCTTCCAGTAATCCGGAATCAAAGGCACAGGCTGGTCTTCCCAGTTGTGGTAGATCTTCACATTCAAAACAGTCATAGGCCTGTATTATGAGGGGCTTCATGCTTTTGATTTGGATATTTCCCAGTTTATTGGTTTCCCAGAATGATGCCAGATTTCGGGCAAGTTCATTAAGGCTCTGACCCTCTAATTTTTTATAAAATGTCTGGCCCACTTTCACTCCTGCATTGTGAAGTATGGGATCTATGTTTATTCCCTCATCTAATAATGCTACTCTAATGGTTCTGAACATGTAACGGAAGAATTTGAATGGGTCGTCGGCTTGGATGACATATTCTTCTAGGATATTACTAACATCATCTTCTATTTCCTGGGGGGATGATAGGTCTCCAAGGAATTTAGAGGTGATAAAATAAATTTTCCTGCGCCGGTCTTCGGGGTCTATTACCCAGTCTATTATGCCTGCATCCTCTAGATCCTGTAGGTGTGCCGAGATGGTGGATTTGGATCTTTTGGTGCAAGAAACGATCTGGGATCCGCTCAAGCCTCCTTCTTTGAGAATGGAGAGAATTTGTGCCTTTATTGGGCTTTGAACCACATTAACTCCAGTTTTAGTGGAAAATATTTTGATCCGGCGGGCAGTGTTTGTGTTGGCCATGTTTAACCTTCTATAAGTTTTTTTATATGCTTAATTTTTTACTATAAAATTCATTTAGATTACTTGTTGGATGTATATGAAGGGTAAAACCTGGTAGATTTACTTCTTTTTGAGATAAATCTATTGGGGTGATTTATTCCTTTCACTTTGTGATCTACTCACCTTAATATATAAATAGTTCGGGTATATAAGTACGTTCGTTTTAACACGAACAGTAAACTATATATGCAATTGTTCGTATAATAGCATACGTTCGGGGGTACACGAACCTTGTAATAATTGGTGTACTCCAACGAAATATAGAACAATCTCATAAGATTTAGTCAACGGTGAGTGAAATCATGAAAGCAGAGTCAGAAAAAATTGGTGAAGGCGTATACTGGGTAGGAGTTTTAGATTGGGACATAAGAAAGTACCACGGGTACACACTAAACGGAACTACCTACAACGCTTATCTTGTATTCGGGAACGACAAAGTGGCTTTAATCGACAATGCATATCCTGGTAATTATCAGGAACTCATAGCCCGGGTGGAGGATGCATTTGAAAAAGAAGGTAAAGAAGTCAAAGTGGACGTAATAGTTCAAAACCATGTGGAAAAAGACCACAGCGGAGTTTTACCAGAACTACACCGAAAATTCCCAGAAGCACCAATTTACTGCACAGAAATCGCAGTCAAAGGTTTACTGAAACATTTCCCTGCCTTGAAAGGTGCCAACTTCATTGAAGTGGGAACTGGAGATGCACTGGAACTGGGCGGAAAAACCCTGGCATTTTTGGATGCATTCCTCCTGCACTGGCCAGACAGCATGTTCACTCTCCTGGTAGAAGAAGGAATACTCTTCCCTAACGATGCCTTTGGACAGCACCTCTGCTACCCCCAGAGGTTTGACCATGAAATACCAGAACACATACTAATGGATGGCACCCAGAAATTCTATGCCAACCTCATCACTCCATTATCCAAACTGGTCCTGAAGAAATTCCAGGAAGTCACTGACCTGGGACTCCTGGAGCAGATCAAGATGATTGCCCCTGCTCACGGCCAGATATGGACCGATCCCATGAAGGTCATTGGAGCTTACAGTACCTGGGCCACTGGTGAATGCCCGGATAAGATCACCATAATCTACGACACCATGCACCAGTCCACCCAGAAAATGGCCCACGCCGTGGCTGAAGGTGTTATGAGCGAGGGAGTGGATGTTAAAATGTACTATCTTCACGAAGACGAGCGAAGTGAAATCGTGAAGGACATCCTGGACAGTAAAGCCATCGCACTGGGAGCACCTACCATCTACGATGAACCATATCCCAGTGTGGGTGACCTGATATATTACCTGCGTGGATTGAAATTCAACAGAACTGGAAGGGAACGCCTGGCACTAACCTTTGGATCCATGGGTGGAAAAGGTGGAGCTCCAGAAACCCTGTCCCGTGATCTTAAAGAGTGCGGATTCAACGTACTCGATGAATACGAAGTATACTACGTTCCAGATGCAGACGAACTTGAAAAATGCTTTGAAGCAGGTAAAAAGCTGGCTCAAGAGATAAAAACAGCATAAAGACATTTTATGCACATACTAACCAATATTCTGGGATTTTCAATTGAATTTAATCCGATAGAATCATTGGTCTTGGAATATAAAATTTAACTAGGATATAACATTGGAGGAATGAAAAATGGATCTTATAAACGAACATGAAATAGGAATTTGTAAAGGAACTGACCTGGAAAAACTGGTA
Organism: Methanobacterium sp.; assembly: GCF_016217785.1. Lineage (NCBI taxonomy): Archaea > Methanobacteriati > Methanobacteriota > Methanobacteria > Methanobacteriales > Methanobacteriaceae > Methanobacterium > Methanobacterium sp. The sequence goes on from NZ_JACRGA010000025.1 coordinate 280,294, forward strand.
GCGGCTAATTTCAGTGGGGAAACTCAGGAAGTAGGAATGTACCTGGCCATGGCCAGACTGGCACAAAGAGAAGGACTACCAGAAGTGGCAGAAGTACTAAAAACCATAGCCTGGGAAGAAGCAGAGCACGCAGCACATTTTGCTGAAATGAACGAAGTAATCAAACCCACACTCAAAGAAAACCTGGAAATGATGCTGGAAGGAGAAACCATGGCCAACAATGAGAAAAAAGCAGCAGCTAAAAAGGCCAAAGAATGTGACATTGACCCTGCCCATGATTTCTTCGATGAAAGCTCCCGGGATGAAGCTCGCCACGCCCGAATGTTAAAAGGAATTCTGGAGAGGTACTTCTAAACCTCTCCAACATTGTTTTTAATTAATTTTACCGCCTCAGGAGGATGGAGTCGCCCATCCTCCTTACCCTTAACTATACTTACTCGTTTAACTCTTTTACCTGTTTTACAAGTCATCCATTTACAATTTTTAAAAAACTTCAGGCTGGGGCCTGTTTTTTAGTGCCTGGAATTCTTCAATTTTTCACAGGCATCTTCTGCAGCCAGGATAATAGGGTCAATTACCATGGAAACTGGTGGTGCGTAGGAAAATTCAGTGCTGGCCAGCTCCTGACAGGTAACATTCTTGGCAATGGCCAGTGCCATGGTGTCAACACGTTCGGCAACCCTTTCTTTGGCAATTATCTGACAACCAACTATCCTTCCTTTAAGATCACACACCATCAGAACATCTATCCGTTTAGCCCCGGGATAGTAACGTGCCTTGGTTAAAGCCCGGCTTTTACCACATATAACTTCCAATCCATTGTGAACAGCGGCAGATTCAGTTAATCCCACAGAACCGAATTCAAGCTCCCCAATCTTGGATACCATGGCATTTAAAACTGGTTTAAATTTAGAAGTCTTGCCCACAATATTTCTGGCGGCAATCTTAGCCTGTCGCACTGCAGTAGAACCCAAAGGTGACTGGGTGGGATGGCCAGTTATGGCATCGGTAACTTCCACACAATCCCCCACTGCATATATGTTGGGAACTGAGGTTTGCATTTGTTCATTGACCTTAACTGCCCATCTTCCAAGTTCACATCCTGCCATTTTAGCCAGTTTGGTTTCAGGCCTAACACCAGTGGCCATTATGATCATATCTGCAGAGAGAACTTCATCTTCATAGGCCACTCCTTCGACCCGGGTTTGGCCGGCGATCTTTTCCATTGCCCTCCCCAGGATCACCTTTATACCCCTGGATTCCAGATATTTCTGAACAATACTGGCCATGCTGGGGTCCAGGGATCTGGGAACGATCTGGGGTAACATTTCATTGACAGTCACATCCAAACCCATCTTCTTAAGACCATAGGCCATTTCCAATCCAATGAGTCCGGCTCCAACCACCACCACTTTCTTACTTTTCTCGGCCCATTTTTTAATGGTTTCTCCGTCATCAATGGTTCTGATCTTGAAAACTCCTTTCAAACCGGTTCCTTCTATGGGTGGGGTGAATGGTGCTCCTCCAGTTGCTATCACCAGGTAATCATAGTCTAATTCCTGGGAATACTCAGAATCAGATTCCAATAATCTGTATTTTATGGTATTTTCAGTATTGGAAACTTCAAATACCTCTGCACGGGTTATGACTTTGATATCCCTTTCCAGGTAATCTTCAGGTTGGTGCATGATGATATCCTGGAACTGGTCCACCTGGCCGGAGAGAACGTAAGGAATGGCACAGGGAGAATAGGCTATGTTCTCATCCCGGGTTATAACGGTTATTTTGGCATTTTTATCGAGTTTTCTTATGTTGGAGGCAGTCGACAGTCCACCGGCCCCACCTCCAATGATGACGATTTTCATTAAATTGTTCACCTTTTTATTACACTAAATTTTACACAAAAAATACATAAATAAGTTTATAATTTATCCATGAATAATGTTTGTTTAGTTCACAATATTAGATTAGATCTGATGAATTCTAATTTAAAGGAAATATATTTTTTTTGTCATAGACTCCGAATAAAATAGAATTTTAGATTAGTGGGGGTAATATGTCTAATAAAAGGAAGAGTAAGAAAAAATTAGGGGTTAAATGCCAGTGTCAGGACCCTGCAGTTGCCCGTCCACCTTCACTTCTCCGGAAGGTACAGTGTAAAAAATGTGGAATGTTTTTCACCACCAATCGTGATGATGAACGTAATGATTCGGATATCTGTTTAAACTGCCGAAGCCGACGATAACGTTTTTTTTTAATAGCCATTTTTTTGGCATTAATTCCTTAGGCTCCAATTTTAAATTTGGATAACATTTAGTTAGGCTTATTCGAGCCATTAAAAAAAATATTTAATATTTCTTAAAATAAAGGTGTTAAATTGGTTAAAACATCTTCAATATTCCCGGAACTGTTCCATACACCACTAAGAGGGTTACAATCCCGATCATGATCCATGAAACACTTGAAACTATTTTTCCAGTAACATTTTCGGATACTTTATATCGGAGAAGTTCCTCGAATATAATTCCTCCATCCAGGGGTTTCATGGGAAGAAGGTTAAACAACCCTACCATGATGTTCAGTGCATATATCCAGTAACACACATCAGCCAGATCAAATAAAAACCATGGAATTATATCCCCATAGGTCTGAGCCACTGATGGTTTAACCTCCAAGTGAATTTCATTCCGGGTTCCAGGATAGGCTGTGGATGCATTATTGGGATTACTGGTTGAGGTAATGGTGTAGGTACCCTGATCAGTCACGTAAGTCATTGTATCGCCTGGTTTTGTTTTATTTATTATTAAATCAGTGTAAGCTGCCCCACTATTAACTGAAATTCCATTAATACTGGATACAACCATCCCCTCTTGAAGCACACCCTCAGCTGGACCTCCAGGAGTTACACTGATAATTTTAACTCCATCTGATTGGAAAGCATAGGGTATAAACGAGGAGGTTAGAATGATTACAACCACCCAGGCAATTGCTGCTAGCCCAAAGTTGAACATGGATCCTGCAGCGTATATGCGCAGTTTTACTGATCTTTTGGCTTTTTTAACATCTTCCTCATCCAGCTCCACGAACGCTCCTGGCAGTATTGCCAGTAAAATCACACCAATTGATTTAATACCCACTCCTTGTGCCCTGGCCATAATTCCATGCCCAAACTCGTGAACTATCATCAACAGAATCAGGGCGATGATACCCGAAAAGATGGGGATGAATATGGGAGATCCGGGGATGTCCACTCCGGGTAAGAGCAGTGCTGCTTGGGGGGATTGGAACATGCGTGGCAAGGATATAATAATCAGATAAACAGATAATCCCATGCAGAAAACAGATATGGGGATGCCCAGATTCATACTCCAGCGCCAGAATCGAGGGCTGGTGTTGGCTACCCAATCAATGAATCCCCTCATTTTCTGGGTTCTTCTCATCAGGATAGGTCCGTAGACATCCATTTTTAATTTATCCCTGAATAAAAGTGCCAGAACCCAGACAATGGCAAAGAAAATAACGTAGTACCATAAAACGTTCAAATAAGATCACCTTTATAATAGATTAGTTACTTCCATGCTTTAAGCTTTTAGAGAATGATAGGGAAGAACTTCACATTCTGCCCCTTCTAATATTCCTTCCAGGTTTTCAGGGATTATAATATAAGAATCCGACTCCACCATTGATCTTATGATACCTGAACCTTTAATCTTCAGAGGACGGACCATATCTCCTTCAATACGGGCCCTTATATAATCGGTTCTACCCAGGGTGGACGGTATTTTCCTTGCTGCCTTTTTATGCACTATCAGCGGGTTTCGATTCAATCCTTGTATTTTAAGCAGGGATTCCCTTGCAAAAACATCGAACTGTACCATGGCTGCCACTGGAAAACCCGATAACATAAAAACAGGCTTATCATAGACTTGTGCGAAACCAAATGGTTTACCTGGTCTTAAAGACACTCCATGAATGGGGATTTCGCCTACTAATTTCTGGGCTACATCCACCACCACATCTCCTTTACTGATGGCGGTGCCTCCTGTGGTGATTAGTGCATCATACTCACTTAAAAGCTTTTTGAAGAGTTCTTCTACCAGTTCTGCATCATCAATTGAGTGGAACATTTCAGGAACTGCCAGGCAGCTTTCTACCATGGATTTAATGGTGAAATGATTGGAATTAACCACCTCTGCCCCTTCAAGCACATTTTTAGGCATCACCAGTTCACTGCCGGTTATAAGAATAGCTATTCTGGGTTTTTTAAACACTAGGGTCCGGTCAAAACCTGCCGAGGCAATGATTGCCAGTTCTGCAGGCCCTAAAAGACTGCCCTTATTCAAAACAAGGTCCCCCTCATCAAAGTCCTCTCCTGCAGGGGAAACGTTTTCACCAGGAGTCAGGGATGTTTCCACATCGATGATGTCTCCTTTTTCATGAGTGTACTCTTCCATGACCACTGCATTGGCACCTGCAGGTATAGGGGCCCCGGTGGCTATTTTAATCGTTTCACCAGATGTTAGTTTTAAATTTGACTTTTGCCCTGCCCCGATTTGATCCACCACTTTTAATTGGAATGGATTGGTTTCGGAATGGCCGAAACTATCTTCAGCTTGTATAGCATAACCATCCATAGCTGAACGGTCGAATGGGGGCGAATTTAATGTGCTAACCATGTCCTGGGCGATAATTCTCTGATAAGCTTCTTCTAATGGGACTTCTTCCACTCCAGTGGTTTTCAGGCAGGTGTTGATGATTTTCTGGGCATCATCAACGGGTATAAGTTTGGATAGAAACATTTTCATCATCTGTTAAGTAAGTTTGAACAGAACTTTTAATACGCTCTTTAATATCAAATCTTCCAATTAATTAGGGCTCATCTCCTTTCAATCAGCGGAGTTGATACTTTATTTAAGAACATTTAAAATGTATTTAAAGATTGTTATATCGCCCTATATATACTAATGTTTAGATGGAATACTTTGTTTTTAGATTGTTCTTCTAATCTAGGGGAGCATAACTTTCATTTCAAATGGCTTATAAATTTATTAATAGACGAATTTAAGGGATATTTAATGGAAACTTTAATAATTTTAACAGCCATATCTGCTTTTATATCCACCAACCTCGATGATCTGTTTATTCTCGCTGCTTTTTTTGCAAATCCAGAGTTTAAGGCAAAAGATGTGGTTTTGGGACAATACTTAGGATTTATTGTACTTTTAACAGCCAGTTCCCTGGCCTATTTTGCCCAATTCATCATTCCCTCCAATTGGATCAGCTTACTGGGGTTTATCCCTATTATTATTGGGATCAGAAGTCTTTTCGATCTTAAAAAACCAGAAACCGGTGATTCTGGTGAAAAAATAAACTTCCGCAAATATAAAGGGGGACAAATGATGTTATCAGTGGCTCTGGTTACCATAGTCAATGGTGGTGACAATTTAGGAGTTTACATGCCTCTTTTTGCAGGTATGGATCCCTTTGACCTGTTTTTAACCGCAATCATATTCCTGATCATGGTGGGAGTGTGGTGCTTTTTAGGGTTTAAACTGGTAAACAATCGTGTTATAGGCAATAAAATTAAAAATTATGGCCACTATATACTTCCATTTGTCATGATAGTCATAGGGCTGGTGATTCTGTTACGTGGATGGTTTTAATGTGCTTTGCGTAATTTTAAATTGTTCACTTGGATCGTTCACTTAAGTAGGTCATGGTATGGTATTTGGTTAAATAGATAAAGAAGATGGAATCTAAGTATATAAAGGGGAGTTATTATTTTAAAATCCCAGGATGGAGTTGTGGACTTGAACTCGGACAATATAATGATTAAAATAGACTCTTTAAACAAGTCTTTCGGACGCATCAGGGCACTGGAAAACCTGAATCTGGAAATAGAAAAAGGAGAACTACTGGGGATCATTGGGCCCAACGGGGCTGGGAAAACCACTGCTATCCGAATTATTTGCTGCATACTCCAACCTAACTCAGGGGAGGTGACTGTGGGGGGTTACAGCATTCATCATGATCAGATCAAGATCAAATCTATGATCGGCTACTTACCCGAGGAACCCAACCTTTATGAGCGATTCAAAGCAAGGGAACTTTTAAAGTACTTCGGAGAACTTTATGGGGTCCCTAAAAATGAGATTGATGGAAGGATAGACGAGCTTCTGGAGCTGGTGGGGATGAGCCACCGTGCCGATGACAGGATTAACACTTTTTCCAAGGGCCTGCGCCAGAGAATCGGAATTGCCCGGGCACTGATCCATGATCCTGAGGTTATAATATTCGACGAACCCACCATGGGTCTGGATCCAGCCACCTCCAGGGCCATTCGCAACTTCATCAAAAACCTCAAGGGGGATAAAACGGTTATTCTCTGCACGCATTACATGGATGAGGCAGATTTACTTTGTGACCGGGTGGCAATCTTAAATCAGGGGAAGATTCGTGACATGGGAACTCCTGAATATTTGAAGGAGAAAATACACGGGGATACAATTCTACAGGTTCGGGTTCATAAACCTCAAAAAATTGATGAAAACCATTTACTGGCATTTGACTCGGTGGAAGGAGTGAATCTGGAAGGTAACCAGTTCCTGATATCCCTGCGATCCAGGGAGGATATCTCCCAGATAATTGACATCTTCGGTGAACAGGCCATCTCAGTGAACACCAAGGAACCCACCCTGGATGATGTATTCATCCAAACCACCCAGTAAATCCATGGGACTTTAATATCAGGAAATATTATAGGGTCAAGAAACATTATAGGGGATGATGTTTTTCATTATCATTCATGAAAATTCTCATGATTTAAATTTAAGGCAGAAACCATGAAACTCAACATGAATTTCAGCATAATCACTCGCTGGGAGTTTAAAAACACTCTAAAGAGTAAGAAATTCCTTTTAATCTTTTTCATGCAGTTATCCGTCCTGGCCATGTTAATTTTCATGTTCAATTCCTTTGCAGCCAACATAGAATCGGAAAAAGGACTATCTTTAACTCCTTCCCTGGTTGATTTTGCCACCCTGGATGTGGATGACCAGGGGGGCTTGTTTAAAAAGAGCATAGATCAGGAAATAATAAAAATTTATTCCACCAATGGTAATAATTCCCTCCTCCGCCTTGAAACTGGTGAAACCAATGGGCTTTACACGGTTTCATCAGACTCAATTGTACGAATACAGAACGGGGAAATAGTAGATACGGTGCTATATCTGGATTATGCTGATCCCAGAAGGAGTGTGATTAGAGACTCCATTAACACCACCACCAAGTCAGTTTCATCTGCTTTAACTCAGTCATACTTACAATCTGCTAATCCTTCCAATAACACTCCTCAAACTGGTTTAAAGGAGGAAAAAACAGGGGAATCACTTCCCATGCAGATCATCAAGAAGGTGATGCTGGTGGTGCTCCTGTTCCTGCCGCTTTTTTTGTTTGGTAACATAATCATTGACAGTGTGGTGGGGGAAAAAGAGCGTAAAACTGCTGAAATACTGGTTGCCATGCCAATTTCGCCAGGGGAAATACTCCTGGGTAAGGGGCTGGCTGTGGTGGCCATATCTGCCCTGCAAGTGGTTATGTGGATAGTAGTCCTCATAGCTGCCGGTTTCACTATAAACAATGTTATACTTGTTTATCTTCTGGTGGTGCTAACCGCGGTGCCCATAGTGGGCCTTACTTCCATAATCGCCGCCTACGCCAAGAACTACAAGGAGGCAGGAATAGGAATCACCTTCGCCTATGTCATGGTGGTGGGATTTTTGATTGTCCCTGCATTGGCCTATATCTCCCGGAAAAGCTTCTCAGCCAACATTTCACCAATGACCACGGTGATGAGGCTATTTGCAGGTGAAGCCATTACCATACCTGAAATTCTCATGTCAGTAACATTTGTAATTATTTTAAGCATCATATTCTTTGGAATTGCCACCTGGCTCTTCCGGAGGGATGATGTTCTGTTTGGGCCACGACCTGGATTGTTAACTCTCACACTGCAACTTATTGGTGTTAAAAAAGATAATTTTCAGTGAATATTTTTTTATAATGTCACATTTTCTTTATCTAACTCGTATATTAAGAATAGAACTAGAGATGTGGCTAGAAAAATCCCTATGATGCTGTAACCTATGATTAACCAGTTTACAATATGTCCACTTGCAATTGATTCCACGATCTTCCCAGAAGATAGGAATACTAATACACTAAGGCCAATAGCAAAGAAATTCAGAGCTTCCATCAATCGAGGGTGACTAAATCTTAATATGGACCACGATGAAAATGCTGCGTAGATCATTGGAATCATTGGGGATATTAACAATGCCATTAACCAGACTGGAATTGATAAAATAAAAATTGGGTTTAAACCAGCTAAAAAATACCAAATAAATGAAAATAGGATAACAATGAGAATGATTACAGGATAACTTAGTATGAATATAGACAATATCTTACCACTCCATAGTTTTGGAAGAGAAATTGGGGTGGTTAATAGAGATTCAAATCTCCGGAGAAGTTTTTCATCGCCAAATTTTTCCTGAATAAACGGAAAACTAAGTATCCACATGGCAAATGGGGGGATAATTATGAAAGTTAGCTCCATAAATAATTTTTTAATGGTTTCGTTTTGGGTTGCTTGGCTGATAAAAATATAACCCACTCCTAAAAAAATAACTGTGTTTAAAAGGAGTGTTAATAGATAATCTTTACGTAACCAAACTTCTTTAACCTCTTTTGATACCACTGCTTTAATATGGTTGTTCATGTTTTCGCCTTTTATCCCTAACCAAATTGAGGTAAACCTCTTCAAGTGAAGATTCGACTTTCCAACTATCTAAAATACCATATTTAGAGAAATCATCGATATTTAAATCATTTTTCGGATAAAATGAAATTAAGGGTCCTTCTATATGGATTTGATAACCAATGTCTTCCAATTTTTTGCCAAGAGTTTCTGTGTCAGAAGCAGATTCAAGGCGAATGAAAAGTTTAGGCTTTCCAAATTGAGCTAAAACATCATTCAAAGCACCATTAGAAATTAGTTTTCCTTTTTTTATAATCGCAACATGAGTACATGTTTTCTGTATTTCTTCAAGATCATGTGATGAGAAAAAAATTGTTTTTCCCTGAGATGCTAAATCTTTCATCATTTTTCGGATTAGGTATCTTGTTTCAGGGTCAACACCTACTGTGGGTTCGTCTAGTATGAGTATATCTGGATCAGAGATCAGTGCTCTGGCAAGAGCTAATCTCTTACGCATTCCAAAGGAATATTTGGAAACTAGGACATGAGCCCATTCTGACATTTCGACTAATTTAATAACCTTTTTGGCTTGGCCAACGGCTTTTGAACCAGTTATACCAAATAATTCAGCCCAAAAAATAACATTCTCTAAACCAGTAAGTTTTTCATATAAACCATCAAGTTCTAACATAGATCCTATGTTTATTCTCACATTCATGTCGTTGTCATGGTAAGGATCTCCTCCATGTACTCTAACGGTTCCAAATGACGGTTTGATCAGTCCTAATATCAATTTTATGGTGGTGGTCTTTCCAGAGCCATTAGGGCCTAAATATCCAAATATTTGGCCTTTTTCTACTTTTAATGAAATCCCTTTTAATGCTTCAAAATCCCCGTAAAAGCGATGAATTTCTTTGATAGATATTAAAACTTCAGCCAAACGTATTAACCTCCTCTAAAATTGATAATAATTTAAGACTTCTTCCCCAAACGCATAATTCATGGATTTCATGATATTTCTGTAGCCCTCGAGCTATACAGCGGTGGCAGTACCATAAATATTCACAATCACCACATATTTCTTGTTTTGGATCCTCAAGTTCAATTAATAATGATGATATATTTTTTGATAATATGGTATGAACACTCTCCTTATAAACGTTTCCTAATGAAAAATCGTTTGGATTTGACATTGGGCACATTTTTATTTCTCCATTTGGGGTAAAACAAATAGATCTACTTGCCGCTCCACAGTTGAGCTTATTATTGTTTATTTCCCCTATGATTGGGAGATATTCAGGATCTTCAAATAGAAAGTCACCAAATTTTTTTTTAGCCTTTTCAACTTGATTAATGACATGTTCCATATTTTCAGGCGAAAAAATAAGTTCTGAAGAGCGTCCTCTGCCTGTAGGAACTACAGTTGATAGTATCATATTTGTAGCACCCAGATTTTTTACTAATGATATCGTGGAAAAAATCTGGTCAATGTTCATTGGGGTTAATGTCATTGCAGCCCGGACAATAAAATTTTCTTTACTTAACATCATTATTGCCTTTTTAGCATTTTCAAATGCTCCTTCATGGTTACAAAACCAATCAACATATTTGGGATTATCTCCGTGCATATCCACTTGGAAAAATACTCTATTGTTATAATTGTTGATAATTTTTAGATGCGTTTTTTTAAGTAAATAACCATTAGTATCAACCCCAACCACAGGAAAGAGCTGCAAACAACGTTCGATTATTTCAGGGAAATCAGGATGAACTAAAGGTTCACCACCTGTTAATTCAACTATCAAAATTCCAAGACTTTTTAAATCAGATAATATTTCAAATAATTTATTTTTTTCCCAAAATTCGTCATTTTTCGGGCTACTGTTAATGTAGCAATGTTTACAAGAGAAATTACATTTATATGTGAGTTCTATTGATGCGTGGGTTGGTGTTTGAATATCCCAATTTCCAGTACTTTGAAAATTCACGTCCATCTTCTTATCTAATATCTCAATAAATGCTTCAGATCCTTCTATATAGGATTTAATAGTTACTAATACAGAATTAAAATCTTCTTGATATTGAAAAGCAAGTGTTCGGGCGATATCTTCTAAACTGGTGTTACCATCACATTTATCGAGTATTCTTGCAGCATCTTCATTTATTACATGGCCAGTATCATTACTTCCTAAAGAAAATGGATAAACATAACCATATTTAGGGCCTTTATGTAAATTATAACCTTTTTTTAATGCGGGAAATATTTGGTATGACAATTAACCACCACCTTTAAAAATCACCCAGGGATTTAATTCCCTGGGTTGCTCTGTGTTTTACCTAGTAGTATTGGCTTTTGGCAAGTGCAGAAAGAGCCCCTATAAAGGCTAACAATGGAGTAGTAGCGCACCCTATGCAAGCTAAACAGCCACCGCATACCGGGCTTCCACCTAATGTTGCGGGATTCATGGGAGTTCACCTCCTTTATTCCGATGTTAAAGATTATTTGATAATTTATTAATAAATATTTCTTTAGTATTAATATTGTATTATTCGAAGTTTTGACTAACTGGATGAATCACTTTAAAGAAATATTTAATGGATTTGGGGTTCATAATGTCTTAATATAAATTTTGAGTCTTTAAACTCTCTATCGTTAGATAATTTAAGGAGAACGATTTTTATTGTTTTAATGGATTGTAAAAGTAGTTCTAAATCTTCGTTACATAATGTTGAAAGGTTTTTTTTAATATTATCAACTGCATTTATTTGCCATTGATTAATATATTCTTCTCCTTCATCTGTAATTTTTATTTTAACTAATCTGCGATCGTTCAAATCGGGTAATCTCTGAATTAATCTCTTATTTTCCAATTTATTTATTATATAAGTCATATTTTGTTTTTTTATATTCATGACATTCCTTATTTCAGAAATTGATAACATCTCAAATTTTCTTAAAAGTATTAATGTTTGACAATGAGAAAATGGTATTTCGGTTGTTATAATTGGGCTAGCGAAAAGTTTTTTCACTAAATGAGGATAATGAAATAAAAAAACAGCATCAATCAGTTCAATCAATTTTGCATCGTCCATAGTCCCACTTCTTTATCATGCTGTGGAATTGATTTTTAATAACTCATATTAATAATATTCTATTGTAATAAAATCGTACTTTCATATGTAACTTGTGGGCGACAGGGAAAAATATATTACCAATCTATTTAAATCTATTATTTTACTTATGTGAAATTACTTATGTGAAATTCAATATGGGGAAAATTGTTAAAGATTAAAATGGAGAAAGATACATGAGCATTTACAGACTTTCATTTAAAAACCTTAAACGAAGAAAGCTCAGAAGCGCCCTGACCATGCTAGGCATAATAATTGGGGTGGCCACACTGGTGCTTCTAATGGGTGCAGGTACTGGCATGCAATCCTACATGAAAGACCAGACAGAAACCATGATGGGGGATGTTTCCATCTACAACAGCTCTGGAGGAGCTTATATGGGATCCAGTGGGGATTCTTATCTAAACCCTGAAACTGTATCCAAGATTAAAAACATGTCACAACTTTACGATGTTAAGGAAGAAACCCAGTTCACCACGGAGATGAATAGAACTCCCCTATATGTTCTGGGAATATCTAACTGGGACCAGGTAAAGATAAACGGCACACCAGGCGTGGTAATCGACCAGTCTCTTGCTGATAAATTTGGTTACAAAATCGGCAGTACAATCACCATCAAAGAACAGGAATTCACCATCACCGGCATAACACAACAAGGTACCGGGATGGGAATGGGGATTGTATTTTTAGACGTGGACAAAGCCCTCCCTCTTAACGAAAATAAAGTATCCAGCATAACTGCCAGTGCAAGGGGAGACCCTGAAGCTGCTAAAAAGGATGTTGAAAGTCAGGTGCCCGGAACCATGGCAATGACTCAGTCTGACTTCACCAAACAGATAGATGACATGATGAATGGTATAATGCTATTCATTGGGGCCATAGCCAGCATAGGCCTCATAGTAGGGGTTATAAGTATTGTAAATATAATGCTGGTGAACGTAACCGAAAGAACCCGGGAAATAGGGGTTTTAAAAGCCATAGGATTCACCAACCGCGAGGTACTGGGCAGCATACTCATGGAAGCAGGACTTCTAGGTTTCATTGGGGCATTAATTGGCCTGATACTAGCAGCAGCACTCTTACAACTGGCTATAATATTCTTCGGCCCACAACTAGGAATGGAAGACATTACTTTAATATACATGCTCCCGCCCTGGCTGATATTAGCAGTGGTTGGCGGAGCCACAATATTAAGCATTTTAGCAGGCCTTTATCCGGCCTGGAGGGCATCCAGACTTAATGTTGTGGAGGCGTTGCGATATGACTGATATACTTGAAATCAAAGAAGCATGGAAAACCTATAAAATGGGAGCCGAGGAAATAAACGCCCTGCAGGGGGTAAACTTCAAACTCGAAGAAGGTTCCTTCCTGGCAGTTATGGGGCCCTCTGGTTCAGGTAAATCCACCCTGCTACACCTGGCTGGCATACTGGATCTTCCCACCAAGGGTGGTGTCATCCTGCAGGGGAAAAACATCACTGAACTTTCAGGGAAAGAACAGGCCCACCTAAGGAGAACCCAAATAGGATTCGTCTTCCAGCGCTTCAATCTACTCTCCCAGTTAACTGCTGAGGAAAATGTGATGTTACCAATGATTAAGCCGGATAAAAAGAAAGCCCGGGAAATTCTGGACCGTGTTGGATTGAAAGGCAAGTACGATCGGTTACCAACTCAGTTATCTGGTGGTGAAGAGCAGCGAGTGGCCATAGCCCGATCTCTAGCCAACGATCCCCTGCTTATACTGGCGGACGAGCCAACCGGGGAACTGGACACTGCCAACAGCAGAATGATCATGGATCTTTTAACTGATCTCAATCGTGAGGGCATAAGTATTATCATTGTTACCCACGATCCTATGGCCGCTGAATACGCCCATAAAACTGTTGAAATGAGGGATGGAAAGATAAATGAGTAATGTTTTTAAAATCTTTCCAAAACCCAGATTAAAAAAATCTGAACCATGAAAATTCCCAGCACCATCCAGAAAATAATGGCACTCGCCAAGAAAGAAGCCAGGGACATCCTCCAAAACAGGATATACCTACTGGTGGTTCTGGTTCAGGTTTTCATAATCATAGGGGCAGTGGGCCTGGTAGCAGTAGCTGCCGTGGCCAGTGACCCGGCTCTACTGGATCAGGTGGGAGTAACATCAGCTCTTAACATAGGTTTGCCCCAGAATTTGGAGGGTTCAAGCCTTTCAAAGTACCTGGAAGAAGAGAAAATAACTTTAAATTATTATAATAGCACTGATGAAGCTAAAATTGCCCTTGGAAAGAAGCTGGTGGCAGTGGTTGATCTTTCATCCTCAGGGGAAGTGGTGGTGCAAGTGGACACTTCCAATGTCTTTTATCCAGTAGTATCCACCAAGATCAGCGATGCAGTGGACAAATTCAACACGGAAAAAACCTTAAAAAATGCTGGTTTAAACGAAAGCCAGGTGAATATCATCCAAAACCCTGTAAACTTCCAGGAAATTAAAATTAATCAGGATAATCAGGTGCCACTGGCACTGGACAGCCCCTACTTTGTGGAAGTGATATATGGATTTATAGTACCGTTTATCCTTCTTTTACCCTTCTTTTTAGCCAGTAACATTGTAACAGATAGTGTGGTTGGTGAAAAAGAGAGGAAAACCTTTGAAGTACTTCTAATGACTCCTTTATCCAGTTATATGGTTATAATTGGTAAAATAATTCCCATATTATTCTTTTCTCTCATACAGAGCATAGCCTGGATAGCAGTCCTTGATCTTCTCCGGGTTCCGATATTCAACCCGGCTCTTCTGATACTGGTATTATTCTTCATGGGCCTGGCTTTTATTGGAGTGGGGATACTCATATCCATGCTGGTGGACAGCACCAAGGAGGCTAACTCTGCCATAACGTTAGTACTGGTATTTGCCACTTTCATCCTTTTCATCCCCTTATTCGTCAAATCCGAAATCTTCCAGGGAGTATTCAACTTCATACCCACAGTTTTAATGGTTAAACTAGCAGTATCCCCCAATATCAGGCCGGAAATAATGTTATACTTACTGCCCACACTGATCATATCCTTCCTTATATTCGTGGGCACGGTACGATCCTTCCGCCATGAACGGGCTATTCGATTGTAAGAAAAACAATGAATAGTTTATAGAGGACCCCACACCTTATAATGATTTAAAATTTTTGGGATTAACCTATAAAGTAAAATACTAGACTAATAACCAGTGCTGAAACCAGGGGTATGGGCACGTTATCGTCAACTGGACTGTAAGCTTCAGTTAAAGCACCGGCCAGTGCACCAATAAAAGCAGGAATAACGGGTAACTGGGTGAGAGAAACTGCAAATCCAACAGCCAGAAATGCTAAACTCCCCTCCACAGTTTTATGTGATTGGAAAGGTAATTTTATTCTTCCAAACCTTCGACCAATAAGAGTTGATGCTGAATCCCCAAATAGCAGGATGAGGATCGCGGCATTGGCAATGGCCATGTTAAACTGGAAGAAGTACAGGGTAATGATGATACCAATAAAAAAGTAAACAAATCCCCTTTCATCAGCATCACGTTTGGCAACCCGTAAAATAGTAGAAAAAAATGGAATATGGTGTTGATGGTCCAGTCGGAATACCATAACCACAAAGACCAGTATAGCCACACAGAGAATAATCAACAGCTGTGATGGTAGAAAATAGCTGAGAACGACGATGAAGACACCGGAAGCATGGATCAGCTGCCTCCAGAGTTCTTTCTTCATATCATCAGACCATATAATTTACTGGTACTTCTGGATGTTTCATTCATGAACTTTCCTTTTTAATCAGCCCATAAATTTTTTTAGGTGTCTTTTTATCAGGCCATGAACTTTTCTATAATGCCATGGTAAGCATCTTTAAGCTGCTGAGCACTGATTTCAATGTCAGCAGAGCGTATCTTAAGAGTATCTCCATTAACAGTTCCAATAACTGCTGCAGGAACGTTCATTTCCTGGAGAGTGCTTAAGATCCCAGCAGATGCTTCTTCTTTCACAGTGACCAGGTAACGGGCATGGGATTCTGAAAATAGTATTTTGGAAGTAGACAGTCCTTCAGCATGAGGAACACGGGATAGGTCTATGCTGGCACCTATATCTCCTTTAATAATCATCTCTGCCAGGGCAACCCCTAATCCTCCTCCTGATAGATCGTGAACTGCAGTGACCTGTTCATTTTCATCATCACGAATCAATTCCAGGACAGCCTGGGCTGAAGCATATTCGTCTTCAATATTAACCCGCGGGGATTCTCCCTGTACCACTCCGTGAATGGTCTTGTGATACTCTGATCCATCCATCTCCGGACGGGTGGCCCCAATAAGGATGATCTTGTCACCTTCATTTTTAAATTCCATGGTCCTGATATCCTTAAGATCCATGATCCCGGCCACACTAACCACGGGGGATGGGTTAACAGTTACTCCTTCGGTTTCATTGTAGAAACTCACGTTTCCACTGGTAACTGGTAACTGGAACCGGTTTGCAATATCGGACATTCCCTGCACGCACTCTTTAAATTGCCAGAAGACCTCTGGTTTTTCAGGATTTCCGAAGTTAAGACAGTCCACCATACATAATGGTTCTGATCCCATGGCCACCACGTTACGTATGGCTTCAGCTACAGCCCCGGCACCGCCATGGTAGGGGTTCAGGTAGCAGTGTATGCTGTTACAGTCACTGGTAAGGGTGAAAGCCTTCTCATCATCCACCCTCAGTACTGCAGCATCATCCCCGGGCTTGACCACCGTGCGAATCTGCACTTCATGATCGTACTGTCGGTAAACCCATTTTTTACTGGCAATATTCTGACTGGAAAGTAAATCTAAAAGGGCTTCATCAACGGGTCCGTCCTCTATTTGCACGTATTCCTTATCTACCACTGGTTTTCGGGCTTCACGTTCCACGATGGGTGGGTCGGCTAAAAGTTCCGTGGGTATATCTGCGATTACTTCTCCTTCTTGGGTAACCACCATTCTCTTGCTGCTGGTGACCTGACCGATCACTGCATAGGGCAACTCATGCTTATCAAATATTTCCAGCAAGCCACTCACATCTTGACGGTGCACCACGAAGACCATCCTTTCCTGGGACTCGGAGAGCATAATTTCATATGGAGTCATTCCTTCCTCCCTTAGTGGTACTTTGGTCAACTCCATCAGAGCACCGTTACCACTTTTATCAGCCATCTCAGATATACAGCAGGTGAGACCTCCTCCGCCCAGATCCTTCAATCCCTGTACGTTGACTTTCTCCAGAGCCTCAAAGGTGGCTTCCATAACCTGTTTTTTAGTGAATGGATCACCCACTTGTACTGCAGGTCGGCTTTCCAGCTCCGAGGAAGAGGTGAGTTCTTCTGAAGCGAAGGTAACACCGTGTATACCATCCCTTCCAGTACGACCACCCATCAGCACGAAAACATCCCCCACATTAGGAGCTATTCCCCGCACTATCTCATCTTTACGTACAATACCTGCGCAGACCACGTTTACCAGGGGGTTAAATTTGAAGTTATCCTCAAACTCCACTTCCCCACCAACGGTAGGTATGCCTACCCGGTTTCCATAATCTGAGATTCCTTTAACCACGTATTCGAAAATGTAACGTGAACGCTGGTCCTCCATGGGTCCAAAGCGCAGAGAGTCAAGAAGAGCCACGGGCATGGCACCCATGGATATGATGTCCCTTATTATTCCACCAATACCAGTACCTGCTCCTCCGTAGGGTTCCACAGCTGAGGGGTGGTTGTGACTTTCCATACCCATAACCAGGGCCAGTTCATCGGTTAATTCCACAATACCTGCATCATCCCCGGGTCCCATTATAACCTTCTCACCCTCGGTGGGGAATAGTTTCAGGATGGGTCGGCTGCTCTTATAAGAGCAGTGTTCAGAGAACATTATGTCCAGCATACCATATTCCAGGGGGTTGGGTTCCCTTCCCAATTCTTCTTTGATGTATTCCATTTCCGTGTCAGTTAAAGTCATCTTTTCGCCCTCTTTATGGAGTTACTCGTTTAAAGATTATAGATACTTCAAACTCTTCAATATTCCATTTTTTACTGTGATACCCATCTTCAGTTCCAAATTCAAGTTCTTTTGCTCTTACTTCGTGTGAAATGAAATCTAAATGCGGTTCTACTAGTTTTCGGAATTCCAGACTGCAGTCTACAACAACATTTATATTAGCCTCTACATCAAGATCAAGGTCTTTCCGCATGTCTTGTATCCGTCTTATAAGTTCACGGGACATGGCCTCTGATAATATCTCCGGGGTGAGCTCTGTGTCCACGAAAACACTTCCTCTGGAAAATTCAGCACTGACCACGTTATCTGGAAGTTCGGTTTCAAATACCACGTCACCATCTTCCAATTTAATGCTTTTATCTTCCAGTTCCACCACGTATTCGCCACTGGTTTCAAAGGCAGTGACTATCTCGGCACCATCGGTTGATGCAAGTTTAGCAGCCACCCTGGGCACATCTCCACGTAATTTGGGCCCTAGTGTCTTCATGTTAGGGCCTGCCAGAATTTTAAGACCTTCAAACTCCTCTGAAGTTGCCACTGCTTTGGTGTTTGCCTGTTCTGTGAGCACACTAGATAGGGCCTTGGCAGCAGTTACCACATCCTGATCTTCGGTCACGATGATGATCTCACGCACAGGCCAGCGAAGCTTGTAACGGGCAACATCACGAGCACGGGCACAGGCCTCAATTATCTCCCTTAGGATGTCCATGTTGGTTTCCAGGTCCTGTTCAATGACTTCTTCGTCAAGACACCAGTCCAGCATGTGCACACTTTCCGGGGCATCCTCTTCCACACCACGCACCAGGTTCTGGTAGATTTCCTCGGTGATGTGGGGGGCTATGGGTGCCAGGATGGTTATCATATTTTTAAGCACATGGTAGAGGGTGTAGTAGGCTCCCAGTTTGTCAGGGTCATCTTTTTCCACCCAGGTCCTTCCCCTTATGAGGCGGACGTACCAGCGGCTTAGATCCTCCAGGATGAAATGGTTGAGACTGCGGGTGGCCTTATGGAGGTGCAGGGAGTCCATGGCATCGGTGACCTCACGGGCCACAGAATGCACCCGGGAAGTGATCCAGCGATCTTCATCACGGAATATTAGATCATCTTCACTGTAAAGGGAAGGGTTGAATTCATCCAGGGCCATGTATGTGGTGCTGAAGACGTAAACATTCCAGAGGATGTTGAACATCTTATTCACAGTTCCCAGTTCCTCCCAGTTGAACTTCAAATCATCCCATGGCTTGTTACCCCACAGCAGGTAGAAACGGAGAACATCCGCCCCGTATTTGGCAATAACCTCATCCGGTTCCACCACATTCCCCAGGGATTTGCTCATTTTCTTACCCTCCTCATCCAGGGTGAAACCGTGCATCAGAACCCTCTGGTAGGGAACACTGTCCAGGGCAATTACTCCACAACCCAGTTGGGAATAGAACCATCCCCTGGTCTGATCATGACCCTCAGTAATGAATTGGTAGGGATACCATTCCTCAAACATCTCCTTCTCCTGAGGATAGTGTAGAGCAGCCCATCCTGCGACTCCAGAGTCGATCCATACATCCAGAACATCAGGGGTGCGTTGCATTTTCCCTCCGCAGGAGCAACCCAGTTTTATCTCATCCACATGGGGTCGGTGGATGAAGTCTCCCTCCAGCTGGCCTTCCACGATTTTTTCCTGGAGTTCTGCTATGGATCCCAGCACCTCCATCTTTCCACAGTCCTGGCAGATCCAGATAGGTATGGGTATTCCCCAGTAACGTTGTCGGGAGATAGTCCAGTCCCTGGCATTTTCTACCCAGTTACGGAAACGACTCTCACCAGCCCAGGATGGCACCCACTCCACTTTGTCCAGCTCACTGAGCATCTGGTCCTTGATGGCGGTGATCTTCAAAAACCACTGTTTGGTGGCCAGATAGATGATGGGAGTTTTACACCTCCAACAGAACCCATAACGGTGATCAATGATGCCTTCTTTGAATAAAAGGTGATGGGCATCCAGATCGCCAATTATGTAAGGATCAGCATCTTTCACAAACTGACCCTCATATTTGCCTGCTTCCGCGGTGAACAAACCTGCCTCATCCACCGGGCAGAATATGGGTAATCCATATTGTTTTCCAATTTCAAAGTCGTCCGGACCGTGTCCTGGTGCGGTGTGCACACAACCAGTTCCTTCAGTGAGGGTTACATGATCACCAGGGAGTATGCGGTAATGGAAATCAATTTCAGCATTTGAATCACTATGGAGGATGGTTTGGGCATAATTTGGACTTATTAAACCTGTAAGGGGATGTTTATATTCAGTTTCCTCCAGATCACTTCCTTTAACTACCTTAATGATCTCATAATCTGCCTCTGGGAAGGTGGCTTCCACCAGGGCTTCGGCCATTATGTAAACCTCTTCTATACCTTCATTTTCAACTTTTACGTAGGCATAATCGTAATCTGGATGCACACACACTGCCAGGTTAGCAGGCAGGGTCCAGGGAGTGGTGGTCCACACCAGCACATACTCATTTTCCCGACCTTTCAGGGGGAACTTAACATAGATTGAGGGGTCTTCCTTGTTCTCATAATCGATTTCAGCAAGGGCCAGTGCAGTCTCACAGCGGGGACACCAGGTGATAACCCGCAAGTCATTCACCAGGAGTTCCTTTTCATGGGCTTTTTTAAGAGTCCACCAGGCGCTTTCCATGTACTGGGTATCATATGTCACGTAAGGATCATCCCAGTCCATCCATACGCCCATATTTTCGAATTGCTTGGTCATGAGTGCCTGGTTTTCCACTGCAAACTCCTTACATTTATTCACGAAGTTTTCAATACCGATCCTGCTTTCAATTTCTTTCTTGCTTTTAAGTCCCAGGAGTCCCTCCACCTTGTGTTCAATGGGTAGTCCGTGGGTGTCCCATCCTGCCTGTCGGCGAACATTGAACCCGGACATGGACTTGAAGCGCAGGAAACTATCTTTAATTGTCTTGTTCCAGGCAGTTCCCAAGTGTATTCGGCCACTGCAGTATGGTGGGCCGTCTAAAAATGAGAAATTAGGCTGATCTTTCCTTAAATCTTTGGTATGCTGGTATACATGGTTATCATCCCAGAATTTCTGTACCTTTTCTTCTATGGTTTTAGACTGGTATGATCGTGGGGCTTCCTTGATTGCCATCTAACATTCTCCTCGTAACAATTGTTTATTAATAAAATATAACTCAAAAGGTCTTAGTTTCAACTGAATGATCTCAACATAATGATCTACTCATAACAAACTTTGTTATAAGCCTTTTATATCATTTTATATAATTGGTATGGTCAATGGTGGGGGAGTTGACAGTGATAGGTACCATAAAAAAACTCTAGATAAAGTTAATTCAAAAATAAAACAATAATTGGAAATATTAAATAAAAATAAAAGGATGAAAAGGGTTTTAGAAAGTTCTAAGTTTTCCCTTAATTAACATCTCAGTTATCTTGTTTATGTCAGCCAGCCAGGTGTCCATAACACCTTGAACCTCGCTGCGAACCTCGCTCATCTGGTAACCTTTTTCCAGGATGAGCTGAGCACTGGCAGCTTTAGGCTGGTCAATATGGGATCCAATCTGGCTTAATATCATCATATGGGCTTGATTAACTCCTTCCACTTCCTTAATTATGTCATTGGCCATCTGGTTAGATAAAAGGTTGTATATTTTACCAACATGATTTATTGGGTTTTTACCAGAGGTGGCCTCCATTGACATTGGCCTGTTGGGGGTTATCAGTCCATTAGCACGGTTCCCACGACCCACAGATCCATCATCTCCCATCTCTGCAGAGGTACCGGTTACAGTAAGATAGTAACCCTCCTCTGATTCGCAGTCAGGGTTGTCTGCGGTGTTTATGAAGGTTTCCACATCCCTTGAGGTGTGTTCTAAGGCCAGGTTGGTGATGATGTCCTTAAGCTCTTCCTTGGTGTTCATGTAGGTTTGAGCACCATCCACGTACTTGGAGATCATTGCCACAGCCACTGTGAGGGTGATCTGGTCACGGTCTCGAAGCCCCATTACCTTAATATCCTCTCCAACCTGAGGATATTTCTTTTTGAATTCTTTGGAGTTCAGGAGTTCTTCAATGGCCATTACCATTCGTTCGGTTTCGGAAAATGGTGCGAAACCAACTCCGAAGGAAGTATCGTTGGATTTGGGGGTTCCTTCCCTTCCGAAAACATCAACCAGGTCTCCGGAACCATGTCCGATTTTGCACTCCACAACGGTGCAGGTCTCCACGTCCAGGTTGATCAGTGTCTCTTTAAGATATTCCTTGGCTGCTTTGATGGCTATTCTGTCGATACCGATCTTTTTCCCTTCATATTCTGGGACTCCTCTTCCGGTGAGGAGGATGTCCATGGGTTTTATTATGTCTCCTCCACCGAATTCAGGATAAGACTCACCGGCAGTTATCTGCACTTCATCGGTGTTATGGTGCAGGACACCACCAAAATGATCTAAGTAAGCGATGCACAGGCCACGGCTAACTGATTCTGCTATTCCGTCGCTGATACTGTCCGGGTGACCGATACCCTTCCTTTCAACGATTTCTATTTCTTGTTCTTCAATGGGCTTCTGAATAAGCTCTTCAACAATAATATTTCTCATATAAGATCCCTCAAACCTATAAAAACCTATTATAATGATTAGGTTAAATCTATCTTTATGAGTTATGTATTTATAGTAAATAAAACTAAGGGCACCAACCTGGGAAATGCAGATGTGGCCGACAGTTTTTTCTCCCGTTTCAAGGGATTAATGATGGTAAAAAATCTTGAAAGAGGGCTTATTCTAAAATTACCATCAGATAGAAGTCGAAGAGCTTCGGGCATTCACATGTTCTTCATGCGCATACCATTGGATGTTGTATTTGCTGATTCTGCGATGAAAGTGGTGGATACTGTCACCCTTGATCCGTGGACCACTTACACTCCGGTGGCACCGGCCAGGTATGTTATTGAACTGGAAAAAGGTAAACTGGCTGAATCCAACACCCAAATTGGTGATGAACTGGATTTCACATGTGAAAGTGCATGAATAAATAAATGCATAATGGATAGTTCACGGTAGATGGGAAAATAAGTTAGGTAAGATAAATAATGGATAAAAAATAGGGTAACTGATGGGAAATAACTGGAATCAGAATCAGAGGGGGATGAATGTTGCAGTTAAAGGTAAAAATTATAGATTATGGGTTTTCGGACAGTTTGAAAAGGTACTATGTGACCTACAAAGTAACCGGACTCACTGGGGAAGAGTTGAATAAACTGGAGGGGCTTCTGGAGGATCCAATTACGATTAAGGGAAATGAATTGTACATGAATGTTTATTTTGAAGAGGAGTACTACCCCTTTGGCACTGGAGATTCCAAAAACCGGTTGGAAGATTATCTTGCAAGGGAGGAGTTAGAAATGACCGCCTACCTCCTGGATCTCCTGGAAGATGATTAAAAAAATTATGGTATTTTTTAATCCTTTTTAATCCTTTTTAATCCTTTTTAATCCTTTTTAATCCTTTTTTAGATATCAGGCCAGGCTTTACCTTCTTCCTGTTCAGATGCAGGCAGAGAATAATGTAATTGTGTGAAAAGCCATTTTTCGTTGATTTTTAGAATAACAGCACTTAGACGGCCGGGAAGATAAATGTCCTGACCATCCGCCCGGGCATCCACATTCATGTGGGCAGATATCCAAGCCACATTATCTGTGGATGAGATGGTAACGTTCCTGAATTTAACATTTATATTATCGGCTTGTTTGAAATCTCTCTCGAATCCGTATTGTAGATTTTCAT
The DNA here is from genome assembly GCF_016217785.1 of Methanobacterium sp. Classification (NCBI taxonomy): domain Archaea; kingdom Methanobacteriati; phylum Methanobacteriota; class Methanobacteria; order Methanobacteriales; family Methanobacteriaceae; genus Methanobacterium; species Methanobacterium sp. The sequence goes on from NZ_JACRGA010000025.1 coordinate 304,039, forward strand.
AGCCTTTGATCCATTCATCGTATCCGGTTCCAATTACTACCAAGTCAGCACTGTCTTCAAAGAGTTTTAAAATTCCATCAAGATCTTTGTCCTGGTATGCTTTGGCATATTTTTCTAAAAGGCTGAATATAGCTTTCTGCACATTGTCTTCCATGTTTCCCCTCCTAATTATGGATTAATTATAAAATGTTTACAGGCGATTTTTAACCTCTTTAAGGGCTACTATAGCGACTTTACGGACCACAGAGTTTTCATCTTCAGTTGCCTTCTGCAGCACATCCACTGCTCGTTGGTCACCTATCATGGAGAGACTGATAGCAGCTCCGTATCTTACATTGGCTTTGTCATCATCCATGAGTTTAATCAAAGGTTCCACAGTCCTTTCATCTTCGAATATTCCCAGGGATAAGGCAGCAGCCTCCCTCACATGCCAATCCTCATCTTCCAGAGCTTTTATTAAAGGTTCCACGGCATTTGGCTCCCCAACTTCCCCTAAAAGTTCGGCAGCATCTTCACGAACCACCCAATCATCACTTTTTAGTTCTTCAACTAGAAAATCAATTCTTTTATGTTCTTCAACCAAAATTATACCCCCGTGTCCTGTTTGTCACATGAATTCGAACTTCAAATAATGTATTTCACTGGTATAATTATGTTGTTTGATCCTTAATTAATTTTGAAAATTAGAATATAAAGAATGAATAGGAATAAAATAGAATTTTAGAATTTGTTTAAGTTATAGATGGGTTAAAATGTCTGATGGGTCTTTTAGAACTTTCACTCCTTCCAGCCCACGGAGTTTCCTACTGTTTTCCACGTCAATTTCGCGCATGTGGATAGTGATTATGCTACCTCCGCTTACCGCCCCATAAGGGCATGCAACCTGGCATGCGGAGCACCCCTGGCATTTCAAGAGGTTGATCTCCACTCCGGGGGTGATGGCATCAGGGGGGCATGCTGCTGCAGCCTCGCAGGTAGTGCAGTTCTGGCAGAGATCCAACTCCAGTTTGGATGGGAGAACTGTTTCCAAGTCTCCGGATTCCAGATCCACAGGTACTAGCAGGGTTTTTATCTTTCCTTTACCTGACTGGGCCACAACATTGGTCACCAGACTATCAGCGATTCCATACACCAGTTTGGCAATGGTGTTGGAGGTTGTGGGAGAAACAATCAACAAATCATATCTCCCCAGGGAAAAACGGCCAGATATGGGATAACTCCACATCTGATCCTTTTCCAGAACCAATTCCTGATAATAACCACCCGTAACTGATTTAACACGGTCAAAAAGGCCGTACATCTTCAGTACTTCTTCCCCTGCACCGGAAAGCAGTACAGTTACTTGATGTTTCCCTGTAACCTCTTCCAGTGCTTCCACACTTTCTCTGAGCAGGTGGCCTGCTCCAGTGAAAGCCCAAGCGATTTTCATAGCCATCCTCTTGTTACCATCCTGACCTATTCTGTAAACAGCAACTGTATATTCACAAATTCATAGGACGAGGATGCTACTCCATATTACTTAAAATTCTATGTAGTCGTAGGCTCTGTCACCACGGAATGCGTAATGAACAGTGTCGAAAGAAGTTATAAATTCAGATACTTCAGTTTTAACTTCTTTACCATCAACAACTACCTTTTTAATAAGTTCAGCAACTTCGGCCATGTGTGATTCCTTTAATCCACGGCGAGTTAACTCCTGTGTTCCCACTCTTATACCTGAGGGATCATCGGAGCGGTTAACATCATCCCAGGGTAAGAGATTCTTGTTGAGGATTATATTATTGGCTTCCAGGTCTTTGGCCATCTTGGAGGCTTTTCCAATATTGGACATGTCCATGGCTACCTGGTGGGATTCAGTGAACCCCAGATCTTCACATAGTACTTTGAAACCCAGTTCATGGAAGTTCTGTGCCAGTTCCTTTGCATTGGCAATGATCTGTTTGGCGTAGGCTTCTCCGAACTCTGCCATTTCTGCAGTGGCTATGCCCAGGGCAGCCAGGTGATGCAGGTGATGGTTACTTACCACACCAGGGAAGACAGCGTCATCAATTTTTTTACTTATCTCTTCTTTACAGAGAATTATACCTCCCTGTGGTCCTGGGAATGTCTTGTGGGTACTTCCCACCAGCAAATCTGCTCCTTCTTTCAATGGATCCTGGAACTGGCCTCCGGCAATGAGTCCCAGAACATGTGCACCATCATACATTACTTTGGCTCCCACTTCCTCTGCTGCCTCACGGGCTTCTTCCACAGGGTGGGGGAATAAGAATAAGCTACCGCCTAAAAGGACTATTTTGGGTTTAATGGCGAGTATTTCCTTTTTCATGGCATCCGCGTCTATGTTCATCCTTTCTTCGTCGAAGGGGTGGGGTGATACTTTAAGCCCTCTAATACCAGCTGCACTCACATTGGCATGGCTAATATGTCCACCAACTGGAACTTCCAGGGCCATCATTCTGTCACCATGATTGGCTAATGCGAAGAAAGAGCCCATATTGGCAACTACGCCGGATATGGGTTGTACATTAGCGTGTTCTGCATTATACAACTGTTTGGACAGGTCAACGGTGAGGTTTTCAATATCATCGATGTACTGGCATCCCTCATACAATCGGTGGCAGGGCAGTCCTTCTGCGTACCGGTGGGAAAGATCAGTAGCCAGTGCTTCTCTGACGCTGATACTGGTGATGTTCTCACTGGCAATGAGATTTATACTGTTTTTCATCCATTCGTGATGCTTTTTGGTAATATCCTTTATTTCCTGGGCGTATTTTTCATTATCTGACATTATTTTCCTCCCGGCCAAATCAGGGTATGATCTCACGTTAGCGGGTTTGGTATAAGGAACTATAAAATTGAGGCAATATAAATACTTTCCAATCTTCCTCACCAATAATTAAAAGAATATTAAAAAGATTTTAAATGGGTTATTTTAATTTAATCATTTTATGAGTTATTTTCCCTGAAAAACGGTTTGGTTTTCATTTCCTCCAGGTTTCGGATGATCCTTTCCAGATCAGTTGAGGGAATGCTAACCATGATCTCTTCATCCTGGAGATCCATGTTGTTCCTGGAGCCAATATCGCCGAAACCATAGGTTACTTTACCAGTGAGATAGGGTATGGCAGCCATTGAACTACAGATAGGGCCAGAATCAGCCCCCAATCCATGAGATCCGGAGTCATAGGCGTTAGCATGAAGAATTTCCATTCCCTGCTTTGAATTTGCAACGATGAATATTACATCAGGTTCAAAATCTGCCTTTTTTAGGGGTGCGAATATTATGGCATTAAATATTCCAGGTTCAACAGCCCTATTCCCCTTCCATGACCGTTGCACTGCAGGTATGCTTTTATATACTCCTGCAGGAACTAAAAATGAGCCACTGCGCATGTTTTTAGGGAATTCTTTTGGGTCTTTCATACCAGTGTACCTCTGACCTCCCATACATTCTTCTTCATCAGCAGTGGAATAAAATACCTCTTCATTCATAGCCTTGTCCAGTTTAGTGCAGAATCTTGATTTTTCTTCTTCTTTGGGAATATTTCGAGGTTTTCTGGAAACCCATTTCATAGCAACAGGTTCCCTCTCCAGTTTAAGAATGGTTTTTAGTTTTTTACCCAGTTCATGGTACTCCATACTTAATCCCCCTTTCTTTTTGAAATAAAAAAATTCATTAACTGTATTATTTCAGGGTATGGGGAGTTTTTGCATAATTTATTATGGAATTTAGGAGAAAATTTTATAGTTTTAGATTGATTAGAAGGGATAATAGTAAGGTATGAGGATAGTATTGACAGATTAAACAATTATAATCCGTTAAATCTAAAAATAATTCTTTAAATAGTATTATAAAAATAAAAAAGAGGTTAAAGAAGGGTGTTTACCCTTATTTACCTGAATCTAGGGCAGCTTCGATCTGGGCGAATATCTGGCCAGTTCGGAAGTGCTGCTGGTCCATTGCACCGGATGGGCAGGCACCTACACAGGTTCCACATCCTTTACACAGTGCGATGTTAATAGTTGCTTTCTCGTCCTTCCTTTCAATGGCTCCGAATGGACATAGCTCTAAGCATACTTCACATCCACCGCAGACATCGGAGTCGACCACTGCAACGATTGGCTCGATTTCCACTTCACCTTTGACCATTGGTATTGCTGCTCGTGCAGCGGCACCAGAAGCCTGGGCCACAGCGTCAGGAATATCTTTAGGTCCCTGGGATACACCAGCCAGGAAAATACCGTCAGTGAGGGTGTCCACAGGTCGGAGTTTGGGGTGAGCTTCCATGAGGAATCCGTCTGCAGATTTGGATATACCTAAAGTCTGTCTGAGTTCTTCGGCTCCTTCTGGTGGTTCTAATCCAACTGAGAGAACTACCATGTCGTAGTTGTACTCAGTGACTTTTCCCAGTAGGCTGTCTTCTGCACGGAGAGTTAGTGTATCGTCTGGGTTCACCAGGACGGTAGCTGGTCGTCCGCGTATGAATTTGATTCCGTATTTTTCCTGGGATCTCTGGTAGAACTCTTCGAATCCTTTACCGAATGCTCTGATATCCATGTAGTAGATTGCTACATCGGTGTCAGGCATTTTGTCCTTGATGAGCTGTGCGTTTTTCATGGCGTACATGCAGCACACACGGGAACAGTATGGTTTGTCGATTTGAGCGTCCCTACTACCCACACACTGGATGAAGGCCACACTCTTGGGTTTTTCACCATCGGATGGTTTTAGAACTTTACCCATGGTAGGACCGGATGCGTTGATTAACCTTTCCAGTTCTAAACCGGTGATAACGTTTTCAGCATCGGTGTAGGACCATTCTTTCTTCTCACTTGGGTCGTATGGGTCGTAACCGGTGGCTACGATAATGGTACCCACGTCGATTTCGATACGTTCCGCTTTCTGGTCGTGGTCTATGGCTCCATTTCCACAGGCCTGGTCACAAAGCTTACAGTCGATACAGTAATCTTTGTCTATGGTGGCTACCAGTGGTACGGCTTGTGGGAATGGGATGAATGTTGCTTTGACCATACCCATACCTTCGTCGAAGTAGTTGGGCATTTCAATTGGACATACTTCGGAACAGCTTCCGCAACCGGTACAGATGTCTTCTATGACGTATCGTGGTTTCTTTTCAATTACTACTTGGAAGTTACCAATGTAACCGTGAACTTCTTTCACTTCAGCATAAGAGATGAGTTCGATGTTTTCGTGTTTACCAGCGTCCACAGTCTTAGGAGCTAGAATACACATGGAACAGTCAAGGGTAGGGAATGTTTTGTCCAGTTGTGCCATTCGTCCACCGATGGTGGGTTGTTTTTCCACCAGGTAAGTTTTGAATCCCATGTCAGCCAGGTCGAGTGCGGACTGGATACCAGCTACTCCTCCACCTATAACCAGAGCTTTGTTGTCCACAGAAACCTTTTCAGCTTCTAGTGGTTCTAGGAGTCGAGCTTTAGCAACAGCCATTCTTACCAGATCTTTGGCTTTTTCGGTTGCTGCTTCTGGTTCGCCCATGTGTACCCAGGAATCGTGTTCCCTGATGTTAGCGAATTCGAAAAGGAATTGGTTAAGTCCGGCTTCTCTGATACACCTTCGGAAGGTTGGTTCGTGAAGTCGGGGTGAACATGCTGCCACCACTACTCTGTTAATTTTACCATCTTTAACATCCTGTTGGATCATGTCCTGTCCAGGGTCGGAACAGAAGTATTTGTATTCTTCGGATACTACTACGTTGGGCAGGGTTGCTGCGTATTCTTTCACTGCTTCAATATCAATGACTCCACCGATGTTGATACCACAGTGACATGTGTAGACTCCGATTTTTGGTTCTTCAGTTGCTTCTTGCTTATTTTCATCTGCCAATTAGATCACCTATTTTTCCACATTGTGATAGTTAACTAATCTTATGGTCTAGGGTTGTATCTATTATACGGATAAAGTTTTCTATTAAAATTTTTAAACAAGGTTTATATAGTAGAATTTTTTTCCACATAATTCGCGAGTATTATGTTAGTTAGCAGTTTTCACCCATTTATAGCTTATTGATCTACAATATTAATTATATATGTACATTATCTGCTTATTGCAGTGTTCTGGTAAATTATCAACATTGAATTATTGTTTCAGATATTAAACAACGATACAGTTTTTGGATTCGAATATGATAAAGACAGGGTTATAATATTTACTTTCGTTGAGCCAGAATCGTGCTAAATCTATGGTATTATTCATGAAGGTTTGTACAGATGCACTGATCTCAAAAGGATTAATTGTTGGGGATTATATTCGTGGGGATTATAATTCGCGCCCTTGACCATAGATCTCTTCCATACTTACGTTGCTGATCCAAGTCTGTGAAAGTTGAATCTGGACGTTGGGATTATGGTACTGTATTCATCATTAAATTTAAGGAATTAGAAAATTAGGAATAGAATTATAAGAAAAATTATCTGGATAACGGGTTAAAATTTATTTTTAAGAGTTTAAAACAGCTAAATAAGGACTTAAACTTTTATTTAAAATATAAAAAAAATGAGAAAGGGAATGGATCACTCATAAAATGGCTAATCAACAACCCCTTCGGTAACTACCTTGAACACAGCTTCACCCTCAGGCAGATGAGGGCTGTCCACTAACCTGGCAATACGTTTACCTGCCAGCCCTTTCTTGAGCCATATTCTGTAGGTGGAGGCGTGTCCCAGTACGTGTCCTCCAATGGCCTTGGTGGGACTTCCGAAGAATGCGTCTGGACGGGCCTGCACCTGGTTGGTTACAAAGACTGCCACGTTGTATGTGTTGGCTATGTTCTGCAGGGTGTGCAGGTGCTGGTTCAGTTTCTGCTGCCGGGTGGCCAAGGACTCTCTTCCCACGTATTCTGCACGGAAATGAGCAGTAAGGGAATCAACAATCACCAGACGAATATTCACACCTGATTGTATGAGTTCGTTGACCTTATCGGCCATGAGTATCTGATGGCTGGAGTTAAATGCCCTGGCGATGTGGATCTTCCCTAGAACTTCCTCTACATCTAAAGTGAACCCTTCTGCTATCTGTTTTATCCTTTCCGGTCGGAATGTATTTTCGGTGTCAATAAAAACACATTCTCCACATAAACCTCCCTTTTCTGGAGGTAACTGCACTGTCACTGCAATTTCATGAGATATTTGGCTTTTACCGGATCCGAATTCTCCGAAAACCTCGGTTATGGCCTGTGTTTCTATTCCGCCACCAATTAACTCGTCTAAACCTGTGCTCCCTGTGATTATATGGCCCACGTCTTTCCTGCGTTCCATCACATCCAGGGCTGTTTCAAAGTCAATCTGTTCTGCCTTACGAGCAGCTTCGATGACTTTTTCTGCAACTCCTTCACCAATTTCAGCTTTAACACTGAGTTCCTTGGCGGTGGCTGTTGCCAGCCGCATCATGTCTGCAAAACCAGCATCTCTTAATTTTTGTGCGGTTTTTTCTCCCACATTGGGTAAGTCTTCCAGTTCCACCATGTTAATCTCCTTTGAACTTGTTTAATTAATTTAAATCTTTCTTATAAAGGGTGTTTTTGAATGGATTAAAAGTATTGTTAGTCAATACTTTATTTTCCATTACTAAGTAATTAAAGTTTAACATCCACCATTTTCCTGGCGTTTAAACGCACTTCCTCGTTATATTCGTCGAAACTTGCATCTGCGATCACGGTGATCTGTCTACCCACCAGATCCCCCACTTTTTCCTCCAGGGATCCCTCATCTCCAGTGGTGGCAATGATTTCTTCGGCTTCGGTGGTGGTCATGCCCAGAATTTCTTCGGCTGCCTTACGGAAGAAGGTGATACTTATAGTGCCAGTGTCATCTTCCAACATGAGGCTGATAATCATCAACATGTTAGGTTTTTCGATTTTTTCACCACAGATGTCGCAGATATAACCATCTTCCGCCCAGTTGACTCTTTTATTACAGTTGGGACACATTTCAAAGAGTATTTTGTTACCACGGATGTCTACTACTTCTCCAGTTACCTTTATGCTCTGGTTCCCTTCTTCAATATCTCCAATATTTTTGGAGGGATATAGTTTTCCTTCTATCTCATCCAAGCTGGGAACGGATGTTTCGTCTTCAGCGGGTTTAGTTATCATAGTCGTTCTACCTACACTGAGCTCAACACGATCATTTCGCATATTAACCCTTGGATTATCAATTTTGACTGCTTCGCCTTCTTTAAATGATGTGTTGGCCTGATCATCCCAGAGTGAAGCTCGAATCACCCCAGTGTCGTCGGCAATCTCCATGGAACGGACTATGCCTGCGCTGCCATCACTTTTGGTGAACTGGGTGGGTTCTCCCATACTTAAAACACGGCCGAAGATGCTCACATCCCGGTCCCCTTCAGCCAGCTCTTTGATCTTCTTACTCTGATAGATCATTGATTCAACATCTTTTAGAGATGGTAGGTCTTTTATCTCTTCTTCTGTAGGTTCAATGAGTCGGGAAGTTTTACCCACACTGAGATCTACCTGGTAATCTCCCAGACGTGTGCGTGCATTCTCAATTTTCAGGGCATCTCCCTCTTTCATTTGATGTTCTGCTTTATTATCCCACAGAGAAACCCGTACCATTCCAGAGTCATCGGCAATTTCTGCCGTTCTCACCATGCCGGTGGTGCCATCGTCTCGCTGAAACTCGTTGGGTTCATATAGGTTAACCACACGTCCAATGATATCCACTTCTTCCCCATCATCTTCTATTTTATTTAAGTCATTGATTTTCATTGGTTTTAGGTATTTACCAACTTCATTCAGTTTATCTTTCATTTCCTGGTCTATTGGGGGATTAATGATGAGTTTGGTGTTCCAGTTGGTGTTCACCCGGTAGTTGGTGCCGGAATAATCATCGAATTCAATGTTCCCTCCGATGATTTTCAGGATGTCTCCCTTTTTAACATCGATTTCAGTGTCTTCATTCCACAGGGTAAGACGAATAGCACCTGTATCATCCTCTAATTCCATGGATTTCACTTTTCCAGTGGTCCCATCGTCTCGTTCGAAGGTTATGGTATCGTAAACTTTGCTCACCAATCCTATCAGGGTAACATTTCTCATTTCATGGGCGTCTCCGATTTTGAGAATATCTTCCTGATATTCTGGAACATCAAAGTCTCCTTTTACAATTCTACCGATCCAGGAGTGGCTTAAGGATACTTCTCCATTACGAACTCTGCTCTGAGCTCCCAGTATCCTGACTGCGTCCCCTTCTTTTAGATCCAGATCATCGATGAGGTTGGTGTCTTTGTTCCACAGGGTGAATTGCATGCTACCACTTTTATCCTGCAGTTCCAGGGAGGCTACTTTACCATCTCTGCCGTTACGATCAAAGGACCTTATCCTGGGAATTCTAATGACACGTGCAACCACGTTTACTTCCATATCTCCTTTAATTTCACTCAAAGGAGTTATTTTATCGTTATATGGGGGTAAATCAGGGTAATCCGTTGGGTCCAATTTTTCTAGGGAGGATTGTATGTTAAGGTGGGTTTCATCATCCCGAAATCCCTGTTTCACTTCCACGTCATTGATTTGAACCACATCCCCTTCCTGGAATTTATCCATTAATTTGATGTTTTCAGTCCAAAAAACAACTCTTATTCTACCGGTCTCATCTGCAAGGATCAGGTTTGCTAGTTTTCCTTCTCTACCTTTCTTACTGGTGAATTTTTTAACGTTGGAAATGCTCATTACCCTTCCCAGTAGGTTTATGTGTTGTTTGCCGGTTTCTAAATCTTTTATCTTCCATAAATCCTTTACTTCTTCAGTGGGCTCGTTTTTTTCGGTAATATAGTCCCCTACCACCATATGGGCTATGCTAATGTCGTCGATAAAGCTTACATCTGCGTTTTCTTTTTTATATTCTTCCATTTTTTTCAGGAAGTCTTCATATGAGATTTTGTCCTTGATTTTCTCATATTCATCCTTTATCTCTTGGCTCATTTCCCTCATTTTATTCCCTCATCAATATTCTCTCAGGTCATATTATTAAATCATCTATCATATTCAATATACAGTTAGTATTACATTATATATATATTTTATTACTACATTGGGTTGGTCATCATTCAGTATTTTTTATCTATATTATATAATGTGATTAGTCCGAGCTTTTGAGAAGTAATGATACTGGTTCTGGATTGTCATATCTGGGTTAAATATTATGAAAATTTCTTTGGGAGCACATGGAATACTATATATAATAGTTAGTTAGATAAAACTATTTACTTGACAGGTGATAACCTATGAATAAGGAGCTTGAACTGGTAGAATCAATGGATAAACTTAGCGATTTAATGAGAAAATTCCAAACACAACTTCGAAGTGGAGATTTAAAAGAATACACTCTCAGACAACTTTACTACATAGAATTAATCGATAAAAACCAGGGAATAAGCGTTTCTGAACTAGCAAAAACACTGGACGTAAAAAAATCAACGGTATCAATAGCCATCAACCAGTTAATTGATCTGGGAATTGTAAACAAAATCCAATCCAACCAGGACAAACGTTTCTATTCTCTGCAGTTAACACCCAAAGGCAACCAGATAATGGAAATGCACAAACAAGTCCATAAAAACACGATAAAAAAGATTTCAAAGATTTTAAACCCTGAAGAAGTTGAAAATTTCGTGAAAATTGTAAATAAAATAACAATTTCTGAATTATAGCTCTATTCGAAATAAAAACAACTGATCATATTCCTAAGTTGAAGTTATTGATTTAAATTCATGAATAGGGGCAATTGAACCGATAAATTAATTGTAAATTACATAAATGGAGGAAAGCAGATGTCAATGACTATGGCTGAAAAAGTACTGGCAAAAGCAGCAGGATTAAAGGAAACAGGTGCAGGAGATATTGTCATGGCTAACATAGATGTGGCTATGACTCATGATCTAACCGGACCTTTATCTGTTGAATCATTCCAGAAAATTGGGGTGGAAAAAGTATGGGATCCTGAGAAAATTGTGGTTCTATTCGACCACCAGGTACCAGCAGACTCCCTAGAAGCAGCCCAGAACCATATTTTCATGAGAGAATTCGTGGAAAAACAGGGAATAAAGAATTTCTACGATGTTAGGGAAGGAGTATGCCACCAGGTACTACCTGAAAAAGGACACGTGATCCCGGGAGAGGTAATTGTAGGAACAGACTCCCACACCTGCACCCACGGAGCATTAGGTGCATTTGCAACTGGAATCGGATCAACGGACATGGCAATGGTATTTGCCACAGGAAAACTCTGGTTTAAGGTACCTGAAACCATAAAATTCGAAATAGAAGGCAAACTTGGCCAGCATGTTTACTCCAAGGATGTGGTTCTCAACATCATTGGACAGATAGGGGCCGACGGTGCTACCTACCAGGCCTGCGAATTCGGAGGTGAAACCACCAGCAACATGTCTGTATCCCAGCGTATGGCACTGTGTAACATGGCCATAGAAATGGGAGGCAAAACAGGAATGGTGGAAGTGGATGAAAAAACCAAAAACTACCTGAAAGGACGCACCAACAAACCTTACCAATCTTTCACAACTGATGAAGATGCAGATTCACTTACCACCATGTACGTGGATGTAAATGACCTGGAACCACAGATAGCCTGCCCCCACAATGTGGACAATGTAAAACCAGTGAGCGAGATAGAAGGAACACCTATAGATCAGGTATTCCTAGGATCCTGTACCAACGGACGCCTTGATGACCTACAAGTGGCTGCAGAAATCCTGAAGGGGAAACAAGTATCCTCTGATGTTAGGATGTTAGTAATACCTGCCTCCCGTGAAATCTACCGCCAGGCACTGGATGAGGGTTTAATGAACATATTTGTGGATGCCGGTGCCCTAGTGTGCAACCCCTGTTGTGGACCCTGCCTGGGTGGTCATGTAGGACTCCTGGGACCTGGAGAAGTAAGCCTGTCCACATCCAATCGGAACTTTAAGGGTAGACAGGGAAGCCCTGAAGCAGAAGTTTACCTGAGTTCAGCCGCAGTAGCCGCAGCATCCGCAATCAAAGGAGAAATAACAGATCCAAGATAATCACTGTTAGGAAACCTTATTTTATTGCTATTAAAAGTTTCAATCGATAATTAAAGATATTTAATCACATAAGATAGTTGAAGGTGGTAATTATGGACAAAGTACTTGAAGGAAAGGTTTGGAAGTTCCCTGATGACGTGGACACTGACATAATAATTCCCGGCCGATACCTGGTGTTAACCGGAGAAAAAGAACTCGCAGCATGTGTTATGGAAGGACACGATCCTGATTTTGCCAAAAAGGTGGGAGAAGGTGACATCATAGTGGCTGGGAAAAACTTTGGCTGCGGATCATCCCGTGAACACGCACCAATTGCCATAAAAGGAGCCGGAATATCAGCAGTGGTAGCGGAATCATTTGCCAGGATATTCTACAGAAACTCCATAAACATAGGCTTACTCCTTATAGAGGCTAAAGGTATTTCTAAAAATATCGAAGAAGGAGATGAAATCCAGATAGACATAGATAAAGGGGTTATAAGGGATTTAAACAGCTCTAAAGAGTTTGAAATAAAACCTCTCCCTGAATTCATGATGGGCATCATGAACGAAGGAGGGTTAATCAGCTATCTGAAAAACCATCTTGCCGAGATAAAGGACTAGTAAAAAAATTTTTTGACATGAATTCGATTATAAGAATCAATTAAGATTTAAATCAGTTTAATTCAATTAAAAGCTGTAAGATTTGATTTAGACTATTAAAATTCGAATGTCACTGAATTAAGAACAAATCATTAAAAAAGATAACAGGTGTTATGCATGTATAAAATAGCAGTTATACCCGGAGACGGGATTGGAAAAGAGGTAATGGAAGCAACCCTCCATGTGTTGGAAGCAGTAGATGTTGAATTTGATTATACTTTCGCCGATGCTGGAGATGAGCATATGGAGAAAACAGGGGTGGCATTACCTCAGGAAACAGTGGACATAGTTAAAGCATCCCAGGCATGTCTATTTGGGGCTGCAGGGGAATCAGCCGCTGATGTAATCGTTAAAATGAGGCAGGAACTCGATCTGTACGTGAACCTCCGGCCGGTTAAATCTTACCCTGGCACTAAATCCATTTTCAATAACCTGGACTTTGTCATAGTCCGTGAAAATACAGAAGGATTATACATAGGTCTGGAAGAGGAAACTGAGGAGGGGGCAACTGCTCTTCGAGTGGTCACCAGAAAGGCTTCTGAGAGGATATGCAAATTTGCCTTCGAATATGCTAAAAAAACAGGCAGGGATAAAGTAACCGCGGTACACAAGGCAAACGTCCTCAAAAAAACAGATGGGCTCTTCAAAGAGACATTCTACAAAGTAGCCGAAGATTATCCTGACATGGAACTGGATGACCGTTACGTGGATGCTACTGCCATGTTCTTCATCACCAAACCAGAAATGTTCGATGTGATTGTAACCACCAACCTCTTCGGAGACATACTGTCTGATGAAGGTGCAGGACTGGTGGGTGGACTGGGGTTGATCCCATCAGCCAATATCGGAGAAAACCAGGGATTGTTTGAACCAGTACATGGATCAGCACCAAATCATGCCGGTAAAGGAACTGCAAACCCCTCTGCCATGATATTATCCGCAGTTTTAATGTTGGATTACCTGGAAGAAAACGATGCAGCCCGCAAACTTGAAAATGCCTTGGTAAAAGTCCTGGCAGAAAGCAAAATGGTGACCGGTGATCTTGGTGGTAATGCATCCACCATGGAAATGGCTGCAGAAGTCAGAAAGAAACTGGAAGAATAAGACACCCTCTACTAAGTGTAGGTAACTGTTTTCAATGCCTACCTTTAATCTATTCCTTTTTTTATTCTTTTTGCCATATTTATCCTTAGAATTCAATATTATCCTTAGAATAATCTAACTCATTGGAAAAATATTTTTTTAATTATATTTTAAATTTTTATATACTATTTAAATCATATTATAATTAATTAAAGGAAATTTCAGGGCATATTATGAAAACAGCCGATGTAAGAAGGGATATTCCCTTACTGGAAGATGTCATATATCTTGATGCTGCCAGCACCACCCCCACACCCCGACCAGTAGTGGATGCCATGTGTGATTATTTCTACAACTACAATGCCAACACTGGCAGAGGTGCTTACCGGCTGGCGGTTAAGGCCTCCCATAAACTGGATGAAGCACGGGAGAAGATTGCCAGATTTGTGAATTCCCATCCTGATGAGATTATTTTCACCAAAAACACTACTGAAGCCATAAACATGGTAGCTCATGGTCTGGAATTTGAGGAGGGGGATAACATTGTGGTCCCTAACATTGAACACCACTCTAACCTGGTACCCTGGCTTAATCTGCGTAGTAAAGGAGTGGAATTGAGGGTTGTAAATGCAGATGAAAACGGAGTTGTTGATCCAGATGCAGTTGAAAAGGCGGTTGATGAAAACACGCGACTGATAAGTATCACCCATATCTCCAATTCCATTGGTTCGGTACAACCCGTGGAGGAAATAGCCAAAATAGCCAATAAAACTGGAGCACTTTACCTGGTTGATGTCGCCCAATCTGCCGGGCATATTAGTGTTGATGTGAAAAAGTTAGGGGCTGATTTTATTGCTTTCCCTGGTCATAAAGGATTGTTAGGTCCAGTTGGAACCGGATTTCTGTACTGCACCCGGAATGCACAGGAAAAATTGCAACCCCTTAACCTGGGAGGGGGAACAGTTGACCAGGTCACTGAAGATGATTTTAAACTCACCGAAGCTCCATATTGCTTTGAAGCGGGAACTCAAAATATTGCTGGGTGCATTGGCCTGGGAGCATCCATAGACTACCTGAAAAGGATTGGGATGCATAAAATAGAGAAACACAGTCAAAAACTAACCAGATTCATGTACCAGGAGATCCTTGATCTGGAGAAGGTCACTGTTTATGGGAGTCCAGAAAATATTTATGGTATTGTTTCCTTCAATATAGATAATATAAACCCCCATGACCTGGCCAAGATACTGGATGAGAGTAGATCCATATGTGTCAGGAGCGGTTTTCACTGTGCAATACCATCAATGAGGCATATAGGGGCTTATGAGTTGGGTGGAACCGTTAGGGCATCCATACATTACTACAATACTCGGGAAGAACTAGAAATATTGGTTGAAACTCTCAAAAAAGTTTCCAAATTCCTGGTATAACTTAGAATAAAGGGAGACGAAACAAAATGACCAGACCTCAATGGATAGCCATTTTTATAATAATAATCATGACTACCAGCTCAGTAGCTGCTATCATAGCTTATATATAATTATTATATTTGGTTAACTCGTATTGTGAAGATCGAGTGAAGATCAAAAATTTAATTGTATGTGGAAGATGAATGAAGATCATTTTCAGCTAAAAATTATAATGGAGGCATTAAATAATGGTAAAAGTTAGAATAGGTGCCGTAGTTGCAGAATTTAATTATGACATCACTCATATGATGTTAGAATTAGCAAAAGAACATGCTAAATTTTTAGAATCAGAAATAACTGAAGTAATAACTGTTCCTGGTGTTTTTGACATGCCTTTGGCCATAAAAAAGCTTTTAGAACAGGATGATATTGATGCAGTGGTTACTCTGGGAGCGGTTATTGAAGGCGCTACCTCCCACGATGAAATCGTTGTTCAGCATGCTTCCCGTAAAATTGCAGATCTAGCACTGGAATACGATAAACCAGTGGGGCTGGGAATCACCGGACCTGGCATGACCCGTTTAGAAGCCCATCAGAGGGTTGAATACGCCAAACGTGCCGTAGAAGCCGTAGTGAAAATGACTGAACGGCTTAAATAGTTGGATTAAATTTATCCAATTATTTCTATTATTTTTTCATGTAATCTAAATCAAAAGTTATAATACAGGATCTAATAATTTTAATAATTTTTTTGGAGAAATTTTATGGAAATACTCACCCCCCGTGACTTAAAAGATAAATTCCAGGACCCCTGGGTTGCACCCTACCAGAAAGTCCTCACCATGGTAAATGATGATCTGGTGGAGATTGTGGAGTACCATCCCTGCATATCCGGATCCCAGTGGATGATCTACCAGTACCAGCACAGCAGTGACATAGTATTAAAAGCTAAAAGAGATGGTAACAGACACACATTCCTGGTAAAAATGGGTAAATCTAATTTAAGTCTCAAACCCAGTTTACACGCAGCAGGAATTGAAGAAGTCTCTGTTGAGGGGGATGAAGTTAAAGTGGTCCATGCTGGACTGGCCGGTGCTGGTGTAGGGGCAGCAATGTGCCGGGGAATGGCAGAGGGGGTGTTGAGGGTAGAACTTCAGGATATTGGGGGAGGATCCAAGGTGGGAAGAGCCACTGTAGTCACTCCTCGAATGGAAAAAGTGATTATTGGTATTGATGATACTGACACCAAAGACGAGGGTGCCACGTGGACATTAGCTCATAATGTTGGGGCAGAACTCGCCCGTCAGGGATATCAATATCTGGATCATATTACAGTACAATTATATCCTCATAATCCCAACAAAACCCAGAACTGTGTGGCCATAGCCCTAGTATTCGCAGTGAAACCTGGAGAAAAGGATGGGCTGATTCGGAAGGTAGTTGAATTACTGAAAAAAGATACTTTGTCTGATAAAACTTCAATTGCTGTTCTTCAAGGTCTAGATGTCCCAAGAAAACTCCGATCATATTCTGAGGCTGCTAAAAAATCCATGCTAACCGTGGAAGAAGCTGAAAAAGTGGCGCAAGATGTGGGAGTGGAAATGGT
The DNA here is from genome assembly GCF_016217785.1 of Methanobacterium sp. Lineage (NCBI taxonomy): Archaea > Methanobacteriati > Methanobacteriota > Methanobacteria > Methanobacteriales > Methanobacteriaceae > Methanobacterium > Methanobacterium sp. The sequence goes on from NZ_JACRGA010000025.1 coordinate 320,857, forward strand.
GGAAGTTACCGGTTCTCAGGGAAAAATTGGTGCATTGGCTGCTTTAGGGATGTACAATGACATTGAAGAGGCAGTGAAAGTATATTATTAAGTAAATCTGTTTACTTCTACAATGCTTTGATTACTATTTTTTTATATTACTATTTTTTTAACTTTAATATTCCTATTTTGGCATTATACCTTATTTAATATTATTTTCTGAATTAGTGGCCTGTTATATTCCTAATGCCATGATCTGTTAAAAAATAAATTAATAAAGGAATATTTAATTTAACCGCTGGGGAGGTTGAAGTAGAACAAAATTCCCTTATCGGAAGTGGGGAACTCTGCACTGGACTTGGCATCTCCAGCAACCTCAATTTTCACCACATTATTCCCTTTAGTCACCAGGAATGTATTCTGGGAGCTATCATTATCTACTTGGATGGTTTTATACAAATAACCATTTAAATAGATTTTATAGGTTCCATCCTTGAGTATCCCTGTGGTTGTACCGATCTTTTCGTTGTTAAGATAGAGGTTGATGGTTTTAGCATCACTTGCCGTGTTTTTGATTATAATTCCCTCTGTAGCGGTTATGTTGGATGTACTCAGGGAAATGTTTTTCTCAGCGTAAATATCCTTGAAATAATTACGCAGATCAGTGTCCCTGATAACATCACGCACATTAAGCCCCAGGGCGATCCGGGCATTATAGGGTATCCTCATTATACTATCCTCCCCAGGAATGGTTTGATTTAAAGTATAACTCTGCCCACCGATGATGACCGTGTCTCCATAACCCAATTCCAATGTATTCAGGGCGTCCTGTGGTGTTCTGATAACAGAAAATTCATTTTCCAGGGCACTATCCACAGTATAGGGCCCCCTGATGTCGATGGTCTGGTTTTCCACTGGTTGCTTCCAGAATATCACATTCCTGGCTGCAGGTTCAACGGATATCTTACCTTCATCCACGTGCACCGAGCCCAACATGGTGAAGAGCACAGCAAACATGATGAGGGCGGAAACTATCAGGGGAGAATGCATGTAGAAAAACGATTTCAGATTCCGGGACTTACCATCCGGCCGTAAAATAGTTTTAATCGATGCTCTAATGATCTTAATGATATAGTAAGCGGCAATTATAATTCCAATTATGATTATGGCCAATCCCAGGTACAGGGCCACGTATGATGGACGGATTCTGATGAAGAACACAAAGAAAAATCCTAAAGTTATCAGTGAAAGGCCCAAAACAGCCATTCTTATGGATTTTCCAAGGGTGTCGATCATGGTTATTCTACCATAACTGTTGGCTCGGTCCACAATGGTTCGCACTACTTCTGTGGCCACGATGTTCAGTTCGTACAGGGAAGACATGGAATGGCTGATGTTACCAATATCCACCTCTTTAACCCGTGCTCCCATTACATCGGCGTCCAGAACAATTCCTACATCCACACCGTAATCATCTTCTAGCTGGATGTTATTCAGGAATGATCTTTTAGCGGCAAACTGACCACTCAGGGGTTGTTCAAACCTGATTTCAGGGAAGAAAAAGCTTAATAGAGGTTTGGCGGTTAACTCTGTAACTCGACCGGCTTCTCTTTTGAATTTGGTCTTGGTAACATCGGCTTCACCATTGAGGATAGGTTGGATCATCTTATCCACCTGTTTAGGGACTAATTTCTGGAGGTCCGCATCTATAAATACCACTATGTCTCCTTTAGAATTTTTAAACCCGGTTTTTATAGCAGCACCTTTTCCTCGATTTTTGGTATGGCTTATAACTGTGGCTCCTGCTTCTTTTGCCACTTGTTCAGTGGCGTCCAGGGAACCATCGTTAACCACGATGATCTCGTCAATATAATTAAGTGCTTTAACAGTTTTTATTACACTATCAACTGTTTTTTCCTCATTGTAAGCTGGTAATATGACCGAAACGGTCATTGGTTTTTTTGAACTCCTGGTTTTCACCGAAGCGATGAACAGGACAAATAATAGAATAATCCAAGACACTTATATTACACCTCTAATTCTATACAACTAATTACCTAAACTAACTTATATAAGATTATATTAAGGTTTCTCCTTTTTTTAATAGTTCATTTTACTAAAACTTTTATTATCAGTTTAAGCATATTGTTATGTGTAAAAGGGTCACATCGATTCCCTATTATATTGATACTAAAAAGTGAGGTTTATAATGGAACCAAAGGTTATGATCATACTGGGCAGTGCTTCAGACTTTAAAATTGCTGAAAAGGCCACCTCAATCCTGGAAAAACTGGGAATATACTATGATCTCAGGGTGGCATCAGCCCACCGTACCCATGAAAAAGTGAAAAAAATAGTTACAAAGGCAGCAAAAAATGGAGTCGAAGTTTTTATAGGAATAGCCGGACTATCAGCCCATCTTCCTGGAATCATAGCCGGGATTACTCATAAACCAGTTATTGGGGTCCCGGTGGATGTTAAAGTGGCTGGGCTGGATGCTCTTTTTGCCTCAGTCCAGATGCCATTAGGCGCACCAGTGGCAACTGTAGGGATTGACCGGGGTGAAAACGCAGCTATACTGGCAGCTCAAATAATAGGCATTGATGATGCAGATGTTCGGGAAAGATTATCCTCTTTCCGCAGGGATTTTCACTCAAAGATAGCTGAAGATGAGGAAAAACTTTTCCTCCAGATGAATGGGAAATATTATTCTAAAATCAGCCCAGATTCAGATGAACAAGAAGAAGTAGAATCCCAAAATGAAAATCTAGAGGGAAAAGAGACGAAGGCTACAACCCACCCTGGTAAACTGAGGGAGGGTATCATTCCGCCTCAAGTGGCAGTGATATCCGGAAGTTACAGTGATATTAAGGTGGCCAAGAAGACCACAATGTTTCTGGATAAACTCAACATCACCTATGACTCTTCGGTGGTATCACCAGTCAGATCTCCTGATAAATTTGAAAATTTCATGAAGAGAAATAGAGATGCCAATGTTTTCATTGCCATTTCAGGTCTTTCAGCCCATGTTACCGGTGCGGTGGTGGCTTACACTGAAAAACCAGTCATAGGGGTTCCCTGTTCAATTAAGATGGAGGGGATAGATGCTCTGTTATCCATGGTGAACATGCCTCCGGGAGTTCCAGTAGCCACCATGGGTGTGGATTCGGGGGGTAATGCTGCTATACTCGCTGCTGAAATGCTGGGTATAGGTGATAGTAGGATAAAGAAAGATTTGCTCAGATTTAAGGGTAACATTAACTGCAAAAGATGACAAGTTTTTCAAAATCCAATATTCCTCCTCCAATAATTTTTTAAAGGATTTTGTGGAAGTAAGGATTTTATGGGAGTTATATTTACAAACATGACTCATCATAGCTGTTTATTCAAATAGCTGTTTATTCAAATAGCTGTTTATTCAAATAGCTGTTTATTCAAATAAAATGGCTTAAATTGTTAATATAATGATTACAGTATAAAGATGTTCAATAGGTGATTCTTTTTATACGTGTACTATTTTTAACATAATTTTTACACATATCGTAGATGCAATCTGGCATTGAATATCAATAAATATATTCCAAATTAGTCCATAATATATCTTAATAATAATTTAAAGATCTACTGTGAAGTTATGAAAGAAAAGAAAAATAAAGGGGGAACAAGGGAAACTTGTTCTACAAACAGATTTTTATGCCCCGCGAATTATGTCTGGGGTTTAATTCTCCTAATATTCTTGATATTGTTTATGGTAACTATTATCAAATGAAATGGTTGGTGAATTTATGCGAGGATTCTTGAAAACTCTTGAAAAAGACTTTAACACTATTAAAATTGATGAAAAAGTTTCGGTTAACCTTGAAGCCGCTGAATTTCTGAAAAAAAATCCGAAAGACACTATCATAATGGAAAACATCCGTGAATCAGACATGAAAGTCATATCTGGGATATGCAACACCCGTGAAAAGATTGCCAGGGCCCTAAACACTGATGTAGCTGGAATTACTCAGAAAATAATGGGGGCAATTAACAATCCCCTTCCTATTAACGATTTTAAAAGTCCACAGGATAGTTTTGATATTTCCAAAACCGCTGATCTCACCGAACTTCCAGTACTAACCTATTATTCACGTGATGGTGGGCCCTATATCACTTCGGGGGTGATCATTGCCAAGGATCCGGAAACTGGTGTTCGAAATGCCTCCATCCACCGCATGCTCGTATTGGATAAGGATAGGCTAACTGCCCGTATTGTGCCACGACATCTCTATACTTATCACCAGAGGGCAGAAGCCCTTGATGAACCTTTGGAACTGGCAATTGCCATTGGAATGCACCCAGCCACCCTGTTGGCTACCACTACTTCGGTGCCCATTAACGTGGATGAACTGGAAGTGGCCAACAATTTCCACCATGGAGAAATGAAGCTCATAAAATGTGAAACAGTGGATCTGGAGGTTCCTGAATGTGAAATACTCCTTGAAGGACGGATGTTGCCACATGAAAGGGCTGAAGAAGGACCATTTGTTGATTTAACCGACACCTACGATGTGGTGCGAATGGAACCAGTGATCGAACTGGACCGGATGCACTTCCAGTCTGATTCAATGTACCATGCCATAATGCCAGCAGGTTTCGAGCACAAACTACTACAGGGCCTTCCACAGGAGCCAAGAATATTCAATTCCGTTCAAAACACTGTCCCCACTGTGAAAAACGTAGCTCTAACTGAAGGGGGATGCTGCTGGTTACACGCAGCAGTCTCTATCCAGAAACAAACTCAGGGTGATGGTAAAAACGTTATAATGGCGGCACTGGCCGCACATCCTTCACTTAAACATTGTGTGGTTGTTGATGAGGACATCGACATCTTCGATGCTGAGGATGTGGAATATGCTCTCGCTACCAGGGTGAAAGGTGATGATGACATACTAATCGTTCCCGGAGCTCGTGGATCATCCCTTGATCCCTGTGCCAAGCCAGATGGAACAACCACCAAGGTAGGGGTGGATGCCACCAAGCCACTGGACAAACTGGAGAAGTTTGAAAGGGTTAGTTTCTCTAATTAGGGTTTTTTAACCTATTTTTTTTATTTATAAAATTTTTTTTAAGATTTTTCCAATCAATGACTGGTTTAATTAACTTAAATTAAATTTCAATATCAATTTTCATCCCACAACTGGGGCATTCCTTATTTTTCTTCAAATTATTAGATCCCACACTAAATCCATCCCTCTTAATGAGAAGTTCTCCACAATCAGGACACCTGGTGTTCTCCCCATCACTCCCTGGGACATTCCCCACGTAGACGTACTTCACACCTGATTCTCTGGCCATTTTATAGGCTTTCTCCAGGGTTTTCACAGGGGTAGGTGGGACCTGGTTCATTTTGTAATGGGGATAGAAGCGGGTGAAGTGTAGAGGGATGTTCACATCCACATCAGCCACAAATTTCACCAGTGTTTGGAGGTCTTCCTCGGAATCATTGTAGCCCGGTATCACCAGGTTGGTAATTTCCAAGTGGATGCCCTTATCATGCATGGTCTGTATGTTTTCTAGCACGGGTTCCAGACGTGCCTGGCACAGTTCTCGGTAAAATTTATCAGACATCCCCTTCAAATCCACATTGGCCGCATCCAGGTGAGGTGCGATTAGATCCAATGATTCAGAGCTCATGTAACCATTGGTAACATAAACTGTCTTCAAATCATTTTTATGGGCCAGTTTTGCCGAGTCATAGGTATATTCAAACCACATGGTAGGTTCGTTGTAGGTCCATGAAATGGACTGGCAGTTATTATCTTGGGCCATCTGTATGGCTTCTTCGGGAAGGATATCTCTGATTCCTATTTCCTCCAGACTGGCCTGGGATATGGACCAATTCTGGCAGTAAGGGCAGCGGAAGTTGCAGCCAACGCTTCCCAGGCTGAATGATAGGCTGCCGGGATAAAAATGGAAGAGAGGTTTTTTTTCAATGGGGTCAACTGCCACTGAGGAAGCAGATGCGTAATTCAGGCTGTACATGGTGCCATTATCATTCTGCCTCATCCCGCAAAAACCAGTCTTACCATTGGATATAACACAACTACGATTACAGATATGGCAGTTAAGCACACTATCCCGCTTTTCATAAAGTATGGCTTCCTTCTTCATTAGATAAACCCCCGTTTATTAGATGATCAAGATGTCCATCAAATAATCCTCACTTATGTAAAGTGCTGGTAACCCTTATTTTCTAATATATTTGTTTTACCATCTTTATCTATTATTTCCATCTTACCAGAATCCGTCACCACACCCACCTGATGAAGCCCGAACTCATCCTTTAGATGGTCAAAATCATCTTTTTGAAGGGTTAAAAGAAGTTCAAAATCCTCACCATAATAAAGGGCAAAATCAAGGGGGTCCTGGTTTAATGCCGCAGCTATCTCTTCCACCTCGGGAATAAGGGGGATCATGGTTTCAAAAAGAGTAATTCCCAACCTGTTTTTGGAAGCTTCCAACAATTCCCCTACTTCACTGGCCAGACCATCGGTTATATCAGTGGCAGAAGTCACTATACCTGTATTTGCCAGCATAATCCCCTCTTTTAATCTGGCATGCGGTTGGAGGGCATGTTTCTGGATGAGTTCTAGGGTTGAGTGGTTAAGATTTTTTTTAAGGTCTTCCCTTACAGTTGGGGGGGATAATAAGAATTCAAATCCTGCTGCAGCCACACCCAATGGGCCGGTAACTGCCACCACATCCCCTGGCTGGGCACCCTCTTTCATGAGTACTTTGTTTTTATCCACCATTCCTAAACCGGTTCCACTGAGGATTAACTCATCAGATTGATTGGTGTCACCACCCATCAGTCCCATTTCATAATCCTGGCAGGAATAGAGAACACCATCCATTATTGCATCGAATTCATTAAGGGGAAGATCCTTTGGTAACCCCAGAGACAGTATAAAACCAATGGGTTTGGCTCCCATTGCTGCCAGGTCACTGACATTCACTGTCACCACTTTCATCCCCTTCATTCCAGGGCTCATATCGGATGGTAGATGAGATGATTCCAGTAAAAGGTCGGAAGTTATCACTAAATATTTATCCCCAAGATCAATGAGGGCAGCGTCGTCACTGAGACTTTTATAATAAAATTCATCAAAAAAAGGAGAATTAGGTTGAAAAGCACGACTCCTTGAGAGGAGTCGCTTGATAAGCTTTTTCTCACCAATATGAGATATTTTAAGGTTTTCCGGGGTTTTAATATTTTTAGAAGGCATTATCTTTAAAGGGCCCCATTAACCCGGTCTTTTATTATGGAAACGATTTTTGGATCGGGACCCAGAGGGTCGGTGTAGATTATTTCCCCATGGAAGTGGATCTCCTCTGTTTCACCGTGGTCATGGCTGTGTCCATGTGCATGGCTGTGGTCATGGGTTTCGTCACCATTGTTCAATCCCAGAATACGGGGAATGTCCTGGGTGGTGTGCACTCCAGGAGCCAGGAACACAGGGGTTACTACAATCTTTTCCACACCCATCTGGGCCAGTTTATTGATGGATGATGGGATGGATGGTTTATTCATGTTCATAAATCCTACTTCCACCGGATGATCACTTTCCTGTCTATAAATTTCTGCTAACTGGCTTAGAACATCTTTACCATAGGGTAGTCGGCTGCCGTGGCCCACTAAAACGATCCCTACCTTACTGTTTGAGTTTGAATTTGTAACCATAGGATATAACTCCTTCATCGCCTTCTTCTCTGATTTTTCTGAATACCAACTCTACTTCTTGACCTATTTCAATGTTATCGGTGTTACAATCTACTATTTGGCTGGTGATCTTGGCTCCTTCTTCCAGTTCAATAATAGCCACGGCATATGGGGATATATTCTTAAATTCATCTGTTGGGGTGTGTATAACAGAGTAACTCATAATTTTTCCATTTCCAGTGAATTTTATGGGTTCCAGTTTACCTTTTCGTCTGCATTTGGGGCAGATAACCCTCATTGGGAAAAATACTTCGCCGCATTGTAAACACTTTGATCCAATGAGATTATATCTTTGGGAGATGTGACGCCAGCCTCTTACAATATCTTTCATTTATAATACCTCGCTAATAGCTTTTGATTAAGTTGGTTATTGCTTGTTTAAATTCAGTTAGTTTAATTTAGATTTTATAATTTGATCTATTCCATAATTTGATCTATTCTTATAAATCCTTTTATAGTCCTGATGTTTTTATATGTTTATGATTCGAATAGGATCCACTTCTACAAATTATATATGATCTATTTTTTGTCTTTACTAATGCTCGGAATAATATAATTTTTTACTTTAGAAATAACTTTATATTGTATTACTTTTTATATATTAAATAATAAATTATGTGTAGAGGGAAACAAACTTTTGAACCGGGCCCATAAAAAGGGGTAAAATTATGGATAATAATGGTTACGTGATGAGTTTATTTTCATTTTTTCTTATTTTACCCGCTTTTTTACTATTAATGGTATTGGCAGACATGACGGTGGGTGAAGCAGATGCCCAGCAGGCTACGTTAAACTCCCAAGATGTTCTGGGTGTTGCTAATGATCTGGAAACAAATTTACCATTAATAGGGAGGGAGGTGCTTAGAGATAAATCTTTTGAGGTTATAAGTAGTGGAAATCCTCTTTTAAACAGTAGAAAGGAGGTTAAGGGGGAATTTCAGAACAGAATGGATATTTTTTGTTCAAAATACAGTGGTAATGGCATGTTGGTGGAGTGTACAATATTGAACGTGGATAACAGCTATGATCCATTTTGTGTGGAAGTCAAATCAAGGGTTGCAGTACGCAAGGGCACCTTGAAACATCAGGTAAATCTGACCCAGAACATTTCTCTCATCAATGGGTCATTCTCGATTTATGATCCATTACCATTTGTCAAGTGCAAGAATCATGGGAGTGCAACCATCACGGAAGACCGGATATTCTATGGTAACAGCCTGGCAAATTATCTCAAATCCAGGGGGCTCAAGAATTTTGAAGCTTATGAAAACGCCACCTCCTCATTATACATAAAAAAATGCCCCTACGATCCTTACATTCTCCACGGAAACACCAATGAACTGGTAAACCTGAAAAACTGCATTGAAAATGGATTTTATCATGAAAGTAGTGATGGGGCCTGTTTCCTCTGCAGACTGGAAGGGAAGGGTACTTGTCCTCATTATGGTGTGGAAACATTTATCACACCGGCACCATCTGTTAATGCCCCCTTTTCAAATCAGTCAGCTAATATAACATTTCCAGATAATTCCTCAACTGCCCCCAGTTCAGTGGACCATGTTATTTTTAATGATACTGGCTCTCACGGAACCTACTCGGGTTGTAAGCTCATCTACTTTACCAATGGAACGCACAGTTTCCAACTCTACTTGGATAATTCCCATCGACAAAAATATGGACTACCTAAGTTTTAGAGTGGATCCCATTAAAATGTAATGATCAAGTGATTAGATGTTTGGGAATGAATTTACTGAAGATAGTCGGGCAATGGTATTTTCCATGGATCTAATGCTATCTTTAATTTTAATAACCGTTATATTGGGGGTTTCGGCAGATGCCATGGACATTGCTAGTTCTAAAATGGAGGATTATGTCTACGGAAATTCTCTGGAAAGAATTACCCTTTCCGGTGCAGATATGCTGGTAAAAACCCCTGGATCTCCGGAAAATTGGGAGGAATTAAATGATTTGGGTGGGATTACACCAGGATTGGCTGATGTGGACTCCACTAACATGAAAATTCATTCAAACATCATAAGTATCCCAAAGATAAACCGCCTTACCGGAAGTTATGATAAATTAATGGCGGGTCGAGTAATTCCTACCTATTGCAAATCTACTCTGGCCATATATCCGGTAGATACATCTTTAGAACCAATATACGTGAAAAATATTAGTGGAAACTATTCTTCTACAGAAGTAATGGTGGAAAACCGCACAGTTCTTTGCAATTACCTTAATACCAGTATTATACTTTTTATCAACGCCGTAGACCGCTCCAGATTGTCAGAACAGAAACAATTAGGGGAAGAATGCCCACATTTTGGTGTTAATGGAAATCCGGAACATTTGGAGGTGGATTATAGAAATCAAAAATCAGGATGGGTCTGTTATCATTTTCGAATCACTCAGGAAATGTTGAATTCAACCGATTTCTATGTCATGACGGATCCTATCTGTGTAGAAGATCCCGCAGCCGTCTGGATGATGGATAGGCCAGAAAATAGAACAGAGAATATTCAATTCTTCCGAAACACTCCCATTCGGGTTAATGACATTATAAGGGAAAGCATGGGCAATAACAGTACTGCTGTACTCTGGTTGCATGTATATTCTTCTGGAAATCCTGATAAAGCTTTCAATACGTATCTAGCTGGGTTTCCTAAGGGAACCTCTTATGAAAAGGTTAATGTTCAGTATCTGAATCCTCAGCCCTGCTATTTTGTTTTTAAAGTATGGTTTTGAGTTTTTAGGTGGCTTATTATTCTTACACATCAAAGATTTCAGTGAATTAATATCAATAATATTATTATAATTCAATTGGATATAATACTTAAAATAGACACCTTTTTTGAATAATCCATATGTTTTTTAAAGAATTTCAAATTTTTAAGGATTTAAAATGTTATTTTTAAGGATTTACTCCTTAAAGGTATGATTTAACTTCTGAAAGTTCCTTGAGATTGGTTTTGAACAACTTGATTAGGCTCATTTCCCTATGGGTAATCTTCCAAAAAATACGAATAATTTGGGTAATCTTCCAACATCTTTATAAGCTGGGTGGTAGGATACTAACTATAATAACATATTCGTGGTGAATTTGAAATGGACGAGATAGACTCGGAAATTATTCGTTCCCTGGTCAAGAATTCAAGGATAACTCTCTCCCAAATGTCAAAGGAGATAAACGTACCTGACGCAACCATCTCGAACCGGCTTAAAAAGCTGGAAGAAACTGTGATCAAGCAATACACCCTGATTCTGGACACGGATGCAACTGGCCTAAAGGTCACCGCCATCATCATCATTCAGACAGAATCGGAAAAACACGAAAACGTGGAAATGGAACTATCCAAACTGGAAGAGGTCTCTGAAGTTTACAGTGTCTCTGGAGAATATGACATTCTCATTAAAGTATGGGCCCACAGCATTGAAGAGCTCAATAAGATAGTAACCAGTAAAATCCGCCAGGTTGATGGTGTTGAAGATCTGACTGAGATGATTGTGATGGAACGTGTTAAAGAAGGAGTCATACCTCCAATCTGAGTCATACCTCCAATTGACCAACTAAATGACCCACCAATCCCAGGAGGTGAGAGAAATGTACCTAAGTGATTTAATAAAAAAACCAGTGATAAACCCCAGCGGAGAAAAAATAGGGAAACTGAAAGATGTTATAGTGTCATCAGAAACTGCTTATCCTATAATAAAAGCCATAATGGTGAATACTTCTGGTAAAACTGTTAAAAATATTCCCTGTAATTACATTGGAGATATTGGAAAGAAAATAATCCTAAAAATCCCAATTAATGATATTGAAGAGTATACAATTTTAAATAATGATATTAAGCTTATTCATAATGTTTTAGATCGGCAAGTGGTTGATATTGAGGATAAAAAGATCAGACGGGTTAACGATCTCAAATTATCAGCCAAAAATGGTCATTATCATGTTATTGGTGTTGATATAGGTATTCACGGTATTTTGAAAAGATTAAGTTTGACCCGTATTGCCAAACCCCTAGGTATAGATTCCAGGGAAGATCTCATCTCCTGGAAGGATATTGATGCATTAAACAGCGACTATTCTAATTTAAAACTAAAAGTCCCTAAACAGAAGTTGAAAAAGCTTCACCCTGCAGATATTGCGGATATTGTGGACCAGCTGGGACTTAATGAATCCATAACAATTTTGAATTCCCTGGATGATGAGGCAGCTGCCGACACCCTGGAGGAAGTCTCCCCTGAAAGACAGGTTATACTCCTGGAAGGAATGGAAAGCCAGAGAGCGGCCGAACTTTTAGATGAAATGTCTCCGGATGATGCAGCTGACCTTCTCGCTGATCTACCTGATGATAAGGCAGAAGAACTCCTGGATCTAATGGAACCTGAAGAATCAGAAGACCTGCGTAAACTACTGGAATACCCTGAGAATACCGCAGGTGGTGTTATGACTACTGAATTTGCTGCTGTGGAAGAGGGCCTCACTGCTCAACAAGTCCTGGACTCGCTTCGAGAAATGGCTAAAAACGTTGAAACCATTTACTATGTCTATGTTCTTTCAAAAAATGGCGATTTAGTAGGAGTAGTTTCTATAAGGGAAATTATACTCTCTGATCCTGATATAAACATATCTGATTTCATGCAGACTGATGTCATTAAAGTTGACGTAATGGAAGAACAGCATGAGGTTGCCCAGAAAATTGCAAAGTACAACCTCATAGCCCTCCCTGTTGTTGAAAAAGATAAAATAAGGGGAATAATCACAGTTGACGATGCAATAGACATTGTTTTACCCACTGCCTGGAAAAAACGGGTCCCAAGAATGTTCGGAAGATAAACAGGGGGAATAGATTTAAGAAGGTCTAATTATGGATTATTCAATTTTCCGCAGGGTTTTTAAGAGCCCTGCTGTCATCAGCTTCATAATATTCCTCTCAGTAATGGGGCCAGGTATCATAACTGCCAACGTGGACAACGATGCCGGAGGAATCACAACTTACTCCCTGGCGGGTTCACAGTTTGGATACGACCTTCTATGGACATTCATCCCAATGATCATAGCACTGGCCGTGATCCAGGAAATGGGGGTCCGTATGGGCATAGTTTCCGGGAAAGGCCTGGCAGATCTCATACGTGAGAAGGTGGGAATTAAACTCACCTTCCTCATGATGGTCGCCCTGCTTCTGGCCAACTTCGGAAATGTCCTGGCTGAATTTTCAGGTATAGCAGTAAGTGCGGGCATATTCAATGTGCCTCGTTTCATAGCCCTGCCACTGGCAGCCTTTTTTGTCTGGCTCCTGGTAGTTAAAGGCACCTACAAAAGTGTGGAAAAAATATTCTTAATGGCCTCGGCCCTTTATTTCTCCTATATCATAGCTGGATTCCTGGCACAACCAGACTGGGGATTAGCAGCTCAGAGTATGATAATGCCACAGATAAGTCTTGATGCTGCCTACATAACCATGGTGATTGGTCTGGTGGGAACCACCATTGCCCCCTGGATGATGTTCTACATCCAATCTTCGGTAGTGGAGAAGGGAATTAGTTTAAAGAATCTCAAATATTCCAAGATGGACGCAGTGCTGGGAGCCATAGTGGTGAACATTGTGGCCTTTTTCATTGTCATTGCCTGCGCAGCCACCATACATCCCACCGGTATCCAGGTAAATAACGTTGCTGATGTTTCGATGGCCCTGGCTCCACTGGCAGGCCAATACGCAAGTATCCTATTTGCATTCGGATTTTTAAACGCCTCACTCTTTGCAGCCAGTATCCTGCCACTGTCTACAGCATATTATGTATGTGAAAGTCTTGGATTCGAAGCAGGAGTATCCAAAAGCTTTAGGGAAGCTCCGGTGTTCCATGGCTTATATTTGGGGCTGATTATAGCAGCGGTAATCATAATTCTTATCCCATCGGTCCCATTATTATCTATCCTGTATTTATCTCAAGTGGCAAACGGTATACTTTTACCTTTTGTACTGATACTAATGCTCCTTATCATAAATGACAAGAAAATCATGGGGGAACATGTGAACACCAAGCTTTTCAATGTTATTGCGGTGGCAACAGTTATAATTGTGATGGGATTGAGTATTGGGCTGCTAGTTACCACTTTCCTTAGATGAAGATTGTGAATCTGTGAAAAGGTAATTAGTAAAAGTCAATTCAGCAGAAGAAGAGGTTATATTTTTTGATGTTGAGGGGTGTTTGGTTGGTGTTACCCACATGGTTCCTGTTATGAGCATGATGGAAATAGGTTTTTTTTTAGTTGTGAGGTGAGCCTAGGTATTGTAATTTCCCACCGCATTCGCATTCATCGGAATAATCATCTGCAGATTCCCCCTCGGGAATCTGATAATAGGTTCCACATTTTTTACAAACCAGATAAGCATCATGATCTTCTAAACGGATTATACGTTCAGAGATGGCTTTATATTTGGTAACATCTGTTTTAATCAGTTTCAAAAATGTTTTATAGGCTACAATAGTGTCTTCAACTCCAATACCTAAACGGCCATTATTCACAGCATTACAAGCTGCCAGAAATTGAATAAAAAGATCCTCTGTAGATCTATATTTAGATGACCAGTCTTTAAGGTCTGGATAATTCAAACTAAAATCCATGACTTCAAACATGAGTTTGTTTAGTTTTTTGTAGAGTTCTTTCTCTGACCAGTAGGTTTTTCCGAGTGATTTAATATATTCTGGAGTTGGTTCAGGTAGATCTTCAAGTTTAATTATGTCAAAATCTTCTAGAGCAAAAATTACACGTTCATCTAGTCCGCTAAAATAAATGTTCAACAGATCTTCTTTTTCTAATGGATTTTTGTGTATATAATAAATGGATTCTATAAAAGATATAAAGTGAGAGTGTCTTGGACTGTGATTATTGATTTGGTGAAAATGGTGGTTAATAGTCCGCCTTTTTTTAAGTTATCATATGCTAGGATTTCTATCCGATGCTTAGGTAAATCTCCAAGAAAATCAATGTCTTCTTTATATTTATTGGTATTTGAGGCATCAACTAGTTTTTTATAAAACCCTGAATCTCTGATTTCTTTAATTTCAGAAAGAATATTCGCCAAACCATCCAAATCCAAGTTATTAAGATAATTGAAAAGATTTTCCATATTTTGCTGACTTTTCTTATCCATTTCTTCTATCTTAGATTCCATTTTATCAATGATGCCCATGTGGTATACCTCTAGTTTATTTATCTTGTACTGGGTCAAAAATAAATATTTTCTCGAAACTTTCACGGTTGGGAAGTTTTCCTTTCATAAGGCTTGTGATTGTATCTATTATGGCGTTTATTGTGCCATCGGGGTCATTGAGGAATTGCCAGCTTGAAAATAATAATAATAGGGAATCTATTTCGGATTTTTTGTCGGGGAATAATTTATATAGTCCTTTTTTGAAAACTGACATTCCGTAATTGAAACCGACTTTGTTTAAAAAGCTGGTCCATGCTTTTAAAGCCTTTTACCGGTTCAGTTCGTCTTGGAAGCTGCCTTGTTGTACTGCTTGTCTGACTCCGGCTATGTCACGTTGTAGCTGTGTTTGAGGGGCTGGGTATTGGTTCAGGTTCAGGTCCAGGTCCAGGCCCAGGATTGGATCCAGGATTAGGTTCGGGTCCGGGGTTAGGGTTAGGATCCAGTACTTCGTAACTGGCCATGTTCTTACTCACGTTACCTACTTGATCGGTTCCTTCTATTTGTATGGTGTGGATGTTGAAGGTTGCATCTAGTGGTATGGTGTAGTTGGTGGTCCAGGTTCTGGTTCCATTTGTGGGTGTGAGGTTGATTCTTTGTGCGCCTATAATGGCCACCACACTCTGCGTGTCGGGGGAGGCGGTTACGGTTATATTTATTGTTTCTTCGGGATTGACACTTTCTGGAGTGATTTCAGGGTTTATAACGGGTGGGGTGTTGTCTACTGTGAAGGTGAGTGGTGTTTGGTTGGTGTTACCCACATGGTCCCTGGCCATGATTAGGATGGATTTAGGGTTTTTAGTTGTGCGGTGAGCCCAAGTATTTTAATTTGCCTCCGCATTCGCATTTATTGGAATAATCATCTGCAGATTCGCCTTCTGGAATTTGGTAATAGGTTCCGCATTTTTTACAAACCAGATAAGCACCATGATTCTCTAAATTTATTATCCGTTCGGGAATAGCTTTATATTGTGTGACATCTGTTTTAATCAACTTTAGAAAAGTTTTATAAGCCACAATAGTATCATCAACTCCAATACCTAAACGACCATTATTCACAGCATTACAAGCAGCCAAAAATTGAATAAAAAGATCCTCTGTGGCCCTATATTTTGAAGGACGGTTTGTAATTGCAGGATAATCAAAAATAAAATCCATGACTTCGAACATTAGCTCGTTTAGTTTTTTGTAGAGTTCTTTCTCTGACCAGTAGGTTTTTCCGAGTGATTTAATATATTCTGGAGTTGTTTCAGGAAGATCTTCAAGTTTAACTTGGTCAAAATTTTCTAGAGCAAAAATTACACGTTCATCTAGTCCACTGAAATAAATATTTATTAGGTCTTCTTTTTCTAATGGATTTTTGTGTATATAATAAATGGATTCTATAAAAGAATATAATGTGAGTGTGTCTTGGACTGTGATGATTGATTTGGTGAAAAGGGTGGTTAATAAGCCTCCTTTTTTTAAGTTATCGTAAGCT
Organism: Methanobacterium sp.; assembly: GCF_016217785.1. Classification (NCBI taxonomy): domain Archaea; kingdom Methanobacteriati; phylum Methanobacteriota; class Methanobacteria; order Methanobacteriales; family Methanobacteriaceae; genus Methanobacterium; species Methanobacterium sp. The sequence goes on from NZ_JACRGA010000025.1 coordinate 337,295, forward strand.
AGGATTTCTATCCGATGTTTAGGTAAATCTCCAAGAAAATCAACTTTATCTTTAAATTTATCAATAGTGACGGCTTCTATTAATTTTTTATAATATTTTGAGTCCATAATATCTTGAATTTCAGACAGAATATCACTTAATTCATCAATATTTAATTCTGCAAGATAGATGAAAAGATTTTCCATGTTATGTTGTCTTTTTTTGGCTCTTTCTTCTAACTGTGCTTCCATTTTATCAATGATGCCCATAAGTGTATACCTCTAGTTTATTTATCTTGAGCGGGGTCGAAGATAAATATTTTCTCGAAACTTTCACGATCGGGAAGTTTTCCTTTCATAAGGCTCGTGCTCGTGTCAATTATGGCGTTTATTGTGCCATCGGGGTCATTGAGGAATTGCCAGCTTGATAATAATAATAATAATAATAATAATAATAATAATAATAATAATAATAATAATAATAATAATAATAATAATAATAATAATAATAATAATAATAATAATAATAATAATAATAATAATAATAATAATAATAATAATAA